>NZ_FNUD01000002.1:3875752-4180577 GCF_900106095.1 Pseudomonas deceptionensis | reverse complement strand
TGCTTGCAGCAGACAACAAAAAGCCCGCCGAAGCGGGCTTTTGTGTAGCAGGTGTTTATCAGTCGTCGCGGCTCATGATGCCGAAAATTTGCAGCAGGCTGATGAACAGGTTGTAGATCGACACATAAAGGCTGATGGTGGCCATGATGTAGTTGCGCTCACCGCCATGGATGATGGCGCTGGTCTGGAACAGGATGCAGACCGAAGAGAACAGTACGAAGCCTGCGCTGATCGCCAGTTGCAGGCCGCTGACCTGGAAGAAGAAGCTCGCCAGCGTCGCGCCCAGCAGCACAAAGAAGCCGGCAGTGATGAAGCCGCCCAGGAAGCTCATGTCCTTGCGGGTAATCAGCACATAGGCAGACAGGCCGCCAAACACCAGAGCCGTCATTGCAAATGCCGAACTGACGACTTCAGCGCCGCCCTGCATGCCCAGGAAGCGGTTAAGGATTGGGCCCAGCAGGAAACCCATGAAACCTGTCAGGGCAAAAGCGGACACCAGGCCCCATGCCGAATCACGCAGCTTGTTCGTCAAGAAGAACAGGCCGTAGAAACCGATGAGGACGACAAAAATATTAGGGTAGCCGACCCGCATCTGCTGCGAGACGTAAGCCATCACACCGCTGAAAGCCAGGGTAAGAGCCAGCAAACCGTATGTGTTGCGCAGGACGCGACTAACCTCTAGCTGCTCGGCCTGCACGCTGTTATTAACTGCGTAATCCTGTTCGCGCATGGCGATACTCCTGTGGTTTGAAATGTTAAGTAGCAAAGATCATAGCAGAGGCTCTGAAACAAGCGATCAAGAGAGTTTGACAACGTGTTTCATTCAGGTATTATGGCGCCCGAAACAACGTTAGGAGGTGTGGCCGAGTGGTTTAAGGCAACGGTCTTGAAAACCGTCGACTGTAACAGGTCCATGAGTTCGAATCCCATCGCCTCCGCCATATTGCTGCACCGCAGAGCCCGCCTTTTGGCGGGCTTTGTCGTTTCTGGGGTTTGGGAAAGCCCCGCATCACGTCACATCAATCCCATCATTTACCAAGGCTCGCTCTCTCACTTCACTCTTTTGTAATGGGTTCAAGCTGACGCCTGCGCATTGCTCTGCTGACCTGCGTTCGGCACTACGAACAGCAGGATTTATGCTAAACCTCCCATCCTGCCCGAAAGAACTCAGAACAAAGGATCATGTGATGAAAGGAAGCTGCGCGTGCGGTGCCATCGGATATGAAATTGACCGTATCGACATGCCCGTGAGCCACTGTCATTGTCACTCGTGTCGAAAAACGCATGCTGCAGCATTCGTCACCACTGCTGGTGTATTGCGTGAGCATTTCCGTTGGACGAGGGGCCAGGACAAGCTGAGCAACTACGAGTCTTCCCCCGGGAAGCTGCGTCGCTTTTGCTCTCTATGCGGTTGCCACCTGTTGGCAGAACGAATCGGCGCTTCGGCGGTGATTGTTCGGATGGCGACCCTGGACGAGGATCCCGGCGTGCGACCGCAGTACCATATTTGGGGTGAGCACGACGTTGCATGGCTGCAAGATGATCAGCTTTCAGTCTATGCGCAATGGCAGCCGGGGCGCTGAGCTCAGTAGCGCTTGGTCAGTCGCCAGAAGACAAGAAACAGGACTTTCACGTCTATCAGGGAGATAGCATTTGATGGCCACACCACCTCTTCACACTCTGCGTAATCTGTCCGAACTTGATTACCATGACAGCAGATCGCTCCCGCTCCCTGTTGAAATCACTGCGCTTGAAGCCTGGAATCTCATGACGGGCGAGCAGGGATGGTTCATGCGCATGGCTTTCCGAACACGGGATGTGATTTCTTCGTTTTTTGGTGTGAAGCGCATCGGCGGGTTTTCCGGGGTCAAGCGAGGGGCTGTGCAAGCAGGTGACCATCTTGATTTCTTTCTGGTGGAGCACAGTGCTCCAGAACTGTTGGTCTTGACCGAGCGTGACCGGCATCTGGATGTCATGGTTTGTCTTTCAATCACAAATCGTGTGCTCACGATCACGTCGTCTGTCGTAACGCATAACGCTTTTGGCCGTCTCTATATGTTGCCGGTTGGTCCAGCTCATAAATTGATCGTCAATGGCCATTTCAGGCGGCTCAAGCGCAAGCTTGATGAGGCCGCGTCAAAGCCCGCGAACCAATAGGCGCATCCCCCCGAAGGTGGGAACCCCCCACGGCGTTTCGAGTGGCGGGACATCTCGATTTTGACCTCGGCTGTGAGCATGAGGCTTTCGCTGTTGTGAGCGCCTCACGCTAAGTACTTGATTTATAAAAGCCTACTTGTATCAAAATGTGTCGCGGCTTTTTGCGGTCAATATTGTCATGTTCGAGATAAACCCTGTGCCCTATCGATTTTGACAGCGTGTTTTCACCAGATATGGCTGTGTATATGGTGAAAATGGCTGGCCAACACTTCCTATACTGCGCTCGGCGTCGCATACCTGCCCAAAACAACCAGCCAGAGCGGTTTGTTGTGCTGCCACGGATATTGTCGCTCCATGGAATCGAGAGGACTTCTGCTCGCTCTCGTTTCCCGTGCACCTAATAAGTCTAAGAACGAGAAATAGTGTAATGAATAAACAATCCATCCAGATTGCGCTTGCTTACATGTCCGTAGTGATTGGCGGCGGCTTTGCCTCCGGGCAGGAGGTGCTGCAGTTTTTCACCGGCTATGGGCTTATAGGCATCGTTGGCACTCTGGTGAGTGGTCTGATGTTTGCTTTCCTCGGTATGCAAATCGCTCGAATGAGCTCGAAGATGCAGGCCACTTCGCACAAGGAAGTTCTTTATATCCTGTTCGGTGCCCGGGTCGGCCTGGTCGTCGACGTGGTGCTGTCCTTCTTCCTGTATGGCGTCGGGGTAGTGATGCTGGCCGGTAGCGGTTCGATCTTTGCCCAGCAGTACGATCTGCCTCCGTTGTTCGGCGGTGTACTGATGACCGTGCTGGTGATCGCCACACTGTGCATGAACGTCAAGCGCATCATCGACCTGATCAGTGCGGTCATGCCTTTCCTGCTGGCCATGGTTCTGATCATTACTACGTATTCAATCTTCAGCTACAACGCCCCGATCGCGACCCTCGACGCGGTTGCCCGCGAAAATAACGAGACGGTCACTGGCAACTGGTTTGTCGGCGCCTTGTTGTATGCATCGTTCAATATCGCCGTAGGCTTCCCGATGCTGGCGGTAATTGGTGGCATGACCAAGCAACCCAAAGCCGCAGCCCTCGGCGGCGTGCTGGGCGGTCTGGGCCTTGGCCTGCTGATCCTGCTGTTGAACATCGGTCTGTTCGCCAACATCAACCAGCTGCAGGGCATCGAAATGCCGTCCCTGGCACTGGCAGGGCGCATTTCGCCGATTCTCTCGGTGGTGATGTCGGTGGCGCTGGTGTGCATGGTCTACAGCACGGCGGTGGGGATGTTCTTTGCTTTCAGCGCCCGTTTTGCCAAGCCTGAAACGAGCCGTTTCAAGCTGACCAGTGCAGTGACCGTATGCGTTGGCCTGGGCTTGAGCCTGGGTGGTTTCAGCAAGCTGGTCGGCACCGTCTACCCACTGCTGGGCTACGTCGGTTTTGCGCTGATCCTCGCCATTTGCTTTAACTGGGTACGCGGACGCTCCATTACCAAGGCGCAAAAAGCTGCGCTGGAAGCTGTGTCCTGACCCTGGCTGTAACTGAGCGTTAAATGTTGAGCCCCGCCTTTGTGCGGGGCTTTCTATTGGTGTTCCGGTTTGGCTCAGAGGTGGGTGGCTTGGCCCAGCCGCGCAAGCACCTGGCTTGCGTCCATGACCTTGGCATAGTCCATCGCCATGTTGGCAAGCGACAGTGCATGCACATCTTCGGCAGGCCAAAGTCGACCCGTAAGGTCTGTTTGATCGAATGTGTAGCAGGCATCCTCCACCACAGTCGCGTCAAAACCCAGGCAACCTGCTGAGCGCACGCTGGACTCCACCGAGTTGTTGGTGATGACGCCGCAGAAAATCAACTGCTGAATGTTGCGCGTGCGCAGCCACCGTTCCAGGCCGGTGTTGGCGAATGCATCAGGTACGTTTTTTTCAACGACGTGCTCAAGCTCAAGCGGCGTCAGTGCGACTTGAAACTCGCAGCCTGCCTGGCCGGGCCAGAACACTGAACCCGGGGCCCTGGAAATATGCCGGATATGGATCACGGGCCGCTGCGTGTGTCGCCATGCATCTAGCAAGCGCCGCACGTTCAGCTCGGCATCCGGGTTGTTTCTGCGGCCCAACACGGGGCTGGACATCCCTTTTTGCATATCAATGATGATGAGTGCCGCATCGGCTTTGACAGGTTGCATGGCCGGCCCTTTGGCTAGAAGTGGGGAAGGCATGCTAAGCGCAACGGGGTGGCAGGCACCAGCGCCCTACAGGTCGTTTTCGTGCGTCAGGGTTTGAGGCTCGCCATGGGTAATCATCCATTTCAGAAGCGAACTGACCGGCACCCGATGAGTGCGTTCGACCCATTGCACGCCTTCGTGGCTGTAATGCTCGATATAACGGCGCAGAACCAGTTCTTCGCAATCGGTCGACAGGTGCAGGCTGGTTTCTCGACAGTGCAGGGCTGCGTTGGCACGTCTTACCAGTCGTTGCTCCAGGATCAGTGACGGGGTATCAGAAGGCATGGGCAGCAGACATTCTTGGCAGGAAAGGAGCCTGATGCTCGCATTCGCGGCTTGCCCGGATATGTCTGCTTTCTTACCGAGCTGACACTATGTTGCCATGTTGAAATATATGACGCGGGGCGCTGAATAGTTTTAGATGTGAGGCCCTACAGACCTTAAGTGATATGTGCCGGTGAGCAGCCTTTTGATCGTAGACGATGACCTTGAGGTCCTTGCGCTACTGAAGAAATTTTTTGTGCAGCATGGATATTCGGTGGAGGTGGCCACCGATGGCGCTTCACTGTGGGCCGCGATGGCATTGCAGCCGCCGGACTTGATCATTCTCGACCTGATGCTGCCCGGGGACAACGGCCTGATGCTGTGCCAGCGCTTGCGCCAGCAATACCCCACGCCGGTGATCATGCTGACCGCCATGGGTGAGTTGAGTGATCGGGTGGTCGGGCTGGAAATGGGGGCGGACGATTACCTGAGCAAGCCGTTCGATGCTCGCGAGTTGTTGGCCCGGGTGCGTGCCGTGCTGCGCCGAACAGGGGAGAACCGGCCCTTGACCGCAGAGGTGCCGCGGCCGCTGATGAAGTTTGCCGATTGGCAGCTGGACCTGACCCGTCGCGAGCTGCGCTCCCCGGACCAAGTGATGATTCCGTTGTCGGCCGGGGAGTTCGACTTGCTGCTGGTCTTTGTCGAACACCCGCAACGCATTCTGACCCGGGAGCTGTTGCTGGACCTGGCGCGCGGCCCAAGCCATGAAGCGTTCGATCGCAGTATCGACGTTCAGGTCAGTCGCTTGCGGCGCAAGCTGGAGTTCGACAGCAAAGGGGTGGAGATGATTCGTACCGTGCGTAACGTCGGTTACCTGTTTACACCCAGTGTGACCCGTCAGTGAAGGGCTGGATTTCAGGCTGGCGCCTGCGCTCACGCGACACCATCGCGAGCTGGATCGCCCTGACTACCATTGTCGCCATGCTTACGGCGCTGGGCTTCAATGCACTTTTTACCCAGTTGGCAGGCGTCTGGGCCTATCCGCCGTTGAGCGAGATCGGCTTGCTGGAAAAGACCGCCTTGACCACCAAACTGATCGAAGCTTCGCAGGTCGATCAGCGCGAACGCCTGGCGGCTGCAGCCGGTGACAGCTCCTTGAGCATCAGTTGGCACGCCAGCCGTGAAGCACTGAACCTGCCGCATGTCCCTGATGCGGCCATTCGTACGGATTCACCGATTGCGCGGGGCCTGTTCAACAACCCGGGGTGGCGGCTTGAAGCCTATCAGCCCGACGACTGGCCGCAGAAAAACGGCCACTACACGCTAGTGGTGCAACTGACCGATGGTTCCTGGCTGATGTTCAGCATCGCGTCGCGCAACTGGGGGTTGGGGTTGTGGGAGCGCAACCTGATTGTGATTGTGCTGGTGCTGCTGTCGACCGCGCTGGTGGCGCTATTCGCCACCCGGCACCTGGCCCGGCCACTGCAACAGTTTGCCGAAGGCGCCCGCCGCTTCGGTGTGGACTTTCACGCACCGCCCATCGAGCCGGTTGGCCCCATCGAAATCCGCCAGGTCATCCTTGCGTTCAACGCCATGCAGGCGCAGTTGCAGCACTTCATCAAGGACCGCACCCAGATGCTTGCGGCCATTTCACACGACCTGCGTACGCCGCTGACTCGCATGCGCCTGCGTGGAGAATTCATCGAAGACCCGGAGCAACAGCAACGGCTGTTTCGCGACGTCGACGAGATGCAGGCCATGATCAATTCCAGCCTTGAGTTTTTCCGCGATGACGCCCGGCTGGAACAGGCCACGCAATTTGATCTGGCCGAGCTGCTCCAGACCCTGATCGATGACTATCGCGATCAATCCATCGACATTGCTTTCAGCGGCCCTGCACACCTTGTGTACTTCGGCCGCCCGCTGGGCCTCAAGCGTGTGATCACCAACCTGCTGGACAACGCCATCAAGTACGCGGGCGAACCGGCCATTGCGCTGAGCGGGGACGATGAGCAGGTGACTGTTTTCGTACTCGACCGCGGGCCGGGTATCCCCGTCGAAAGTCAGGAACAGGTGTTCGTGCCTTTCTATCGACTGGAAGGTTCGCGTAATAAAAACACCGGCGGGGTGGGGTTGGGGTTGTCGGCAGCCCGTGCGATTGTTTTGGAACACGGCGGGTCGCTAACCCTGAGCAATCGCAAAACGGGCGGGCTGAAAGCGCAGGTAGTGTTGCCGGTTTTGAAGGGCGTAAGCCAGAATCACGGCCTGTAGGAAGTGTCGGGGCAACCCGACACTTCCAGTCCCTCAGAGTGCTGCAGCCACTCGCGTGCCTTTTACCGGCGGCGCAACATCATGCAGGGAGATCCGCGAAGTCTCCGGCAACGCCAGGCCGCCGGCCAGGGCGAGCAGTGCCACTGCCATCAGGTAGAACGCCGGCGACAGGTTGCTGCCGGTGGTGCTGATCAGCCAGGTAGCCACCAGCGGTGCGGTACCGCCGAACAGGGTGTAGGCCATGTTGTAGGTGATTGCCGACGCCGTGTAGCGCGTGCGGGTGGGGAAGGTCTCCGAGAGCAAGGCAGCGGTCACCACGCCACACAACACCGCACCAATGGCCAGTAGCATCACCCCGATGATGGACGCGGCGAAACCACCGGAGCTGGCCATCAGGAACGAGGGGTACACCGCGACAATCAATAGCGCGCAAGCCGATATCACCGTCACCCGGCGCCCGACCCGGTCCGAGTACAACCCGGCCAGCGGGCAAATTGCAGCGGCAAAGATCAGGGCAGTCAGCGACACCAGCAGTGCGGTTGCACGGCTCAGACCGCCTGCCACTTGCAGGTAAGTGGCGAAGTAGGTGGTGAACATGTAGAACGACAGCGCCGTGAGCGACACAAAGGCCCCCAGGCAGCAGATCGCCGCGCCATGGTTGCGCAGGGTCTCCTTGAGCGGGGAGTGGGCAACGGCATGTTCCTCGGTCACAGCCTGGAACGCCGGGGTTTCGTCCAGCTTCCAGCGCATGTAAAGCCCCACCAGCCCCAACGGTGCGGCGATCAGGAACGGCAGGCGCCAGCCCCAGCTGCCCATGGCCTCGGCCGAGAGTGAGGCCTCAAGTGCGTAGGCCACTACGGCTGCCGCAGCGAAGGCGGAAAAGGTCGACACCGGCAGAAAGCTGCCATACCAGGCCCTCTTGTCATTGGGGGCATGCTCCATCAGGTAAGCGCAGGCACCCGCGTATTCACCCCCGGCGGAAAAACCCTGGGCGCAACGGATCAAAGTCAGCAGAATCGGCGCCATAACCCCGATGGCGGCATAGGTGGGCAGCACGCCGATCAGGGTTGTGGCGCCGGCCATCAGCAAGATGGTCATTGCCAGGGTTCGCTTACGGCCGATCCGGTCACCCAGCATGCCGAAGAAAATCCCGCCAAGGGGCCGAAACGCAAAAGCCACGGCAAACACCGCAAAGGTCTTGAGCAGCGCGGCACTGGCATCGCCACTGGGGAAAAACTGCTGGGCAATGGTGGTGGCCAGAAAGCCATACACGGCGAAGTCGAACCATTCGACGAAGTTACCGATGGCGGCGGCGACAATCACTTTTCTCAGCGTTTTCGGGCTGACCTGCTCTGTAGATGCGCTTGTCATGCTAAGCCTCGATATGTCATCAGTAAGGCTTGATTATCGGGGCAGCCGCACACGTGCTTTGCTTCAAAAGTGTCATCGGCATAGTCAGCACCGACTCGCCCGCAGGTTAATACCGTCAGGGCAACAGGTCAGTGAATGGGCTGAATCATTGTTCTGGTGACTCCAGATGCATCGCAGTTGGACTGTGGCTGTCTGTCCAGGCTGTATTTTTCGAAAAGTCTGGATGTTTGAGTATCGCGTCCAGGAACTCTTTGACGGGCATGGGTTGTGCGAAGAAAAAGCCTTGCATGTAATCCACTCCGCAGGCGCCCAGGTAGTCGCGCTGTTCTTCCGTTTCAATGCCTTCGGCCAGCACTTGCAAGTCCAGTTTAAGTGCCAGGTCTAAAATCGAGTCAAGGATGTGCACGGACAGGGCATCCGCTCCGATCATTGAGATAAAGCTCTGATCGATCTTGATGAAGTCGACTTTGAAGCGCTGCAAATAGCTCAGGCTTGAATGGCCGGTACCAAAATCATCCAGGGCAATTTTTACGCCCAGGTCATGGAGCTTTTCAATAAGTTGAAGTGCAGTGGGTGTCGGTTTTACAAGTTCGCGCTCGGTCATTTCCAGCACCAGGATGACCGTGCCCGGTTTGAAGGCTTTCAAAAATAAAATGCAGTCATCGACCAGGTCAAAACTCTCAAAGTGTTTTGCGCATACATTGAATCCAATGTGAAAGGGCTGTTCCAGTCCCGGCGCGTAAGGTGCGAGTTGTTGTGCGGTCTTGTGCATGAGGCGCCGGGTGATGGCGATGATTAAATTAGAACGCTCGGCCAGCGGGATAAAACTGTTGGGCGTAATAATCCCTTCATGCGGGTGGTTCCACCTGACCAGTACTTCGCACCCGACACATTTGCCGGAGGTCGAAGAAAAAACAGGCTGTAAATAAGGAATGAACTCATCTGCTGACAGCGCCCGCTGAAGTTCAATACTGGGGGCCAGTACACGACCCAGCATCCAGTAGGTGAGCAGACCGGAAAATATACCCAGGGCCAGCAATAGACCAAGAAGAATGGAGTAGGTCTCGAGTGTATGACTGAAGAGTGTGCCCGCGGGGTAGGCGGCCGAGACTGTAAACCCATATTCGTTGGAAACTACGGAGCTGGGTGCTGTTGGGTTGTTTTCGAGCGGGGGGCTATCCACTACCCCGTTTTGGGTCATCCAGTGGTTTCCGACCTTGAGTGTCAAATTACTTTTTTTATCGATGAGATGAAGGGCGTCCTGGATATGTCGGCCATCAATGCTGATCAGGACACTTTTATGCTCTTGCTGCGTTCTTAGAATGAGGGCTGCGGTTTTGGAGCCCGAGGCTGTCTGGTCAATCAAACGCAGGCGGCCACGCAAATATTCATGCGGGTTCACGGTTATGTTTACATCGGAGCCATACAGCGAACTGCAGTAAACCTTGTGATCAGTGGCCAGGCTTGTTGCGCGCAAGAATCGATAGGTGGCCACTGCTTCCCGGAGCGGCTTGTCCGCCTCAGCACAGGGCAGTCCCGAAATTTCTGATAGCTCTTTTGCGGCGGCTTCTGCCTCGCTCAGCATCACGTTTATCTGCCTGAATGCCTCGTGAGCCGCAGTGTTTGATGTGCGGGACAAATCAGAAACAGATTTCAGGTAAACCAGAGGAATACCCAGGGCCAGTGGGAGGATGCCGATGACTAGAGCTATTAAAAAAACCTTCTTCGAGGAATAACGTATTGCTCGATTCATGGATCATTCCTGCGAAATTCAGTCGGGTAGAGTGCGGGTAAGGTAAGAGGCGGCGACCTTAAGAAATGGCAATCTCAGGATGCAATACTAGGCGCTGCGGGCTCTGAAAAACACCCGCAAGGTGACTTTTTCCGGTGCAGTAAGAAGAAGTAAGAGCCGGAAAGTCTATATAAGACCGATGTCGGGTTAAGGGGGGAGGGCTGTGGGAGCATGGCGTTAGAACTCGTCCAGGGTATGGCTGCATGTATTCACGTAAAACAATCCCCATCGTGGGCAGAAACTTCGGTTTTAAAGCAGCATTGGCTGTTCAGGGAGAAAATACCGTTAGAAATATCGACTGTCGAAATGCGCTGCGTTTCCTCGATGTGTTGACCCGCCAAGGCTGCCTGGCAACTGAGCATGCTGTTGATCATATAAGCCAAAAGATCGCTGCGCATATTTGCCAGTGCGGTACGTATCCTCCTTTGGTGACGTTTGCGCAGTACAGTATTGCGCTAACGAATGTAGTGAGGTTTGTGCACGGCTCAGCGACTGACTTGTTGAAGGCTGCCCGCACTGTGCGGCACTTGCTGTCGGTGCTCGCAAAAGCAAAAAAAGAAGACGTGTCGTTGTACGAACATGGGGATTGCACCTGTTTGTCCGTATTTGTTCAGCGCGAGTTTCAGCGTGGCATTCGCACAGTGTCCAGAAAGGGGTGGGCGGGGTTAAACGGTTACCCTTGCCCGGCGGTGCCTACGTGGGGACGTGACAAACACCCGTCAGAATATTATTGATATTGTAATAATATTCGACATCAGAGAAGCGTGAGAAGGTAATAAGACCACCCTCCAGCCCGCGGCGCATAAACAGTGCATGTTTAAGGCTGTTATCACTTTCAAACACCGTTGCGTTCAAGGTTTTAAACCAAAAACGTGAGCTGTCCAGTTTGTCAAAATGCACGTCGAGCCTGCGGTTATACAGGAACTCTTGCTGGTCTGGATCTTTGAGGTTGAAGTAAAGATAGATTTCCCCTGCGCCCATGTTGATGGACATGTCTCCTTTGCCGGCCCAGCGCTGGCTATTGTCTGGCGAGTAGATAAAGTCTATTGAGGCATAGCAGGGGGCCTGGGGAGTGTCCTCGTGATAGGTATAGGCTTGCAAGGCGATGAGTGTTCCAAACACGAGAGTGGAAGCAAGGCTCAGGAGAAATATTACTTTTTTTGTTCGATGATGAGGTAGTTTGTACACAGCGCCTCTCCTTTGCTTTCAGGTTTTTCGCAGTTAACTAAAAGCTCAGATAATGTTTTTTTGATATAAAAATTTGTTCCCGTGTTGCCAACGGAAGAGTCAAAGATACTCATGGTTGAAACAATGCTGTCTTTCGATGCTTTCTCTCCCCGTTCGACATAGAGTTTTGTGTTGGGGGTTTCCCATAGCAGTCGCCACCCTTCGAGCTGAACCGGTTTGTTGAACAGCATATAGGCATAGTAAACAGGCAGTGCCGCGCCCAGTAAAAGCATCAGGTAGAAAGACGTCGTGTAAAAGCGCCTTCTCTTTTTTTCAGGTGGGGGAGGTGGGGCAGGAATGCTTGGATCTGTTGCTGTATCCGCGAGTATGGCTTCACTGTCGTGCAATGTTTCACTGAGGCCGAATGAGGGTGAGGGTGTTTCCCCGGAGGGCGGAGGGGTATCAGAGGTTGTGCTGTCGGGGGCTGTGGGCTCTGATTCGCCGGGCACGTCGCTGATGGTGTTATCGTCGAAAACGCGTTCTATTTTGAGCAGTAAAACAACGCCTCGTCGGGGCAGTGTTTTTAATATGGACCTGTCGAGCCCAACCTCGGAGAGGTAATGCCTGAGGGTGTGGAGGGCTTTGTAGTAACTGCTGTCCGATACAATGAGACCTCGATCCCCCCATACCCGGCTGATTAAATCTTCCTTGTCGGTTACGCCTTCAATCAGGGCTAATAACAGGTGGCCTTCATTGCTCGTGAGCGTGGTGTGCAGGGGAGGATAACGCAGTAAAAGCTTGTCATGATCATAGGTGCATTTGACCGTAGTAAATGCGGTGGAAGTTTCACGGTCGCCCTGCATCTTACTTACCTTTGATATTTTAGTGTGCAACTAGATCATGGCAGGGTGTTGAGAGTCAAGTATAGGTGTAGGAAAATTCCTATTTTTGTTGTGGGCTCACTTGTTCAGGCGGGTCATTGAGAAGTGTTAAGTGTAAGTAAGGTGTTGTAAGGTCGGGTAAGAGCTGGAGTTGCATGAGTGCCTATACTAAAGTTTTCATTGTGTAAAATGGAAAACTTTAATGCGGCTTTTTGAAGGTGTAATTGTATCTGATGAATAGGGCATTGCGCGCCGCCGTGCAGCGGCGCTCTTAGTGTTGGCAGCGTAAAGCAGTACTTTAATAAATGCAGGGTTATTACCCGTTCAATATAAATCAAAGCAAACGATTTAACGGGAAAATTTCCTGGCCGCAATCACGCACAGAATGACGGCCGCCGTCACGCCGAACATGCCCAGGCTGATTGTTTCGTGCAGTAATGTGGCCGCCAGCGCCAATCCAAAAAATGGCTGCAGGAGCTGAAGCTGCCCGACCGCGGCGATCCCGCCCTGGGCCAGCCCCCGGTACCAGAATACGAAACCTATCAGCATGCTGAAGACTGATATGTACGCCAGGCCCAACCAGGCGGGCAGGTGAACACCGGCGAAGGAGGAGGGCGCCCACAGCCATGCCAGCGGCGCCATCACTGGCAGCGACAGCACCAGAGCCCATGAAATGACCTGCCAACCGCCCAGTGTCCGTGACAGCTTTGCCCCTTCGGCATAACCCAGGCCACAAATCAGGACTGCCAGCAGCATCAGAATGTCGCCTTCGGGAGCGGCTTTCAGACCCTGAGAAATGGCATACGCCACCACACACGTACTACCCAGAATGGAGAAACACCAGAACGCCGGCCGTGGACGCTCTCCTCCGCGTACGACGGCGAAGGCCGCTGTGGACAGGGGCAGCAGGCCGAGAAAAACGATGGTATGAGCCGATGTCACATGTTGCAGGGCCAGCGCGGTCAACAAGGGGAAGCCGACCACAACCCCGGTAGCCACGAGCAGCAGGGGGACAAGCTGGATGCGCTCCGGTCGCCGGGCCTTGAGCAGGCCAAGCATGGCCAACGCAAGCACGCCGGCAATAGTGGCCCGTGCCAGGGTCAGGAATACCGGGTCAAACTCCAGCACTGCCACCTTGGTTGCAGGCAGGGAGGCGCTGAAAATAACCACGCCGATAAACCCGTTGATCCAGCCATTCAGGTTTTTCTCGCAGCTGTGGTGTTGCAGGTCGCGGGTACGTTCCATCGTGTCTCACGCTCAGGCTATTCGCGGGATTGCATGCAGCACATCCTATGGCTGATGATTAATGACAATCAAAATATTGTCATGGATACAAAGCACGATGTCTCGATCCCGGTACAAGTCGCTGGTTGACGCTTTTGCAGTTGATATCCGCTCAGGGCGTTTGCCTCCGGGTACGCGCTTGCCCACCCACCGCCAGCTGGCGGCCAGCGAAGGTCTGGCCCTGGTGACGGCGAGTAGGGTGTATGCAGAGCTGGAAGCCATGGGCCTGGTCAGCGGGGAAACCGGGCGCGGTACGTTTGTCAGGGAAACCTCGTTGCCGCCCGGCCACGGGATTGACCAGCCCGATGTAACTGCCGGCATGCTGGACCTCAACTACAACTACCCCTCCTTGCCGGGCCAGGCCGATCTGCTGCGTACGGCGCTGCGCCAGTTGGCGTTGTCCGGCGACCTTGAGTCGCTGTTGCGCTACCAGCCCCATGGCGGGCGCCTGCACGAGCGTGCGTCGGTGGCGCGGCATCTGGCATTTAGCGGGCTGAACGTGCCGGCGGAGCAGGTATTGATCGTCAATGGCGCGCAACACGGATTGACTGTGGCCCTGATGGCACTGCTGCAACCCGGCGATGTGATCGCGGTCGATGCACTGACTTACCCGGGCTTCAAGGCGCTGGCGCTCGCACTGCATCTTGAAATACTGCCGATACCAGCCACCGAAAACGGGCCCGATCTTGCTGCCTTTGAAAAGGTTTGCCGCAGCCGTTCGGTGCGTGCGATCTACAGCATGCCCACCTTGCATAACCCGCTGGGCTGGGTGATGAGCCTGGAGCAGCGCGAGCAGTTGGTGGCCATCGCCCGTAAACATGATCTGCTGATCATTGAAGACGCGGCCTACGCCTTTTTAGTCGAAAACCCGCCGACGCCTTTGGCCGGGTTGGCGCCGGAGCGGACGGTGTACGTGTCGGGGTTCTCCAAAAGTGTCGCGGCGGGCTTGCGGGTGGGCTTTATCGTTTCGCCGGCTGAAAAAATCGGCGCCCTTGAACGAATCATCAGGGTAACGGCCTGGAACGCTCCGGGTGTGATGACTGCCATCACCAGCGCCTGGCTCGACGACGGAACCGTAAGCCGGCTGGAGGCGCAAAAGCGCAAGGATGCACAAACTAGGCAGTTGATCGCTGACGAACTCCTGGCCGGGTTGCACACCGTTCGCCACCCATCGTCCTACTTCGTGTGGCTGCCGCTGTCTGAGGACGCCAGGGCGGATCAGGTAGCGGCGGCATTGCTGCGCGAGCAGGTGTCGGTGTCCACGGCTCAACCGTTTGCCACCTCGGTCCATGTGCCTCATGCGATCAGGCTGGCGCTGGGCTCGGTGGATGTGGTGTCGCTGCGTGAAGGGTTGGCGAAAGTGAAGCGGGTGGTTGAAGCCCATGCCTGGGCATGAGCTTCACTGCGTCATTGAGGGGTTGTACCTGGCTTAAATCCCGGACCGGCTCATCGGGCTGATCATCCTCACGCCCAGGCTCAACGCCTGAGTAACCAGAGCCCGCAGGTCAGCGGTATTGTCGTCCTTAATGCACTGGGCAAGCTTTTCGCCCAGGGTGGGGGCGCAGTCCGTACCTTCAGGGTAGGCCCGAAGGATCAGTAGCCCGCTGTTGGTCAGCACCACCTCGTAAAACGCCACGCCCGACATGCCATCGAAGTGGATGTAGCCAATGTCGGCAAGCCATTTGACGGTGGCCAGAAACAGGTTTTCTTCTTTCTCCAGCGCCTCACGGTTGTTGTCTCCCAGGCCCTTGTAGTCGATGAAGTGCTCGGCGGTCAGGGTGATGGGCAAGGGGAAATTGCGGTACAGATGACCCAGGATCAAGCCGGTGTAGCAGTCAAACAGTTCGATATTGTTGGACGGCAGGGCGTTGATCGAATGGACGTTTCTGTCTTTGAGGTGACCGGCTAATCCTTTGAACATGCGAACCTCTGTCAGTTGAGTCTGTTTGCCGTGACTGAATAATCGTACCCATTGGTATAGCACAGCCACGACCAGGGAGCCTGACCTAGAGCAGTTGTTACAAGGTAATGCAGTGAGAACGAAAAACTCTCAAATAATCAGATGGATAACTGGCTATTTAAAATCAGACTGCTATTACTGTTGGGCGCAAGTATGTGCGCCAGTTCTATCGAGCCCGTCTGGACGAGGCTGTTTTATTTTCAGGAGGATAGATGTCAAAGCCTGCATGGATGCGCAACACCCTGGTGGCGGCTGCCTTGCTGAGTGTGCTGGCAGCGCCTGCTTACTCGTCGCAGGCCCGCACTCTGCAACTGGCCATTGGCGATGAGCCGACCGAGGGTTTTGACCCTATGTTGGGCTGGAGCCACGGCAGTTACCTGTTGTTGCACAGCCCATTGCTCAAGCAAAACGAAGATTTGTCCTGGAGCAGCTTTCTGCTCAGCGATTATCAGCCCAGCGCCGACGGTAAAACCTGGACGCTCACGCTCAAGCCTGACCTCAAGTTCTCTGACGGTTCACCGCTGACGGCCAAGGACGTGGCGTACACCTACAACAATGCGGCGGCCAGCGGTGGCAAGGTCGATATGGGGAACTTCCTCAAGGCCGAGGCGGTTGATCCGCTGACTGTGCGTATTGAACTCAAGGCCCCGCAAAGCACTTTCGTCAACGTGCTCGGCTCGCTGGGCATTGTCTCTGCCGATAAGTACGACGCCAAAACCTACGCGCAAAAGCCGATTGGCGCCGGGCCTTATCGCCTTGTCAGCTACCAGCCGGGCCAGCAACTGATTGTTGAGGCCAACCCGTACTACGCGGGGCAGAAAAACGATTTCAACAAACTGGTGTTTGTCTTCCTGGATGAAGACAGCGCCTTTGCCGCTGCCCAGAGCAAGCAGTTGGGCATTGTGCGGATTGCGCCTTCGCTGGCGGTGACTCCGGCGGCGGGCATGAAGCTGTGGGTACGCCCCAGCGTTGAAAACCGCGGCATTGTGATGCCGACAATCGCCTCGGGTAAAAAAGACGCCAACGGCTACCCCATCGGCAATGACGTAACGGCCGATGTGGCGATCCGCAAAGCCATTAACTACGCCATCGACCGTCAATTGCTGGCCGACCAGATTCTGGAAGGGCATGCGATCCCGGCCTATTCGGGGGTTCAGGGGTTGCCGTGGGCCAACCCCGACGCGGCCTTCAAGGATGGTGATATCGCCAGGGCCAAACAGATACTGGATGAAGCCGGCTGGGTCGAAACCGCCAGCGGTGTCCGTGAAAAAAATGGCCTGCCCGCCAAAGTCACCCTGTGGTACGCCAGCGGTGATGCCACGCGCCGGGATCTGGCTCAGGCTGTACGTTCGATGCTCAAACCCGTCGGTATCGACGTGGACTTGAAGTCCGGCAGTTGGGAAACCGTCGAACGCAATATGCACGCCAACCCGACCCTGTTTGGCTGGGGCAGCCTGGACCCGATGGAGCTTTACCATCACTACAGCAGCAAGGCGGCAGGTGTTGAGTACTACAACCCCGGCTACTACAAAAATCCGGTGGTCGACCAGCATCTGCAACAAGCGCTGGATGCCCCAACCTGGCAGCAGGCCGTGCCGTTCTGGCAGCAAGTGGAGTGGGACGGTAAAACCGGCGTCGGGGTCAAGGGCGATGCGGCCTGGGCCTGGTTACTGAACGTGCAGCACACCTATCTGACCGATGAGTGCGTCGATCTGGGCAAGGGCGCCCCGGAAATCCACGGTTCCTGGTCGCTGCTCAACAGTGTCGACGGCTGGAAGTGGACTTGCCAGTGATACGCGGTTTTTCGCTGTTTGTTGTGCGCTTGATGTGCTTGCTGCTGGTAACGGCTGCAGGCACTTTTACCCTGCTCAGTTTTTCTCCGGTGGACCCGATTCGCGCTTACATCGGCAACGATTTGCTGCACGTGCCCCCCGAACAATACCCCCTGATTGCTGCGCGCTGGGGGCTGGACCTGCCGTTGTGGGAGCGCTTTTTGCGCTGGTTCAGCCAGATGCTGCAAGGCGATTTCGGCTATTCGATGCTGTATAACGCGCCGGTCTCGCAAGTGATCGGCGAGCGCTTTGCCACCTCATTTGCGCTGCTGCTTTCGGCATGGCTATTTTCCGGCATCGTCGGTCTGGCCATGGGTCTGACGGCGGGTCGCTACCTGAACCGATGGCCAGACCGGCTGATCTCGACCCTGTCCTATGTGCTGGCATCCTTGCCCACGTTCTGGATTGGCTTGCTGCTGCTCTCACTGTTTGCCGTGACCCTTAACTGGGCGCCGATCTGTTGCGCCTGGACACCTGGCAGCAATGCCGAAACCGCGACCTGGGGCGACAAGCTCCGGCACTTGATCCTGCCCATGCTGGCGCTTGGCGTGCTGGGCGTGGGCAATATCGCGCTGCATACCCGTGCGCGGGTGGCCGAGGTGATGAACAGCGAGTTCATTCGTTACGCCCATGCCCAGGGCGATAAAGGCTGGCCGCTGATCAACTTCCATATTGTGCGCCACGCAGTGACGCCCGCCCTGTGCCTGCAATTTGCCTCGGTGGGGGAGCTGATTGGTGGCTCATTACTGGCCGAAAAGGTTTTCGCATACCCGGGCCTGGGGCAGGCCACGATTGATGCGGGTTTGCGCGGTGATATTCCGCTGCTGATGGGGATTGTGATGTTTTGTGCGGTGCTTGTGTTTACCGGTAACAGCATTGCCAACGCGCTGTTATTGCGCCTTAACCGTGGGGCGGCGCGCCAGTTATGACCTATGACCCCAATCGCGCATTGCTCAGGCTGTGCCTCTCGCTGCTGATGTTGTTGCTGTTGATTGCCTATGGCCTGTCGATTTTCAATGTCGATGTCTCGATGGACCTGCTGGCGCGGCGTCAACCTCCGTCAGCCGAGTACTGGTTTGGCACGGACAGCCTGGGGCGGGACCTGTGGCTCAGAAGTTTTCAGGGCATGACCACCAGCCTGCAAATAGGCCTGACTGCAGCCTTCAGCAGCGGCTTTTTGGCGATGCTGGCCGCCAGTTTGTGTGCGCTCAACAAAACCATGGATTACCTGATTCGCGGGCTGATCGACAGCATGCTGGCATTGCCGCATTTGCTGTTGCTGGTATTGATCTGCTTCACGCTGGGCGGCGGTAAACAGGGGGTGATCCTGGCCGTGGCCCTGACCCATTGGCCGCGGCTGGCCTTGATCCTGCGCGCCGAGATCCTGCGCATCCGCGAGACCGACTTCGTGATGCTTTCGCACCGTCTGGGTAACAGCAGCCTTTATCGCTGGCGCCATCACTTGCTGCCCCTGTTGTTGCCGCAGTGGATCATCGGTACGTTGCTGATGTTTCCCCATGCGGTCTTGCACTCGGCGGCGTTGAGTTTTCTGGGCTTTGGCCTGGCGCCCCATGATCCGTCCCTTGGCCTGTTGCTGGCCGATGCGCTACGGTACTTGAGCAGTGGCGCCTGGTGGCTGGCGTTCTTCCCGGGTTTGATCCTGGTGGGCTTGGTGCTGGTGTTTGACCAGTTTGCGCGGGCATTGCAGCAGCTCTGGATAAGGATTACCTGATGCTGAAATTCGACCAGTTTGCGATCGACATTGCTCACTACCATTGGCTGGGCCATAAAACCTGGCATCCGCTGCTGAGCAATATCTCCCTTGAGGTTCACCCTGGCGAGCTGGTGGCGCTGGTGGGTTCCAGCGGTGAAGGCAAAAGCCTGTTGCTGCAAAGCACCCTGGGCTTGCTGCCCGCGAACATGCGTTGCCGTGGCGATATTGTGCTCGACGGGCAGGTGCTGGGCGATGCCGGCAAGCTTGAGCAGCGCGGTAAAAAGTTGTGTTACGTGCCCCAGGGTGTCAGCGCCCTGAACCCGCTGATCAAGGTCGGGCCGCAGTTGGTGCGTGCGGCGCAGTTGAGCGGGGTCAAACTGGGGCTCAACGATGTGGCGGAACAACTCAAGCACTACAACTTGCAGCCGGGCGTGGTGAATGAGTTTCCGCGCACGTTATCGGGCGGAATGGCCAAGCGCGTGCTGGCCAGTTGTGCGGCCCTGACCCATGCGCGTTACATCCTGGCGGACGAGATCACCTCGTGGCTGGATGATGACCACGCCTGCCAGTTACTGACCCACCTCCAGGGTTTTTGCCAGCAGGGGCGCGGAATTTTGTGGGTCACCCATGACCTGGCGCTGGCGGCGCGGTTTGCCGACAGGATCGCGGTTCTGCACAAGGGGGAGTTGCACGAAACCCTGAGTACTCAAGAATTGCGCGAGAACGGCGGAAGTCCGTGGTTGCAGTCGTTATGGGCAGCACTGCCCGAGCAGCAGTTTATTGCGCGCAGGGTGCCGGAATATGCTTGAGGTCCGGCAGCTAAGCATTGTTCAGGATGGCCGCCAGCTGTGGGAGGGCGTGTCGTTTCAGGTCAGGTCGGGTGAACGCCAGGGCATCTCGGCCCCGAGCGGATACGGTAAAACCACCTTGGGTCGAGTGCTGGCGCAATGGCAAACGGCTACTTCGGGCGATATCTTTGTGGGCGGCCAACCGCTGTCGAAAAAGGGTTACTGCCCGATCCAGCTGGTGCCGCAGCATCCTGAGCAGACGTTCAATCCTTATCGCACCACGGGCGAAAGCCTGCGCGATGCCTGGTCGCCGGATGCCACCTGGCTGGCCCGTCTAGCCGTCAACCCCGACTGGCTTACACGTCGTCCGGATGAGTTGTCGGGTGGCGAACTGGCCCGTATTGCCTTGCTCAGAGCGCTGGACCCGCGCACCCGCTACCTGATCGCCGACGAAGTGACGGCGCAGCTGGATGCGCACATTCAGGCGCAGGTCTGGCAAGTCTTGCTGGAGGAAGCGAAGCGCCGTGAGTTGGGGCTGATTGTGTTCAGCCATAACAAGGCGCTGCTGGAGAAGGTGTGTTCGAGTATCTGGTATCCGGGTGTAACCGCTGCTTCGTAGCCGCTGCCGCAGGCTGCGATGGGTTGCGTAGCGATTCCGTTGACCCGAATCCAAGGTCCTGCGGACCTTATCACAGCCTTCGGCGGCGGCTACAGGTGCTCAGTCAGGCTGCACCTTCAGACTATGCAACTCGCAGTATTCGGCCCAGTCCATGCCGGCCATTTGGGCCACCTCGCGGTGGACTTCAAGGCGCTGGGCCTCAAATGCTTCCTCGCTTGTGCTGGTCAACTCAAGCGTCAGCTCCCAGGCAAAAAAGCCCAGGCGTTCAGCTTCGGCTTCAAAGGCTTCATTCAAGCGTTCCTGACGATATTCCTTCATCGACTGGCCTACCGCACGGGCGGCCAACGGATTCAGTGTTTCGAGTTCTGCGGCCAGTTCAGGGTGTTCGCCAAGAAAGCGATCAAGGGCCTTTTGATGATTGGTGCCGGGTTCAGTCATAACGATCTCCATGTCATAAAGCAGGTGAGCCGATATGCAGGGTGTGGCGGCCGGTGATGATAAACAACACATCGATGCCTAACAGCGTGATAGCCGACAGGTAATCGGCACGGGGGAGGGTAATGTCGCGCTCATAGCAGCTTTGCGCATGGCGCCCGACGCCGCCGGTATGGGCTAGCTGCGCCTGTGTCAGCTTCAGGCGTAAACGCTCGTGTTTCAGACGCGCACCGTATGTACTCATTTTTGTCGCCCAATCAGGCATCAGTCTTACTAAAAAGAGTAAGGCAAACGGCTAATTAGGGAAAGATCTGCTGACAAAATATGCTTGCGCGTGCAGGACACAACAAGATCGCCCTCAGGCGACCCTGCTGTGTCTTATCGTCTAGCGTGCAGGTTTGCTTTCTGTTTCTGGCAAGAACCAGTTCAGCAGCAAGGCGCAGATACCGCCTGTGGCCACGCCGGACTCCAGCACGTTGCGCAGGGCCGCGGGCATGTGGGCGAGGAATTCCGGTACCTGCGACACGCCCAGGCCCAGAGCCAGGGAGACGGCAATGATCAGCAGGGCGCGACGGTCCAGATGGATGCTGGCCAGAATATTGATACCCGAGGCCGCCACAGCGCCGAACATCACCATGGCTGCGCCGCCCAGTACCGGCTCAGGCACGGCCTGAATGGCACCGGCCACGCTTGGGAACAGGCCAAGCAATATCAGCATGCCGGCAATCCACACGCCGATATGGCGGCTGGCAATGCCGGTCAGCTGAATCACCCCGTTGTTCTGGGCAAAGATCGAGCTGGGGAAGGTGTTGAAAATGCCCGCCAGCAACGAGTTGGCACCGTTTACCAGCACGCCGCCCTTGATGCGCTTCATCCACAGCGGGCCTTCGACCGGCTGGTTCGACACTTTACTGGTGGCGGTCACATCGCCAATGGCTTCCAGCGCCGTCACGAGGTAGATCACCAGCATCGGAATAAACAGCGCCCAGGAGAACCCCAGACCGAAGTGCATGGGTACCGGCACCTGGAACAGCTCTGCCTCATGCATGCCGGTGAAGTCCAGGCGGCCCAGATAGCCGGCCAGTGCGTAGCCCACGGCCAGCGCGATGACGATGGCGCAGCTGCGCATCCACACCAGCGGGATGCGGTTGAGAATGACGATAATTGCCAGCACCACGCCCGACAGCATCAGGTTTTCGCCATTGGCGAAGGTGCCGTTGGCCATGGCGGTGAAGCCGCCGCCCATGCTGATCAGGCCGACTTTAATCAGGGTCAGCCCGATCATCAGGACCACGATGCCGGTCACCAGCGGGGTGATCATGCGCTTCACAAAGGGCAATACGCGGGAGATACCCATTTCGACAAACGAACCGGCGATCACCACGCCGAAAATCGCAGCCATCACACCTTCAACCGGCGTGCCTTGCTGGACCATCAGTGCGCCACCGGCAATCAGCGGGCCGACAAAGTTGAAACTGGTGCCTTGCACAATCAGCAAGCCGGCGCCGAACGGTCCGAAGCGCTTGCACTGAACGAAAGTCGCGATGCCGGAGATGACCAGCGACATGGAGACAATCAGGTTGGTATCGCGGCTGGAGACGCCCAGCGCCTGGCAGATCAGCAGGCCCGGGGTGACGATCGGTACGATGATTGCCAGCAAGTGCTGCAGGGCCGCCAGAAAACCGATCCACGGCTTGGGACGGTCCTCAAGGCCAAAGACCAGCTCGCTGGTCCGGGACTCGGCTTCAGGGGGTGTTTTAAGAGAGGTCATGGCGAGCGCCCTGGAAAAAAGAGCGCGATTCTACTGGTGTTGAGCCATTACGCCCAGTGCTGGATTGCCTGGCTCGGGTTATCTGCACAACGGTGGGAGCGAGCCTGCTCGCGAATGCCTGCTCGCGACCTTCGCGAGCAGGCTCGCTCCCACATCAGGCATTACAAATGCAACGCATGCCCCAAGGCGCGCATTGCCGCCTCTTGCACGGCTTCGCCCAGGGTCGGGTGCGCGTGAATGGTGCCGGCGATATCTTCCAGGCAGGCGCCCATTTCCAGTGACTGGCCAAAGGCGGTGGACAGCTCCGAAACCCCCGCACCCACCGCTTGCCAGCCGAGGATCAGGTGGTTGTCGCGGCGCGCCACGACGCGCACAAACCCGGTTTTGGATTCCAGGGTCATGGCCCGGCCATTGGCCGAGAACGGGAAGCTGGCACTGATGAATTCCAGTCCCGCGGCTTCAGCTTCGGCCGGGGTCTTGCCGACCACGACGATTTCCGGATCGGTAAAGCACACCGCCGCAATGGCCGTGGGGCTGAACTCCCGTTGTTTACCGGCAATGATCTCGGCAACCATTTCGCCTTGGGCCATTGCGCGATGGGCAAGCATCGGTTCGCCGGTCAGGTCGCCAATCGCCCAGACGTTGCGCATGCTGGTGTGGCAGCGGTTGTCCACGCGAATCGCCGTGCCGTTCATGCCCAGCGCCAGAGCTTCAAGGTTGAAGCCCGTGGTGCGTGGGCGACGGCCGACCGCCACCAGTACCTGATCGGTTTCCAGGGTCTGGCTCTCGCCCATGGCATTACGCATCGAAAGCGTTTTGGTGCTGGCCTGGAAGCCTTCGACGCTGTGGGACAGGTACAGGGTGATACCCAGCGCCTTGAGGGACTCAGCCACCGGCAGCGTCAGATCTTTGTCATACGTCGGCAAGATCCGGTCACGGGCTTCGACCACGGTCACTTCTGCGCCGAGCTTGCGGTAGGCAATACCCAGCTCCAGACCGATATAGCCGGCCCCGACCACGGTCAGCCGCTTGGGGATGGCGGTGGGCGCCAGGGCTTCGGTGGACGAAATGATCGCTCCGCCAATCGGCAGGATCGGCAGGTCGACCGTCTGCGAGCCGGTGGCCAGCAGCAGGTGTTCGCATTCGATGCGCTGCCCGTCGACTTCTACAGCCTTGCCATCGAGGATTTTGGCCCAGCCATGGATGACCTTGACCCCGTTCTTTTTCAACAACGCGCCGACGCCGCTGGTCAGGCGGTCAACGATGCCGTTTTTCCACTGCACGCTCTGGCCGATATCGAGGGTCGGTGCCTGGGTCTTGATCCCCAGCGGTGAACTGTTTGTGCTGTAACGCTGGGTGGTATGAAACTGTTCGGCAACGTGGATCAATGCTTTTGACGGGATGCAGCCGACGTTAAGGCAGGTGCCGCCCAGCGACTGGCCTTCGATCAGGACCGTCGGGATACCCAGCTGTCCGGCGCGAATGGCCGCGACATAGCCGCCAGGGCCGCCACCGATAATCAGCAGCGTGGTGTGTTGTGTTGGCTGCATGTTCACTCCAGAAACAGGGTGGCAGGTTGTTCGAGCAAGCCACGCATGGCCTGGATAAATTGCGCCGCGTCCATGCCATCGACCACCCGATGGTCGAAGGAGCTGGAGAGGTTCATCATTTTGCGCACCACAATCTGGCCTTTGACTACCACTGGGCGTTCGACGATGCGGTTGACGCCAATGATTGCCACCTCGGGCAGATTGACCACCGGTGTGCTGACGATGCCGCCCAGCGCACCCAGGCTGGTCAGGGTGATGGTGGAACCGGAAAGCTCCTCGCGGGTGGCTTTGCCGGTACGCACGGCGTTGGCCAGGCGGGCGATTTCATCCGCGGCGCCCCACAGGTTCAGGGTTTCGGCATGTCGCACCACCGGCACCATCAAGCCGCCATCACTTTGCGCGGCAACGCCGATATGGGCTGCGCCAAAGCGGGTAATGATTTGTGCTTCATCGTCGTAACGCACGTTGATCTGCGGGAAGTCGCGCAAGGCCACCACCATCGCCCGTACCAGAAATGGCAGCAAGGTCAGCTTGCCGCGGCTTTCGCCCCATTTTTGATTGAGCTGGGCACGCAGTTCTTCGAGGGCCGTGACATCCACTTCTTCGACATAGCTGAAGTGCGCCGCGCGGCGTTTGGCGTCCTGCATGCGCTGGGCGATTTTGCGGCGCAGGCCGATCACCGGGATTTGCTGCTCGTCGTTGCGCTTGGCATAACCGCTGGCAGGCGCGACGCTTGGGCTGGTGTCCTGTCCCAGATACGCATCCAGGTCGTCATGCAGCACACGTCCGGCAGGGCCGCTGCCGACCACAAAACGCAGCTCGATCCCGGCATCCCAGGCGCGCTTGCGCACTGCCGGGGAGGCCAGTGGGCGTTCATTGGCTTCACGGGCTACCGGTGCCGGCCGTTGTACCGGCGCAGCCTTGATCGCGGCCGCCGAAACCACCGCCACTTCGACGCGGGCTTGTGGCGCCACTTTTGGAGCCGTGGCCTGTGCGGGCTCGACCTTTGGTTGAGCGCTTTCACGCAGGTTGCCTGCACCTTCGACTTCGATGCGGATCAGTTCGCTGCCCACCGCCATGACTTCGCCGGGCTGACCGCCCAGGGCCAGGACTCTGCCGGCAACGGGGGAGGGAATGTCGACGGTAGCCTTGTCGGTCATGACATCGGCCACGACCTGGTCTTCGCTGACCATGTCGCCGACTTTGACAAACCATTCAACCAGTTCAACTTGAGCAATGCCTTCGCCAATGTCCGGCATCTTGATAACGTGCGTACCCATTCAGACCTCCATAACCCGTTGTAAAGCTGCACCCACTCGCGCCGGGCCAGGGAAATAGGCCCACTCCTGGGCATGGGGATACGGCGTATCCCAGCCGGTAACGCGCTCGATCGGCGCTTCCAGGTAGTGGAAGCAGTGCTCTTGAACCAGTGCGATCAGCTCGGCGCCAAATCCGCAGGTGCGGGTGGCTTCGTGCACGACAACGCAACGGCGGGTCTTCTTGACGGAGGTGACGATGGCATCCAGGTCCAGCGGCCAGAGGCTGCGCAGGTCGATGACTTCAGCATCGATACCGGTTTCTTCGGCGGCCACTTGTGCCACATACACGGTGGTGCCGTAGGTCAGGATGGTGACTTCAGTGCCGGGGCGAACGATGGCTGCGCAGTCCAGCGGTACGGTGTAGTAACCGTCGGGGACGGCACTGGCCGGGTGTTTGGACCACGGGGTCACCGGGCGGTCGTGATGGCCGTCGAACGGGCCGTTGTACAGGCGTTTGGGCTCAAGGAAGATCACCGGGTCATCGTTTTCGATGGCGGCAATCAGCAGGCCCTTGGCATCGTAAGGGTTGGACGGCATGACGGTACGCAGGCCGCAGACCTGAGTAAACATGGCCTCCGGGCTCTGGCTGTGGGTCTGGCCGCCGTAGATCCCGCCGCCGCAAGGCATGCGTATGGTCATCGGGGCGATGAACTCACCGGCCGAACGATAACGCAGGCGCGCCGCCTCGGAGACGATCTGGTCGGAAGCCGGGTAGAAGTAGTCGGCAAACTGGATTTCGGCCACCGGGCGCAGGCCGTAAGCCCCCATGCCCACGGCAGCGCCGACGATTCCGCTTTCCGAGATCGGCGCGTCGAACACCCGCGAGCTGCCGTATTTGGCCTGCAGGCCTTCGGTGCAGCGGAACACGCCGCCGAAGTAGCCGACGTCCTGGCCAAATACCACCACGTTGTCGTCGCGCTCAAGCATTACATCCATGGCCGAGCGCAGGGCCTGGATCATCGTCATGGTGGTGGTGCTCACGGCGTTCTCCATCTGAATTTTATTATTGTCGTTCATCTGGTTATAACCCCAATTCCTGACGTTGCCGACGCAAATGCTCGGGCATTTCCTTGTACACGTCTTCAAACATCGACGCGGCGCTGGGTATCTGTCCGCCGGCCAGGGTGCCGAAACGCTCGGCTTCCTTTTGAGCGCCAATGATTTCGGCTTCGAGTTCGGCGCTGACGGCGGCGTGCTCTTCTTCCGACCAGTTGCCTGTGGCAATCAGGTGCTGCTTGAGACGAATAATCGGATCGCCAAGCGGGAAGTGGCTCCAGTCATCAGCAGGACGGTACTTGGACGGATCGTCGGAGGTGGAGTGCGGGCCTGCGCGATAGGTGACCCATTCAATCAGGGTCGGGCCCAGGTTGCGGCGGGCGCGCTCTGCGGCCCAGGCTGAGGCGGCGTACACCGCGATAAAGTCGTTACCGTCAACCCGCAGCGAAGCAATGCCGCAGCCTACGCCGCGCCCGGCGAAGGTGGTGGACTCACCGCCGGCAATGGCCTGGAACGTCGAAATCGCCCATTGGTTGTTCACCACATTGAGGATCACCGGGGCGCGGTAAACGTGGGCGAAGGTCAGGGCGGTGTGGAAGTCGGATTCGGCGGTGGCACCGTCGCCAATCCAGGCCGAGGCGATTTTGGTATCGCCCTTGATCGCCGAGGCCATGCCCCAGCCAACCGCTTGCATGAATTGGGTGGCGAGGTTGCCGGAAATACTGAAAAAGCCGTAATCGCGGACCGAATACATGATCGGTAATTGCCGACCCTTGAGCGGGTCACGTTCGTTGGACAGCAATTGGCAGATCAGGTCGACCAAAGGCACGTCCCGGGCCATCAGAATGCTCTGCTGGCGATAGGTCGGGAAGCACATGTCGTCGATGTTCAAGGCCAGGGCCTGGGCGCTGCCGATGGCTTCTTCGCCAAGGCTCTGCATATAGAACGACATTTTTTTCTGACGCTGGGCGACCACCATGCGGGTGTCGAAAATGCGGGTCTTGAGCATGGCGCGCATGCCGGTTCGCAGTACCTCGACCGATACGCCTTCGGCCCACGGCCCAAGGGCCTGGCCTTGGTCATCGAGCACGCGGATCAGGCCTTTGGCCAGGTCGGCCGTGTCGGCAGGTTCCACGTCGATGGGAGGTTTGCGCACCAGACCTGCATCGGTCAGGCGAAGGTAACTGAAGTCGGTCTTGCAGCCTGGGCGGCCAGAAGGTTCGGGAACGTGCAGGCGCAGCGGTGCATATTCATTCATGGCTTTCTCTACGCTCGATCTTGTCGTGTTTATTAGGCGCGGGAGCTAGGTATTACGTCGAAGATCGGTCTGATAAAAGATCGCGATCTTGTCCTACAACAATCATATTCCTGACAGTGAAGAATATTTATCTGTAGTTCGTTGTGCTTTGTGGCATTTAAGGATAAGAATTCTGCATAAACATAAAAAACAGGTGTTTTTATCTCATGCGCAAGCTAGATCGAACCGATATAGGGATTCTCAACAGCCTCCAGCAGAATGCGCGCATCACCAATGCGGACCTTGCGCGCTCGGTAAACCTGTCGCCGACGCCGTGTTTCAACCGGGTCAAGGCCATGGAAGAGCGTGGCCTGATCCGGGAGCAGGTAACCTTGCTCGACGCCGACATGTTGGGGCTGCACGTCAATGTTTTCATCCATGTCAGCCTGGAAAAACAGGTCGAGGAAGCCCTGCAGCATTTTGAAGCGGCGATTTCCGATCGCCATGAGGTCATGGAGTGCTACTTGATGGCAGGCGACCCGGATTACCTGATCCGGGTGCTGGTGCCGAGCATTCAGGCACTGGAGCGCTTCATGATGGACTTTTTGACCAAGGTGCCCGGCGTGGCCAACATCCGCTCCAGCTTCGCGCTCAAACAGGTGCGTTACAAAACTGCGCTGCCGCTGCCGCCTGGCGGGCTCACCCTGGAAGAGTGAGTCAAACCCGCAGCCGCCAGCGCTCATTGAAGCGCAGGTCAACCACCGACAGCGGCTCAACGTCAATCAGGTTGAACGAGGCCGTGCCCGCTGCCAGCGCATGCAGAATGGCGGCGCGGATGACGAAGGGGTGGGTCACCACGGCAAAATGGCCTTCTTCACGGAACTCGTCGAGCCAGGCGCTGACCCGCAGGCAGAGGTCTTGCACGGATTCACCACCATGGGGCGCTGAAAACGGGTTGTTGATCCAGTTTGCAAGCACCTGCGGCATGCTTTGTTGCAGGTCTGACAGGCGCTGCCCCTGCCAGTCGCCGACGTCGTAATCCCCCAGCGCAGGCACGATTTCGATATCGCCGCCCAGTGCATGAGCGGTTTGCAAGGCCCGGGTTTCGGGCGCGCAAAGTATGCGGACCGGCTTTTTCAGCCGCGCACTCAGTTCGGCTGCCAACAGCAACCCCTTGGGCTCTACCGATTCGTCCACTGCAAAGCGCCCCAGACGTTGGGCTTCAGTGCGGGCGTGACAAATAAAACTGAGGCGGATGGGCATGCTGAGTTCCTGGCGGGGGAGACATCGTGTTTAGTTCCGGGTTACTGCGTGCGCTCGCCCTACAGTCAGTTTAGGCGAGTATTATGACCGCGTATTTCACTCTCAAGGTACTTTGCAATGGCTGCTACTCTCTTGAAAAAAGTCCTCAATACTGCTGCGTTGCTGACGCTGATGGCCGGTGCCAGTGCGGCGTTTGCCCACGCCCATCTGGAACAGTCGACGCCGGCGGCCGACAGCACCGTCAACACGGCTGACCAACTGCGCCTGGTCTTTACCGAAGGCGTAGAGCAGGCGTTCACTAAGGTCGTTGTTACCCATGACCAGGCGCCTGTAGCGTTGAGCAGCATCAAGACCGAGCCTGCGAACAAGAAAGTCCTGATCGTTACGCCGGCCAAGCCCTTGCCAGTGGGAACCTATCACGTGAAGTGGAATGCCGTGTCGGTCGATACCCACAAGAGTGCAGGCGATTACAGTTTCACGGTGAGCAACTGAGTTGATTTTCAGCGAAATGGTCATCTGCCGTTTTGTGCATTTTTGCGCCGTACTGCTGATCTTCGGGTGCTGTGCATTCAGGCCCTTGCTGTTGGGTGCCTGGCCATCCGGCGGGATTGACCGGCCATTGCGTACGGTCAACCGCGGGTTGGCCTGGGTGGCGCTGGGCAGTGGCCTGGCCTGGTTAGTGTTGACCACCCATTCGATGGCCGGTAGCTGGCCCGAAACCCTGGACCCCGCCACCTTGTGGCTGGTGTTGGGCAGTACCTTTTTCGGGCAGGTCTGGGCCTTTCATTTGGTGTTCTGCGCTCTGTTGCTGATCACCCTGTATGCCCGCTGCCGTTTTTACGTCACAGGGTTGCTGAGCCTGTTGCTGCTGGCCACGTTGGCGCCGGTTGGGCACGGCGCGATGCTGGATGGCTGGCGCGGTCAATTGTTGATGCTCAATCAACTGATTCACTTGCTCTGTGTCGCCACCTGGCTCGGTGGTTTGATGGGGTTGCTGCTGATCCTTGGGCGTCCAGCCGGGCAGGCCGTGAGCGCGGTTTTGCAGCGCTTCAGCAATCTGGGGTTTGTGCTGGTTGCCGGGATCATTCTGACCGGGCTGATCAATACCCGGGTGCTGACCGGAACGCTCTGGCCCACCCCATTGTTTGAAGGGTTCGCACTGATTCTGTTGATCAAAGTGACGCTGGTGGGGGTGATGCTACTGCTGGCGCTGTTCAATCTGGTCATGAGCCGTTCGGGCCACATCGCACTGTTGCGCAGGAGTGTTGCACTTGAATGGCTGTTTGGACTGGCAGCAGTGGCAGCGGTTTCGTTGCTGGGTACCTTGCCGCCGCTGGTGGTGGGCTAACTGTTTTAAATGCCTGCAGATGCTCTGTTACCGGTGATTGCCCCTGTGGGAGCGAGCCTGCTCGCGAATCATCGCTCCCACAGAGAGAAGTCTAGATCAGTAAAAACACGCCCAGCAAACTGCCGAAAACCAGCCATTTTTCCAGGTAGTAACGTGCACGGTTGCGCTTTTTCAGCGCCTTGCCGCGCAGGCGAATCTTGTACAACCGTGTAAATGCGCGGTTCAGAGCACCGGTTTTATCACTGCTACCGTTGGGTGAGCTGGCGGATGCCATGACTGTACGGCTGAACCACTGGTTGAATGCAGTTGCCCAGCGGTATTGCATCGGGCGTTCTACATCGCAGAACAGGATGATGCGGTTTTTATCGGTGGTGTTTTGGGCGTAATGAATAAAAGTTTCGTCGAACATCACGGCTTCACCGTCACGCCACGCGTAGTTCTGCCCGTCGACGTTGATATAGCAGCCTGGGTCATTGGGTGTATCCAGGCCCAAATGAAAGCGCAGCGAGCCCGCATACGGGTCGCGATGGCGCACCAGTTTCGAGCCGGGGGGCAGCTCGGCAAACATGGCAGCCTTGATGGTGCCGATGCCGTTGAGCAACTCAATGGTCCGCGGGCACAGCTCGACAGCCGAAGGGTGATTGTCGCCATACCACTTCAGGTAAAAGCGCTTCCAGCCGCTCTTGAAGAACGAATTGAACCCTACATCGTTGGGCTGCTCGGAACGTTTGATTTCACCCGCCTGCATCAGGTTCCGCGCTTCTTCGCGGATCTCCTGCCAATGATCCTGCAAGGGCTGCAACTCGGGGAAGTCTGCCGGCTTGAGGTACGGCTGGTTGGGCACTTTGGAGAACAGGTACAAGAAACAGTTGATCGGTGCCAGAAAGGTCGAATGGTCGCTCAGCTGGCGCCCCGGCTTATGGCGAACCTTGCCCCGCAGGTGGACATAGGCAATGGAAAAAACATAGACAGCAATAATGATGAATTTCAAGAGAATCGTCACAAGTCAGGAGAAACGCAGACCGCATACGCGCACGTGCCCCGACAGCTATCGGGAGCTATCGGGTGCTGGTGTCACTTGATGAAAACCACGGTGTAATTAAAACAGCACTTCTGGCATTTTCCAGCTTTTGGTCTCGTTTTTGAACATGTTTTGTTACAGCCTTTGGTCGTGTTGCGCGTAGGGTTTTAGCCGATTCGTTGAACCACACCACTATTCCTGCGTGCCGACACTGCCTGATTTCGCCAGTAATGCATCGACTTCGCGGGCGCCGGGGGCAGTGGCCGGGCCTCGACGGGTAACGGCTATAGCCGCTGCGGCATTGGCCCGTGTCGCGGCCTGTGCGGCGTTATACCCACCGGCCAATGCGGCAATCATTACCCCTGCGTGAGCATCGCCGGCCCCGTTGCTGTCTACGGCGTGCACCTTGAACCCGGCGATATGTTGTTGGCCATGGCAATCACTGATCCAGCAACCCTGCGGGCCATCGCGCACAACCGTGAGGCAGTCGTAGGGCAGGCGCGCCGTCAGTGCGGGCAGGGCCTGGGCCAGCGAGGTGAGGCCGGTAAAGCCCTGTGCTTCCGTGCTATTGCTGGTCCACAGGTTCAGGCGCGGCAGCAGGGCGTTGAGCAGTTGCGGGTCGATATCGGCCAGTAACGGGCCGGGGTCGAAGGACAGGTGCACGCCGGGCGTCAGGCCCAGTATCCAGTCCAGCAGTGACTGGGCCTTGTCGGCATGGAGCAGGCTGTAACCGCTGACATACACATAGTCATCAGGCAGGACGGTGACCTGCGCCAGGTCTTGGGCAGACAACCCGCCTTCGGCCCCGATACAGGAAATGAACGTGCGTTCGGCGCTGGCTTCCGTCAGGGCTACGCACAGCCCGGTGTCTTTGTGCGGGTCGATGGGCAAGGTCATCTGTATGCCTTCTGCGCGCATGGCCTCACGGGCCAGTTCACCGAACTGGCCCTGGCCATGGCGGCCCAGGTACAGGGTCGTCAACCCGTTGCGCCGGGCCGCCGCCATCACATTGAAACCGCCACCGGCGTGAAAGCTGGCGCTATGGGCCAGTGCGTCTGCGCCGGAGCGCGGAAGGGTGTCGAGGGCCATGGCCAGGTCGACGATGACCTGCCCGGTGTGCAGCAGCCTAGACATGGGCGGCATCTACCGCAGGCTGACGACGGTCTTTGGCGCCGCCCATCAGGGCATACAAACCGCCTGCCACGACGAATGTCACCACCCAGCCCAGGCCGTTATGACCCAGCCAGGAATCTGCCAGCGGCCCGGCAAACCAGTTGGCGCCGGTGCTGCCCACGCGGGTGAAGCAAAAGCCCAACGCCAGCGCCACGGCCCAGGCGCTCAACGCCCGCCATTCGATTCCGCCCTTGTACCAGTAAGCACTGCTGGCGCTGACATCCAGCAAGTCTTTGGCGCTGTAGTACTGGCGATGGATAAGGTCGACGACAAAGATGGCCACCCACGCGGTAATCGGAATGGCCGTCAGCGAGATAAAGGTGATGAAGGGGCCATAAAAGCTGTCGGCGTACAGCATGAAGTAAATCGAGCCACAGAAGATCGCGACGATATCCACGACAACGGCTTGCACCCGCTTGATCTTCACGCCCAGGGTCAAGGTGGTCAGGCCGGCGGAGTAGACGGACAGGTGATTGGACAGCAGCAGGCCGCCAAAGGCGCTGAGCAGGTAGGGGACAGCCATCCAGGAAGGCAGCATGTTGCGGATCGCGGCAATCGGGTCGGTGGTTGAGGCCAGGTCGTGATTGCCAACGGCCAGCAAGCCGCCGAGCGTAATCAGCAGCACCAGCGGTATCCCTGCGCCCCAGGCGGCGGAGGCCACCAGTTGTGATGCGCTGACATTGCGCTTTTGATAGCGCGACATGTCAGCCCCGGCGTTGGCCCAACCGATGCCGGTGCCGGCGGCCATGATGCCAATCCCGATAATCATTGCGCTCACGGGCGCCGGTTCGGCACTGAACACGCCTTGCCAGTCGATCGTGGCGCACAGAAAACCGCCGACCAACAGATTGAGCGCGCCAAAAACGTAAGTGGCCCATTTCTGAATGATCAGCAGCGTCGCGTGCCCCAGGCCGGAAACCGAAAGGGTCAGCAGGGTGAAAATACCTATAAACACCAGCGTCAGGATTGGCGCGTTCTTGGCTTCGGTCGGGGTGCTGAAGAGGATTGAGCACAGCGCCAGCAGCACAAAAGCCGCGGTGGTGGTGTTAACGGTTTCCCAGCCCACTCGCGAGATCAGCGAAACCAACGTGGGGCCAATGTTGCCGCGCACTCCGAAAATGGCCCGTGACAGTGTCAGGCTTGGCGCCCGGCCCCGACGTCCGGCAATGGAAATGACGCCGACCACGGCGAACGAGCCTGCCGCACCGATCAGGGCGACGATGATGACTTGCCAGATGGCCAGTTGATGAAAGGCCACCAGGGTTGCACCCAGGGGCAAGCCGAGGATGCTGATATTGGCCGCAAACCAGACCCAGAACAGCTGCAGGGGATTGCCATTGCATTCGTTTTCGGGGACCGGCTCTATGCCCCGGGTTTCCAGTTGCCCGGCACTGTGCCCGGCGTTAGGGGTGCTCATGGGGGGTGGCTCCTGATGCTGTTGTTATCGTTGCAAGCAGCGCATGTGTGGCGCTGGTCTCAGGGGTGAGACCAGTCGCTTTGCTGTTTGTGGCAGGGGCTTCTATGTGTGGCGAAGGGTTAGCAGATCGCGTACCAGGGGTTCCAGTTGCAGGGAATTGACCTCGATTATTTGCTCGATCAGCGCAGCCGGCCATAGCTCCAGCCCGCCACAGGCACCCAGCATGGCGCCGAGAATGGCGGCAATGGTATCGGTGTCACCGCCCAGGCTGGCGGCCATGCACAGCGCATCGAAACTGCTGAGCTCGGCGCTTGCTACCCGTTGCGCCAGGGCGAAGGCCGTAACCACGGACTCCTGGGACGCGACCGATGTACCGATCACGTCATACAGCAGGTCGCCAAGGTTGTCGGGGTTGCACTCGCTGCTTGCCTGTCGGGCCCAGCGGATACGCGGGCCCATGCGGCCACCGGCGACCCAGTGGCCATGGTGCTCTGCGATAAAGGCCATTTCGGTGCCCGCATTGAGGGCGTGTTCAAGTTTTTTGCCATTGATCCCGCTGGATACCACCGCCGCAACGGCGGCTGCGCTGGCGATTCCCAGGCTGGTGTTGTGCGTGACCTGGCAGGCCTGAACGACGGTATTGATAAACCGTTCCGGTTGCGCGATGTCGATGGCGATGCCCACCGGGGTGATGCGCATGGCGGCGCCGTTGGTGGTGCCATAGCGCCCTGACTGTTCCGGGCTGTGGCCTGCAAGGATCATGTCGATCGCGCGCTTGGTGGATGGCCCGAGCAGGTCTTGAGAGCCTTTGGCCTGCATGCCGGACTCCCAGGTTATAAGGCGCCGCGCAAGCTGGTTCGGGTCAATGCTGGCGTTGCCTTCAACCAGCAGATGCCCGACCAGGATGGCTTGTTCGGTGTCGTCGGTGATTGAGCCCGCAACCATACCCGGCGCAATGGGTTGATCGGCCGGTGCGTTTTCAAGGGTGGTGATGTGCCCGAAGCGGGTCAGGATCTCCCCGCGGCTAAATGATTGGGTCGGCATGCCCAGCGCATCGCCCAGTGCCAGTCCATAAAATGCGCCAAGGGCCCGATCAGTCGGTGTCATGACGGCGTTCCAAACGAGTGGTACATGCGAAAGTGCAGAGGATCAAGCCAGCTTTCCACCAGCTCCATGAAACGGCCGTTCCGGTCGTAAGTGGTGCGCAGTGCTCGAAGAAAAACGGTTCCGGCGGGGCGGCCGAGCAAAAGTGCATCTTCTTCGTTGAGAGGTTCTGCGCCGATCCACTGATCGCCGCGATCACCGACAAAGCCATAGGCGGCGAGTGTGATGGTGAGTGAGTCGTCTATCAGGCCGACCCGTGGCAGGCCTTCGAGGCCGCCGGTGGCGGGCATGAGCGAGCGCTCAAGGGAGATGGCGGTGCCATCGTCACGGCGGCGTCGACGCTCCAGGGTAATAAACTGGCTTAACCCGAATTGATGGGCCAGATCCGGGCGCTCTATGGCCTGGAGACGAAGCAGTTCTGTGTGTATTCGGGCGCCGGTACTGGCCAGGGCCTGGGTCCAGCCGTTGTGCTGGTCGAGCGTTATGCCGTCATACGTAACGATGGCACCGCCTTCGGTTCGCTTGGCAATATATTTTCGCCTTTCCAGTTCGGCCAGTGCGGCGCGCAGCGTACTGTGGCCGACACCCAGTTCTTGAGCCAATTGGTCTTCACCCGGCAGTAGATGACCGTCTGCCAGGAGCCCGCTTTCGATACGGTGGACAAGCTCGTCGACCACCCGTTGTTTTATGTTGAATCGAACCTGTTTAATCATCCAATGAGTAATAGCTCAGCAATGGGGGTTCGGCAATAAATGAGCATCTGGAGGCGTCACAAATTGTCAGGTGCAGCAGAGGCTTAACGATCAGCAGAGGCGCCTTGAACCACTGTTTTCATCAGGGCTCAAGGCGGGTAAAGGCAGGGGGGTGGTATCAGCCGCAGGCCTTGAGGTTGACCGGGCCGACGAAGTCGTTGCCGCGCCCCATGACGCACGCGACCGCTTGATTGCGTTGCAGCTCCCAGGCCTGAACGGGATAGGTTTTGTCCCACGCCTCATAGAGCTGGCGGTCTTGCTTTGACAGACGCAAGTTGTAGCGCTGGCTCATGTAAAAGTAAGTGCGGGCGATCATGCCGCGGATGGAAGGGCGGGGCATGACCTTTTTCGATTTGAAATCGACCTGTGTCAGGCATGAGCCATATTGGCCCTTTTGCACGGGTAGCCAGCCAAAGCTGAAGTTGCTCCTGTCCCCGTTGACTTCACCGATGCTGGGTACCAGGTTGTGCAGATCGGCTTCGGCAACCTTGTACACAGGGTCGTTACGGGTGCAGTTTTTGCGTCCCCCACTTTGCCAGCATTGGCGCTGATGGCCAATTTGCCAGGCGGGAACGATGTGCTCCCATTCGATGCGCGCTGCGCGGTTGGCATTTTTGCGCGGGACGTAACCACAGGCTTTCAGGTCGACGCGGTTACCGGTGTATTTGCAACCGCAGTAGAACTCGGTGGACTGCGGTGCATAGAGTTTCCAGGCGACTTTTTTTGCTTCACTGAAGGTTTGCGGAGCTGAAGCTTGTGCGCTTAAAACAGTGAAAAGACTGACCAGTGCCAGTAAACGAACCCTCATCGACTCAGTCTTCCTCAACTACGGTCCAGAAAACATTCACGCCGCCATCATCGCGATAGGCAATTGTGACGTTGTCGTTTTCGGAGATTTCTTCCAGCAGGCGCTCCCAGAATTCCGGGTTGTCACCTTCCAGCCGTTCAAGCACCGCCATTTTGTCTTTTTGAGCTTTTGGCGAACTGATGATTTTTTGTATGCGCGTGCCGAAAATTTCGTAAGGGCTTGGTGGGGTTGGCTCTTTCGCCGCTTTTTTAGCCATGATGCGATCCTTGGTGGGCTGTATGCGCATACAGTATTTAACTGCGCCAGATTTGGCAACTGTTTGGTGTACTGGCGAGTGAATGCGGCGTTAGGTCCGCGCGAAACAAAAAGGCCGTCTCCTGGTGGGGAGACGGCCTTTTCAAGTCAATTGGCGCGTATTTGAAACGGGCGACTTAGTATTCCCAGAACATCCGCTGCAGCTCTTTGCTGTCCTGGGTTTTGGTCAGAGCGACCATGGCCAGAATGCGTGCTTTCTGTGGATTCAAGTCGTGGGCTACAACCCAGTCATTTTTGTCGTCAGGCTGTTCTGCGTTACGCAGTACGAAGCCGCCGTTATTTACGTGGGAAGAACGAATGATTTGCACGCCATCTTTACGCAGGGCTTGCAAGGTCGGAACCACACTCGATGCCACTGAGCCGTTGCCTGTACCAGCGTGGATGATGGCTTTGGCGCCGGACTGTGCCAATGCTTTGTAGGCAGTGTCGTCGACGTTGCCATACGAGTAGGCGATGCCTACGTTTGGCAGGCTTTTGATGTCTTTAATGTCGAATTCTGAATCCATGGTGTGACGCTTGGCCGGCAAGCGGAACCAGTAGGATTTGCCTTCAACGACCATGCCCAGCGGGCCCCATGGGCTTTTGAATGCTTCGGTCTTGATGTTGATCATTTTGCTGACATCACGGCCGGACTGGATCTCGTCGTTCATGGTGACCAGCACGCCTTTACCGCGAGCCTCTTTGCTGCCGGCAACGGCAACTGCGTTGTAGAGGTTCAGCATGCCGTCAGCCGACATGGCTGTGCCCGGGCGCATGGAGCCGACCACGACGATTGGCTTGTCGGTTTTTTCAACCAGCGTGAGGAAGTAAGCGGTTTCTTCCAGGGTGTCAGTGCCGTGGGTGATCACGATGCCATCGACATCCTTGCTGTCAGCCAGTTCAGCAACGCGGCGGCCCAATTGCAGCAGGTTTTCGTTGGTGATGCTCTCCGATGCAATTTGCATCACTTGCTCGCCACGCACGTTTGCCAGTTGGCTCAGTTCGGGAACGCCGGCGATCAGCTTGTCGATACCGACTTTGGCTGCGGTGTAGGTAGCGCTGTTGGCAGCACTTGCGCCTGCACCGGCGATGGTGCCGCCCGTGGCCAGAATGATGACATTCGGCTTGGTGGCAGCCTCTTGTGCGTGAGCCGTTGGCAGTGCCAGGAGGAGGGCCAGCGCGCCCGGAACAATTGTTTTCAGCACAGCATTTTTCATTATTTTTCTTCTCTTATTAGTGAGAGTGCCGATGTCTGCACACCAGCACGACGCGTGCCATCCTTTGGCCGCGAGCGGTGATAGGAGGCATTATTTATGCCAGTGCGTGAGGCCTTCTGAAAATTAGGTAACTAATTGATTTATATATGATTTTACGAGGCTGTTTATTTCGTTTTTTTGCGGGAGCCGGTTTTCCGAACAAAGAGTGATTTTGTTGTTCGGAGATTCGACCGCGCATTGACTTTTTTCACGTTGACAAACAAGAACCAGCTTTCCATAGTGAGGTTCAAGCAAACGTTTGCGCGGCGCTTTTTTGAGCAAGCCACGGCGCGAGCAGGACGTTGCTCACAATAATCATAAGATCGGAGTTACTTCCATGAAGCTGCCCTTTGCTGGACGCCTCCTTGCTGTCGCCATTCTGGCTGCGGCATCCCTTTCCCTCCCTGTCGCTTATGCAGATACGGCCCAAAAACCCAAAGTCGGCCTGGTGATGAAGTCGTTGGCCAACGAGTTCTTTGTCACCATGCAGAAGGGCGGCGAGGACTACCAGAAAGCCCACCCACAGAGTTTCGATCTGGTCTCCAACGGGATCAAGAATGAAACCGACACCGCAGGCCAGATCGACATCATCAACCAGATGATCATCGCCAAGGTCGATGCGCTGGTGATTGCCCCGGCAGACTCCAAGGCCCTGGTTTCGGCCATCAAAAAAGCCACGGACCGCGGCATTGTGGTGGTCAATATCGATAACCAGCTGGACCCCGAAGTGCTGAAAAGCAAGGGCATCGAAGTGCCGTTCGTGGGGCCCAACAATAGAAAGGGCGCGCGTGAAGTCGGTGAGTACCTGGCGACCAGGCTTCAACCCGGCGATGAAGTAGGGATCATTGAGGGCGTGTCGACCACCACCAATGCACAGATGCGCACGGCAGGCTTCAAGGATGCGATGACCGCCGCCGGGATGAAGATTGTGCCGGTACAGTCGGGCAACTGGGAGATTGACGGTGGCAACAAGGTCGCAGCCGGTATGCTCAGCGAATACCCGAACCTGAAGGCCATCCTGGCAGGTAATGACAGCATGGCGCTGGGCGCTGTATCGGCCATCCGTGCCGCTGGCAAGGTCGGGAAGGTTCAAGTCGTGGGCTATGACAATATCGATGCGATCAAGCCGATGCTCAAAGATGGCAGGGTGCTTGCCACGGCCGATCAGGCTGCAGCCAAACAGGCCGTTTTCGGCATTGAAACGGCGCTCAAGCTGGTCAAGAAAGAGCCGGTCGAGAACCTCAAGGACGGCATCATCGACACGCCTGTCGAGCTGGTCATCAACAAGTAATTCAATTCGTTGTCGCAGGCACCTGCCCGGAGGGCGGGTGCCCGGAGAAATCCTATGTCTGCTCCTGATGCCAGCGTGGTCCTTTCGGTTAGCGGGATTGGCAAAACCTATACACAACCGGTGCTGGCGGGCATTGATCTGTCGCTGTACCGCGGCGAAGTACTGGCCCTGACGGGTGAAAATGGGGCGGGCAAAAGCACGCTCTCAAAGATCATTGGCGGCCTGGAAGCTCCGACTCTCGGGCAGATGCAATTCAACGGTCAGGCCTACACACCGGGCAGCCGCTCCCAGGCTGAGCGCCAGGGTGTGCGCATGGTCATGCAGGAGCTGAACCTGCTGCCCACACTGACGGTGGCTGAAAATCTGTTTCTGGATAATCTTCCCGGTCGTATGGGCTGGATCAACCGCAAGCAATTGCGCAAGGCGGCGATTGAGGCCATGGCCCAGGTCGGCCTGGAGGCGATAGACCCCGACACCCTGGTCGGGGCGCTGGGTATCGGCCATCAGCAGATGGTGGAGATAGCCCGCAACCTGATTGGTGATTGCCACGTACTGATCCTGGATGAGCCCACCGCGATGCTCACGGCCCGTGAAGTCGAAATGCTGTTTGTGCAAATCGAGCGGTTGCAGGCGCGCGGTGTGGCGATTGTTTATATCTCCCACCGGCTTGAAGAGCTGGCGCGTGTGGCGCAGCGGATTGCCGTGCTGCGTGACGGTTGCCTGGTGTGCGTTGAGCCCATTGCGGATTACAGCAGCGAGCAACTGGTCAACCTGATGGTGGGGCGTGAGTTGGGCGACCAGCTGGACTTGGGCGTGCGCAGCCTGGGCGATACGGCGCTCAAGGTCTCGGGGATCTGTCGAGCGGACAAAGTTAAAAATGTCTCGTTTGAAGTCCGTAAGGGCGAAATATTCGGTATCTCGGGGCTGATCGGGGCAGGGCGTACAGAGCTTTTGCGCTTGATCTACGGCGCTGATCTGGCTGATAGCGGCACCGTTGCAGTGGGTTCTGCCTTGCAGGTGGTCAGCATCCGTTCGCCGGCAGATGCGGTTAAGCAGGGGATTGCCCTGATTACCGAAGACAGGAAGGGCGAAGGCTTGCTCTTGACCCAGTCGATCAGTGCCAACATCGGCCTGGGCAATATGCACCGTGTCTCCAGCGCGGGGGTGGTCAATAGCCAGCAGGAGGCAGCACTGGCCCGGCGCCAGATAGATGCAATGGGGATCCGCAGCAGCGGCCCCGAGCAGGTGGTGTCACAACTCTCCGGTGGCAATCAGCAGAAGGTGGTCATTGGCCGCTGGCTGGAACGCGACTGTACCGTGCTGCTGTTTGATGAGCCGACTCGCGGTATCGACATCGGTGCCAAGTTCGATATTTACCGGCTGCTGGGCGAGCTGACACGCCAGGGCAAGGCGCTGGTCGTGGTGTCGAGCGACCTTCGCGAGTTGATGTTGATCTGTGATCGCATTGGCGTGCTGTCTGCGGGGCGACTGATTGAAACGTTTGAACGTGACAGCTGGAGTCAGGAGCAGCTGCTGGCAGCCGCTTTTGCCGGTTATCAAAAACGAGATGCGCTGCTCACTGAAGCTGCGCCAAAGGAAGCCTCATGAAATCCACCCCCTCCGTGCGAAAAACTTCGCATAACTACTATGGTACGGGCACCTACCTGGGCTTGGCAGGCGCCTTGCTGGCCATGATTGTTCTGTTTTCCAGCCTGAGTGATCATTTTTTCTCTTATGACACGTTGAGCACCCTGGCCAACCAGATCCCGGATCTGATGGTGCTGTCTGTCGGCATGACCTTCGTATTGATTATCGGCGGTATCGATCTGTCGGTAGGGTCCGTACTGGCCCTGGCAGCCTCCGCAGTCAGCGTTGCAATACTGGGGTGGGGCTGGAGCATTCTGCCCGCCGCCTTGCTGGGCATGGGGTGTGCAGCCCTGGCAGGTACGATCACGGGCTCGATCACCGTGGCCTGGAAGATCCCGTCTTTCATCGTCTCCCTGGGTGTTCTGGAGATGGCCCGGGGTGCGGCCTATCAAATGACAGGTTCGCGCACGGCCTATATCGGCGACGCTTATGCCTGGCTGTCGAACCCGATTGCCTTTGGTATTTCGCCTTCTTTCATCATCGCTTTGCTGATTATTCTGGTTGCTCAAGCGGTGCTGACACGAACAGTCTTTGGCCGTTACCTGATCGGCATCGGCACCAACGAGGAAGCCGTCCGCCTGGCAGGCATCAATCCCAAGCCCTACAAAATATTGGTCTTCAGCATGATGGGATTGCTGGCCGGGGTGGCGGCGCTGTTCCAGATGTCGCGACTTGAGGCGGCGGACCCCAATGCCGGTTCGGGTCTTGAGTTGCAGGTTATTGCAGCGGTTGTGATTGGCGGCACGAGCTTGATGGGTGGGCGGGGTTCGGTGATCAGCACTTTTTTTGGTGTGCTGATTATTTCGGTGTTGGCTGCGGGGCTGGCACAAATCGGCGCGACCGAGCCGACGAAGCGTATTATTACCGGTGCTGTCATAGTGATAGCAGTGGTATTGGACACATACCGAAGTCAACGTGCACAGCGACGGAATTGAGTAATGGCAACCATTAAAGATGTCGCGGCAATGGCGGGTATTTCGTACACGACGGTTTCGCATGTGCTGAACAAAACCCGTCCAGTGAGCGAGCCGGTTCGATTGAAGGTGGAAGAAGCCATTGCGCGCCTCGACTATGTGCCCAGCGCAGTAGCGCGCTCCCTGAAAGCCAAGACCACGGCGACGATCGGCCTGTTGGTGGCTAATAGCCTGAACCCTTACTTTGCCGAGCTGGCGCGGGGTATCGAGGACTGCTGCGAGCGCAATAATTATTGCGTCATCCTGTGTAACTGCGACGACAACCCCGAAAAGCAACGTAATTACCTGCGGGTGCTGCTAGAAAAACGGGTGGACGGGCTGGTGGTTGCATCGGCCGGCGAAGACCTGGGGCTGGCGAGCGGGCTGCTCGGGGTTCGAACGCCGATGGTCATCGTCGACCGCAGCCTCGAAGGTATCGAGGCGGATCTGGTGCGAATCGATCATGAGCTGGGCGCTTATCTGGCCACGCGCCATCTGATCGACCTGGGGCATCGCGCTATTGCCTGTATCGGCGGCCCGGCAATCACGCGCGTTGCACAGTTGCGCACGGCCGGGTATCTGCGGGCGTTGGCCGAGGCGGGTATTTCGGCGCCCGAGCACTCGATGGTCGAAAGTGATTTCAGCAGCGTGGGGGGGTATCAGGCCGCAGTCGGCTTGCTGGCGAGCAACCCGCCTTCGGCTATTTTTGCCTGCAACGACATGATGGGCATCGGCGTATTGCGGGCAGCCGCCGAACGCAATATTCGTGTGCCGGAGCAGTTGTCGGTCATCGGCTTTGATGATGTGCAGATGAGCCGTTATGTCTACCCGTCGCTGACGACGGTCGGGCAATCGATTTTGCAATTGGGCGAAATGGCTGCGCAGTTACTGTTGCGGCGTATTGCATCGCCCGAACGAGCGGTAGAACAACGGATCGTGAGCCCCGGCATTGTGCTGCGGGAGTCCACGAGGGCCTATGCCGGGGCATCGATCAAGTACCCCCAAACAATCAATGGATGAGTGCCGATACATGCAAGCAAGTGTAGTAGTGGTTGGCAGTCTGAATATGGACCTGGTCACGCGCACCGAGAGGTTGCCGTACCCCGGAGAGACACTCTTCGGGCAGTCCTTCGGCACGGTACACGGAGGCAAGGGCGCGAACCAGGCGGTGGCAGCATCGCGTCTGGGCGCCCGGGTGGCGATGGTCGGGTGTGTCGGTGATGATGCGTACGGCCTGCAGCTGCGCGAAGGGCTGCTGGCTGAACACATCGACTGTCAGGCAGTGCGTACCGTGTCCGGTAGTGCGAGCGGTGTGGCGTTGATCATGGTCGATGCCGGTAGCCAGAACACCATAGTGGTCGTGGCAGGCGCCAATGGCTGCCTGGAGCCTCAGGACATCAAGTCATTTGATGAGGTTCTGCAGGGTGCCGAAGTGCTTGTGTGCCAGCTCGAAGTGCCGGTGGAGACCGTGGGTTACGTCCTGGGCCGTGGGCGCGAGCTGGACAAAATCGTGATTCTCAATCCAGCGCCTGTCAGTGGTCCGTTGCCAGCACACTGGTATGCCAATCTGGACTATTTGATTCCGAATGAAACTGAGGCTTGGGCGCTTAGCGGTGTGACCGTCGACTCGCTTGAGTCAGCTGAGCTGGCTGCCCGCCGGCTTTTAGCGTTCGGGGCGCGCAAGGTCATTGTGACGCTGGGCGCCCTCGGGGCGCTGTTTGTCAGTGCCCGGCGTGTTGTGCACTTTGCTGCGCCCAAGGTCGAGGCCGTTGATGCCACGGCGGCAGGCGATACATTTGTGGGGGCTTTTTCTGCGGCGCTGGCGTCGGGCAAGGATGAAGACGAAGCGATTCGCTTTGCTCAGGTAGCCGCTGCGCTGTCAGTCACCCGTGCCGGTGCTCAGCCCTCCATTCCACTGTTGCGTGATGTTCAGGATTTTGCCGCGCCATGAAAAAAACGCCCTTGCTTAATATTGCGCTGTCGCGACTGGTTGCATCGTTGGGGCATGGCGATATCGTGGTTATTGCCGATGCCGGTTTGCCGGTGCCCAAGGGTGTTGAGCTGATTGATCTGGCTTTGACCCGGGGCATTCCTGACGTTGCCAGCACGCTGCGTACGCTGCTCAGTGAGATGCAGGTGCAAAGCCACGTGCTGGCCCATGAGTTGCTGCAAGCGCCTTGCCCGGCACTGTCCTGTATTGAGGAGCATGCGGGCAGGGGGGAGCTGGGGACCCGATGCCTGCTCACCCATGACGCTTTCAAAGAGCTCTGCCTGCAAGCAAAAGTAATTGTTCGTACGGGAGAGTGTCGTCCGTATTGCAATATTGCCTTGGTTTCAGGTGTGTTTTTTTAGATTAATAGTACAAGGAGTTGGTTATGTTTCGTTTTGCGCAGGTTTTTCGCCAGTTAATCAGGAGTGTTTCGCTTTTGTCCGTCATCACGATCTCGAGTGTTCAGGCCGCAGACAAGATCGATTTGATTATCGATACCGACCCCGGTGCGGATGATGTTGTGGCGCTGTTGATGGCCCTGGCTTCGCCCGAGCAGCTGAATGTGCGGGCGATTACCACCGTGGCGGGGAATGTGCGGCTGGACAAGACTTCGCGCAATGCCCGTCTCGCCCGGGAGTGGGCCGGTCGTGAAGACGTCCCGGTCTATGCCGGTGCGCCCAAGCCCTTGGTGCGCTCCCCTATCTATGCTGAAAACATCCATGGCAAGGAGGGCCTCACAGGTGTGCCTATTCATGAGCCTGCAAAAGGGCTTGAATCGATTAATGCGGTTAACTACCTGATCGATACGTTGCGTGCGGCGAAGCCGGGCAGCGTGACCATTGCGATGCTTGGTCCGCAGACCAACCTGGCGCTGGCCCTGACGCAAGCGCCGGACATTACCCGGGGGATCAAGGAGGTCGTGGTGATGGGGGGCGCCCACTTCAACGGGGGCAATATCACCCCGGTAGCTGAATTCAACATCTACGCGGACCCGCATGCCGCAGACGTGGTGTTGAAAAGTGGCGTGAAGCTGACCTATGTACCGCTTGATGTCACGCACAAGATCCTGACCAGCGAAGCGCGCATGAAACAGATCGCGGCACTGGGCAATACGGCCGGGAAATTGGTTGGCGGTATTCTGAATGAATACGTGAAGGGTGACATGGAGCACTACGGTCTGCCCGGTGGGCCTGTGCACGATGCCAGTGTTATTGCCTACCTGCTCAACCCGGAGCTATTTACCGGGCGTGATGTAAACATGGTTGTGGATACCCGTGAAGGACCCACCTTCGGCCAGACAATTGTGGATTGGTACAACACTCTGAATCAGCCAAAAAATGTTTTTTGGATCGAGGGCGGGGACGCGCAGGGCTTTTTTGACTTGCTGACGTCGCGGTTGGGTCGGTTGAAGTAATTCGAAATCGCGCTGATTTATGTCAGTTTTGAGAGTTCGGTTTCTTTGTATTTCTCGAAAACCTGACTGACAAAAGCTCGGGCAGCCTCTTTCCCGAGCTCTTTGACCAATAGATCAATGCCGATGATGGCCAGCTCTTCAGGGCTGCCCGGGCTGTAAGAACACTGTCCTTGGGGCCATTTGGCCTTGATATCTGCGTCGATGCTGACTGTTGTCATGGGGTAGCTCGTGATGGGCGTGGGCGTGGAGAAGCGATTTTAGCAAAAAGCCATTCTTAAGCTATCAAGCGACCTGTGTTATTTGCATCAAGGGTGTCTTTGGGCCTCAACTTTTCCATCAAGCCCATGGTGCGTGCCACACTTGCACTTTTGAAAGCGGGGCAGTCCATGCAAATTGATTTAAATGATCCCGAGCACCTCACACTTGCTGCGGTGCGCCAATTGCTGGTGTCGGCCAGCGACGATGAGCATACCCAGTTGCGCGTGACCAAGGCGGGTATTGCCTTTATCTCCAGCGGTGTTGTTGGGGGTGCGGATATCGATGGGCTGCTGTTCAGGCTGGAAACCTGGGCGGCAGGTTCCGGGTATGTCGGTAAAGTCGCGGCGAGTGATGAGGTCTGGGTGATGCAAATTTACAATGCCCTTAAAGACAACTGGCCTAATCCGCCATTTGACTACATCGATGTGTACTAATTCTTACACATATTTGGCAATGATTAGGCGCGTACGGTATTTGCCTGCTCGGGCAATATTGCTCGCGCGTTAGTCAATCCGCGGGTGCCATCTTGCGCCATGCAACCTATTTGCGAAAAAGCTGTCGCAAAGGTTCAGACTTTTTATCTTAAGGAGGCTTCATGTCTTGGAAGCTAGTGTCATTGGGTTCGTTGTTGGCGGTCGTAGCACTGTCTGGGTGCAGCACACAAGATTCGGTTAAAGAGCCCGTCTCTGATACGGGGCATAGCCGTTGCGATGCCAAGTCGGCATCTTTCGTGATCGGCAAAAAAGCCTCACCAGAGCTTTTGGAGCAGGCCCGTGTCAAGGCAGGAGCACAGAATGCGCGTCTTTTGTCGCCGCATGATGTCATGACGCTCGAGTACCGCTCAGACCGTTTGAATCTGAACATGGATGACAACGCAATCATTACCCGCGTGAACTGCGGCTAAGCAGGCCTGGCCATATTACAGGCATAAAAAACCCCGTCACATGGACGGGGTTTTTTTGTTCGAGGGAGATTTACTCCGGACGAACCTGTGCAGCTTGCATACCCTTTTGGCCTTTCTCAGCCACGAAGGAAACGGTCTGGCCTTCTTTCAGGCTTTTGAAACCGTCGCTTTCGATAGCTTTGAAGTGTACGAACAGGTCGTCACCGCCACCTTGAGGAGTGATGAAGCCGAAGCCTTTTTCATCGTTGAACCATTTTACGGTGCCGGTTTGGCGATTAGACATGGTGTATCTCCAAGAAACTTATATTTTCAGTAGTACTGTGCTGCTCAGGCCAACTGGGCACACCGAGCTATCATAGTCGAAATGTGCGCTTTGGGAGCCCCCCTGAACTGCAGATTACTGCAATGTTAGCTTTCGTCTGTCGCCTGAAGCCTCCGAAACCCCCGGTTTATGGGGGGTTTAGGGCTAAAGGCGGCTCAAAAAAAAGCAGCTGCGGATGCATATTTTTTAAAGAAAAGAGCTTTTCAGGCCGTTTTTACTCTAAAAAAGGCTCGGGTTGACCGTGGAGTCGGGCGTTATTTGGTTGCCCGGCAGGCTTGAATGGCATCCAGGGCTTTGGTTCTCAGCTCGGCGCTCGGCTGAGTTGTCTTGCTCATCAGCTGTTTAATCTCGGCAGTCGAAAACTTCTCGGAGAGTTTCTCCGCGCCGCATGCGCAATGCTGCTCGGCTGTTTTTGCGTCCACGCTTTGGCTTGCCGCCGCTACGCAGTCCTTCATGTAGTCTTTTTTTGCACCGGCGGGCCAGTTATCGGCCTGAGCGGTCAGGGGAAGCAGTAGTGCCAAAGGTGCTGCGAAGATGAGGGCGTGGATCATGCGCATAAGTTGCTCCTTGTAAGCATTGAAACCGAGTGTGTATCACTTAGTATCTGAGAGGTTAGTGCAGCTCAAGTTCACCCTTTTGTAAAAAAGTGCCCTTTATTTTGGCTGCGACACCGGGTGCGTAACAGAGAGGGTACATCTGTGCTAGCATGCCGCCCTTGGCTATTTTCTGTTTTGCGTGCTCCCTGAGTCGCAATGCTGTGCCATTAACCTTATTGATTTGAACTCCAGTCACTCTGGTTCGGTTTTTGGTTGGCCGCAAGGCTCCTGCCACTGTGAGGCAGGCATACCACCGAATCGCGTACTGGCTCATCCCAACCCACGTGACCTTTGGTAGGGGTCACCACTAGGAGAGGAGGCGCCATGCCAACTATTACTCTTCCCGACGGCAGTCAACGTTCTTTCGATCATCCGGTATCTGTTGCTGAAGTTGCCGCTTCTATTGGCGCGGGCCTGGCTAAAGCCACCGTGGCCGGCAAGGTCAACGGCAAGTTGGTTGATGCCTGTGACCTGATTGAAAGTGACTCCACGTTACAAATCATCACGCCCAAGGATGAAGAGGGGCTGGAGATCATTCGCCACTCTTGTGCTCACTTGGTCGGTCATGCTGTCAAGCAGCTGTTCCCTACGGCCAAAATGGTCATTGGTCCAGTTATCGACGAAGGTTTTTATTACGATATCGCCTATGAGCGTCCGTTCACTCCGGATGACATGGCCGCTATCGAAAAACGCATGCAGCAGCTGATCGAAAAAGATTACGACGTCATCAAGAAAGTGACGCCGCGTGCCGAAGTAATCGATCTGTTTGCCGCTCGTGGCGAAGACTACAAGCTGCGCCTGATCGAAGACATGCCGAACGAACAGGCCATGGGGTTGTACTTCCATGAAGAGTACGTCGACATGTGCCGCGGGCCTCACGTCCCGAACACGCGCTTCCTGAAGTCGTTCAAGCTGACCAAGCTGTCGGGCGCCTACTGGCGTGGCGATGCCAAAAACGAGCAGTTGCAGCGTATTTACGGTACTGCCTGGGCTGACAAGAAGCAGCTGGCAGCCTACGTCCTGCGTATCGAAGAAGCTGAAAAGCGCGATCACCGTAAAATCGGCAAGCGTCTTGGCCTGTTCCATACCCAGGAAGAAGCGCCGGGTATGGTGTTCTGGCACCCGAATGGCTGGACGCTTTACCAGGTACTTGAGCAGTACATGCGTAAAGTACAGCGCGAAAACGGCTACCTGGAGATCAAGACTCCTCAGGTGGTTGATCGCAGCTTGTGGGAAAAGTCCGGGCATTGGGCCAACTATGCCGACAACATGTTTACCACCCAGTCGGAAAGCCGCGACTACGCAATCAAGCCGATGAACTGCCCTTGCCACGTGCAAGTGTTCAATCAGGGCCTGAAAAGCTACCGTGAGCTGCCACTGCGTCTGGCAGAGTTCGGCGCTTGTCATCGTAATGAGCCGTCGGGTGCCTTGCACGGCATCATGCGTGTTCGAGGCTTTACGCAGGACGATGCGCATATTTTCTGTACTGAAGAGCAGATGCAGGCCGAATCTGCAGCCTTTATCAAGCTGACGCTGGATGTCTACGCTGACTTCGGGTTCAAGGACATTGAGCTCAAGCTGTCGACGCGTCCTGAAAAGCGCGTGGGCTCTGATGAACTGTGGGATCGCGCCGAAAGTGCATTGGCTTCAGCCCTTGATAGTGCTGGCCTGCCTTACGATTTGCAGCCGGGCGAAGGTGCCTTTTACGGGCCCAAGATTGAATTTTCTCTGAAAGATTGTCTGGGTCGTGTCTGGCAATGTGGTACCCTGCAGCTCGATTTCAACCTGCCGATCCGTCTTGGCGCAGAATATGTGTCCGAAGACAACAGCCGCAAGCACCCGGTTATGTTGCACCGTGCGATCCTCGGATCGTTCGAACGTTTCATCGGAATTCTGATTGAACATTACGAAGGTGCGTTCCCTGCGTGGCTAGCGCCGACTCAGGCAGTGATCATGAATATCACTGATAAACAGGCAGATTTTGCTGCTGAAGTTGAAAAAACTCTCAATCAGAGCGGATTTCGTGCCAAGTCTGACTTGAGAAATGAAAAGATCGGCTTTAAAATCCGCGAGCATACTTTGCTCAAGGTTCCTTATCTCTTGGTTATCGGAGATCGGGAAGTCGAGATGCAGACTGTCGCTGTGCGTACACGTGAAGGTGCTGACCTGGGCTCGATGCCCGTCGCGCAATTCGCTGAATTCCTCGCACAAGCGGTTTCCCGGCGTGGTCGCCATGATTCGGAGTAATTATTATTAAGCGTGAAATGAGACAAGATAAACGAGCTGCACCGAAAGCCCCGATCAACGAGAATATCTCTGCACGCGAGGTTCGGTTAATTGGGGCTGAAGGCGAGCAGCTTGGGATTGTGTCAATTGAAGACGCGCTTCTTAAAGCTGAAGAGGCCAAACTGGATTTGGTGGAAATTTCCGCTGATGCAGTACCCCCAGTTTGTAAGCTGATGGACTACGGCAAATCTATCTTCGAAAAGAAGAAACAGGTTGCCGCTGCAAAGAAAAACCAGAAACAGATTCAGGTTAAAGAAATCAAGTTTCGTCCAGGGACGGAGGAAGGGGATTACCAGGTAAAACTGCGCAACCTGGTACGTTTCCTGAGTGATGGGGACAGGGCCAAGGTATCGTTACGATTCCGCGGCCGTGAGATGGCCCACCAGGAGCTGGGTATGGAACTGTTGAAGCGGGTTGAAGGTGACCTGCTTGAATACGGTACCGTCGAACAGCATCCTAAGATGGAAGGACGCCAGCTGATTATGGTCATCGCCCCGAAAAAGAAGAAGTAATCACTAGGGCACGGCAGGCCTTTTGATTATGTTTATCAACTGAATGCGGAGTACCGAACATGCCAAAGATGAAAACTAAAAGTGGTGCTGCTAAGCGGTTTCTGAAAACTGCTAACGGCATCAAGCACAAGCACGCTTTCAAGAGCCACATCCTGACCAAAATGTCGACCAAGCGTAAGCGTCAATTGCGCGGTAGCAGCTTGCTGCATCCGTCTGACGTGGCAAAAGTGAAGCGCATGCTGCGCCTTTGCTAATTTCGGTCAAGAATAGAGGAAGTAACTCATGGCTCGTGTAAAGCGTGGCGTTGTCGCCCGTAAACGTCACAAAAAAATTCTGAAACTGGCTAAAGGCTACTACGGCGCACGCTCACGCGTATTCCGTGTTGCCAAGCAAGCGGTAATCAAGGCAGGCCAATACGCCTACCGTGACCGTCGTCAGAAAAAACGTCAGTTCCGCGCTCTGTGGATCGCTCGTATCAACGCTGGTGCACGTATTAACGGTCTGTCCTACAGCCGTTTCATCGCCGGCCTGAAAAAAGCTTCCATCGAGATCGACCGTAAGGTTCTGTCTGATCTGGCAGTGAACGAAAAAGCGGCGTTTGCTGCAATTGTCGAGAAAGCTAAAGCCACCTTGGCTTAAGTACCCCCGACAGTTACTCGGGCTTACCTGTGTAGGCCTGGGTGCTAAACGTCTTAAATAGGGGAAGAGCCTTCAAGCTCTTCCCCTATTTTGTATCTGGAGTCTGTACATGGAAAACCTGGATGCGCTCGTCTCTCAAGCACTAGAGGCTGTGCAAAGCGCTGAAGATATCAATGCCCTGGAGCAAATCCGGGTTCAATACCTTGGCAAAAAGGGCGAATTGACTCAGGTGATGAAGACCTTGGGGAATTTGCCGGCAGAGGAGCGTCCGCAAGTAGGTGCTCTGATCAACGTTGCCAAGGAGCGTGTCACAGAGGTTCTCAATGCGCGCAAGGCACTGTTTGAAGAGGCTGACCTGGCCGCCAAACTGTCTGCCGAGTCCATTGATGTGACCCTGCCTGGCCGTGGCCAGACCTCCGGCGGTCTGCATCCGGTTACCCGGACTCTGGAACGTATCGAGCAGTTCTTTACCCACATTGGCTACGGCATTGCCGAAGGCCCTGAGGTTGAAGACGACTATCACAACTTTGAAGCGCTCAACATCCCAGGCCATCACCCGGCCCGGTCGATGCATGACACCTTCTATTTCAATGCAAACATGTTGTTGCGCACCCATACCTCGCCGGTACAGGTCCGCACCATGGAATCGCAACAGCCGCCGATCCGCATCGTCTGCCCAGGCCGTGTGTACCGTAGCGACTCCGATATCACCCACTCGCCGATGTTCCATCAGGTTGAAGGCCTGCTGGTAGATCGCGATATCAACTTCGCAGACCTGAAAGGGACCATCGAAGAGTTCCTGCGAGTGTTCTTCGAGAAAGAACTGGCCGTGCGTTTCCGTCCTTCGTACTTCCCGTTCACCGAGCCATCCGCTGAAGTCGATATGGAATGCGTGATGTGCAGCGGCAAAGGCTGCCGTGTCTGCAAGCAGACAGGCTGGCTGGAAGTTATGGGCTGCGGCATGGTTCATCCGAATGTGTTGCGCATGTCCGGGATCGATCCGGAAGAGTTCTCAGGCTTTGCCTTCGGTATGGGTGTAGAGCGTTTGGCCATGCTGCGGTACGGCGTAAACGATTTGCGTCTGTTCTTCGACAACGACTTGCGGTTCCTCGCGCAATTTCGCTAGTCGTAACGAATTCTTAGGAGAGCAGGATGAAATTCAGTGAACAATGGCTGCGTGGTTGGGTAAACCCGCAGGTAGGTCGTGACGAGCTGGTTGCTCGTCTGTCCATGGCCGGTCTTGAGGTCGATAGCGTTACGCCGGCCGCCGGTGTATTCAGTGGCGTGGTAGTGGGCGAGGTGCTGAGCACCGAGCAACATCCCGACGCTGACAAGCTTCGCGTTTGCCAGGTCAGTAATGGTTCGGAGACTTTTCAGGTAGTGTGCGGTGCGCCAAATGTGCGCCCTGGCCTGAAAATTCCGTTTGCCATGATCGGTGCTGAACTGCCGGGCGACTTCAAAATCAAGAAAGCCAAGCTGCGCGGCGTTGAGTCCAACGGCATGCTTTGCTCGCAAGCAGAGCTGCAGGTTGGCGAAGGCAATGACGGCTTGATGGAGCTGCCGGGCGATGCGCCGGTTGGTGAAGATATTCGAGCTTATCTGGACCTCGATGATGCCAGCATTGAAGTAGACCTGACGCCGAACCGTGGTGACTGCCTGTCTCTGGCAGGTTTGGCCCGTGAAGTCGGTGCGCTTTACGCTGCCCCCGTGAGCCGTCCTGCTGTGGCTGTTGTTCCGGCTGTGCATGAGGACGTACGTCCTGTCGAAGTGCTTGCTCCCGCAGCCTGCCCGCGTTACCTGGGCCGAGTCATCCGCAATGTTGATCTGTCCCGGCCGACACCGCTGTGGATGGTTGAGCGCCTGCGTCGTGCAGACGTGCGCAGCATCGATGCCGCTGTCGATATCACCAACTATGTGATGTTGGAGCTGGGCCAGCCGTTGCACGCTTTTGATCTTGCCCAGATCAATGGTGGCATCCGTGTGCGCATGGCTGAAGAAGGCGAAAAACTGGTGCTGCTCGATGGCCAGGAAGTCACCCTGCGTAGCGATACGCTGGTGATCGCTGACCATACTCGCGCGCTGGCGATAGCCGGTGTGATGGGCGGTGAGCACAGTGGCGTAACAGCCACGACCCGTGATGTGTTCCTTGAAAGCGCCTTCTTTGATCAGATTGCTGTCGCTGGCAAGGCCCGCTCTTACGGCCTGCACACTGACGCCTCACACCGCTATGAGCGTGGCGTGGACTGGAAGCTGGCACGTGAAGCCATGGAGCGTGCCACAGGCCTGCTGCTGGACATCACCGGTGGCGAAGCTGGCCCGATTATTGAGACTGTTAACGAACAGTACCTGCCATCGATCGCGGCGATCACCTTGCGTGCAGCGCGTATCAGCCAGATGCTGGGCATGGAAATGGACTCGGCAGAAATTGAGCGTCTGCTCAGCGCCTTGGGCTTGACCATTACCGCTGACGGGGAAGGGCAGTGGCACGTAGAAGTGCCTAGCCATCGTTTCGATATCAGTCTGGAAGTTGACCTGATCGAAGAGCTGGCGCGTCTGTACGGCTACAACCGCTTGCCGGTTCGTTACCCGCAGGCCCGACTTGCGCCACAAGCCAAGGCTGAGGCGCGCAGTGACCTGCCTGAACTGCGTCGTCTGCTGGTTGCTCGTGGTTATCAGGAAGCAATCACTTACAGCTTCATCGACCCGAAACAGTTCGAACTGTTCAGTCCGGGCGTTGAGCCCTTGCTGCTGGCTAACCCGATTTCCAATGACATGGCCGCGATGCGTGCGTCCTTGTGGCCGGGCCTGGTCAAGGCATTGCAACACAACCTCAATCGTCAGCAAGATCGTGTTCGCTTGTTTGAAAGTGGTCTGCGTTTTGTCGGTCAGCTGGAAGGTCTTAAACAAGAGCCGATGCTGGCGGGTGTCGTTTGTGGCAGTCGTCTTCCTGAGGGCTGGGCTCAAGGGCGCGATGTTGTTGACTTCTTCGACGTCAAGGCAGATGTAGAAGCAGTGCTGGGCTTTGCTGGCGCTCTGGATGCGTTCACCTTCGTACCAGGTAAGCATCCAGCGCTTCACCCGGGTCAGACCGCGCGTATCGAACGTGATGGCCGAGAAGTCGGTTTTGTCGGCGCGATCCACCCTGAGTTGTCGAAAAACCTCGGTCTTGACCGTCCAGTGTTCGTCTTTGAGCTGGTTCTGGCTGAAGTGGCACTCGGTAAAATGCCTAAATTCCATGAGTTATCGCGCTTTCCTGAAGTGCGTCGTGACCTGGCGCTGCTGGCCGATCGTGACGTTGCAGCCAGTGCTGTTCTGGATGTAATCCGTGAAAATGCAGGCGAGTGGCTCACAGACCTAAGGCTATTTGACGTTTACCAGGGTAAAGGTATTGATCCGCATAGAAAAAGCCTTGCAGTTGGCTTGACCTGGCAGCATCCATCGCGCACTCTTAATGACGATGAGGTGAACACCACGACGCAAAATATCCTCACCTCGCTCGAAAAAAGGTTGAACGCCACGTTAAGGAAGTGACGTATGGGGGCTCTGACGAAAGCTGAAATGGCGGAACGTCTTTATGAAGAGCTGGGCCTGAATAAACGCGAAGCCAAAGAATTGGTGGAGTTGTTTTTTGAAGAAATCAGGCACGCTCTTGAAGACAACGAACAGGTAAAATTGTCAGGTTTTGGCAATTTTGATCTGCGTGACAAGCGACAGCGGCCTGGCCGCAATCCGAAAACGGGAGAAGAAATCCCGATCACGGCTCGCCGTGTGGTCACCTTTCGTCCAGGGCAGAAGTTGAAGGCCCGAGTAGAGGCTTATGCTGGAACCAAGTCATAACGACGAGCTCCCGCCGATCCCAGGCAAACGCTACTTCGCCATTGGCGAAGTTAGCGAGCTGTGTGGGGTCAAACCGCATGTCCTGCGCTACTGGGAGCAAGAGTTTCCTCAACTCAACCCTGTGAAACGTCGCGGAAATCGCCGGTATTATCAGCGCCAAGATGTGCTGATGATCCGGCAAATCCGAGCGTTGCTCTATGATCAAGGTTTCACCATTGGCGGGGCGCGTTTGCGACTTTCAGGTGATGAAGCCAAAGATGACACCACTCAATACAAGCAGTTGATCCGCCAAACCATCTCCGAACTGGAAGATGTTCTGCAGGTTCTTAAGAAATAAGTAAGGCATTTAAAATACTTTCGTATTTCAAAAGCTTAGAGTATATTTCTCGAAACCTTCAGAGGTTGTGTTGTAGATATAACGCCTAGTCGGGGCGTAGCGCAGTCCGGTAGCGCACTAGCATGGGGTGCTAGGCGGCTAGGCGGCTAGGCGGCTAGGCGTATTGCTCTTTTGTGTTTAAGCCACTGGCCATGCCATGACACACCGACATTCTGGAGCGAATCCGTGCTTGTACTCCTCACTCAATATCGCCGCTAGCCTCTGATCTAGGTCAGTGATGGCTTTCGCCTGGAACCCCATACGGGAGTAAAATGGTGCATTCCATGGCACGTTTGTGAATGTCGTAAGTGTTACGAAACTAAGTCTGCTTGAGCGTGCATAATCCTTCGCTGCCTCAATCAGACGCCGTCCGGTGCCTTGTCCTTGCATCGATTGCATCACTGATAATTCATAGATGTGTAAATCACTGCCGTGGCGCTCAGCGCTGAGAAAGCCTTGTGGCCGATGTTCGGTATCAAGTGCAATCCAACATGTCGATAGCGCAATGAGATGATTATGACGTTCGATCGATATCGGAGGCGACTCAGCCAGCCAACTCAACTCATCGATCATACGAAATACTTGAGCAGCGGAGGTCTCAATGGCGGGCAGGAGTTGTGCATCTCCCGATACAGCAAGGCGGATAGTCGCAGGCATGTGTCGCCTTTGGTGATGTGAGTGAGATGACGGTCAAACTAGAAAAGCTAGCTTCAATAGTTGAAGATCTCATACGAGCAGCCTTAGTGGTGTTGATGACAATTGAGCTAAATGCAATCAGTGTAGCGCTACTGGTTTTGGAGTGGCTGCAATCAAAAGCTGGATGTGTGTGGGTGCCGAAGCTGCGCAAAACCTAGGCTGCAGGCCATGGTTTACCGTTTGCATATGCACGAATAGCAGTGCATTTTGCCATCGCCAATAATAGCATTTCACTTTTGTTTACAACAACTTACGATATTTTACGAGCGAACATGGGGTGCTAGGGGTCGAGTGTTCGAATCACTCCGTCCCGACCATATTTTTCAATGACTTAGCCCAACCTAATACGTTGGGCTTTTTCATGTGCGTGACTTTTGCATGACTTCTCCACATTTCATGCCTGCCTTCTCTTCAGAATCGTCAGCACCGGCCCACGCGAGTCAGTTGCTGACACCTGATTTGCAGCTTCTATCAGCTGCCCCAGCTCAGCGTCGGAGCAGTGACTGGCATGTACCTGGCGATCAGCCATCAGGCAGATGCACTCACCCAAGGCTATAGTGAATCTCCACACCTTTGATAGGCGAGAGCGTTATGAAACGATCAGTTCTGTTTGCTTTAGTAGGTTTGGTAGCGACTCCACTTTTTGCTGCCGATGATCTGTGCACTATAAATCTGCAGAAGTTGTCCGACTATAAGGCCACCGCTAGCACTCTTGGACAGCCACTACTTGGACAGATCCATAACGCGAGAGTTGAGGCACAAAAAGCACAGGCTGCCGGTGATACACAGAAGTGCATTAGTCTCACTAACAAAGCGCTGCAGGATGTTGTGAACTCACAAAAAGGCAAGTAACCGAGGGGGACGGCCATGCGACTTAGGTCGCTAGCCGTCCATGCTTTTCGGAAGGTTGGCGGGTCAATGAAGGCGCAGATGATCAGTGATTTGGCCATTGATGCGTGATTGATGGCGGTTTGGGAGGCGTAGAGCTTGCAAGGTGTCTAGAGAATCCGAGGCGATTCAGTTAGCGTTCAATAGCCTTACTCCGTCGGCAACGTTCGGAGCAGTAGCGCACTTCCTCCCAGCAGCGAGCCCACTTCTTGCGCCATGTGAAGAGAAGGCCACAGCTCGCGCAAGTTTTGACGGGGAGCTCACTTTTTTTCACAACGACTCACCGTTGTCTAATTGGTTGAGCAACGATTGGCCGCGCTGCCAAAGCGCCTGTTGTTTGGATTCGGTCATACGGTCGAGGTTTTTATAAATCATGCTCATGCGCTGATTGCCGCGCAGGCGGTCGCCGTGACGCATCAAGAAGTGCCAATAAAGCGAGTTGAAAGGGCAGGCGTCGTCTGTGGTGCTTTCGCTCACTTTGTAGGCGCAGCCGCGACAATAGTCGGACATGCGCTTAATGTATTGGCCGCTCGCGCAATAGGGTTTAGAGCCTAGGTAGCCGCCATCGGCGTGCATGACCATGCCCAGTGTATTGGGTAGTTCCACCCAGTCGAAGGCGTCCATGTAGATAGCCAGATACCACTCACATATTTCACTCGGTGCGATACCGGCGAGCAGTGCGAAATTGCCGGTCACCATCAGCCGTTGGATGTGGTGAGCGTAGGCGTGCTTGAGGCTCTGGCTTATGGCCTGGCGCATGCAATTCATCTGCGTTTCACCTGTCCAGTAGAACTCTGGAAGCGACCTCGTATTACCGAAGGCATTGCCCTGAGCATAATCAGGCATCTTCAGCCAGTAGACGCCTCGGACATACTCACGCCAGCCGATCAGTTGTCGAATAAAGCCTTCGGCGGCGTTGAGTGCAATGCTGCCGGACCAATACGCAGACTCCACATCGCTGCAAAGCTGGCGAAGATCCAGTAAGCCAATATTGAGCGCCGCGCTTATACGGGCATGGAACAGAAAGGGCTCATCGCTAGCCATGGCGTCCTGGTAGTCGCCGAAGGCTGCCAAGCCCCAGTCGAGGAAGTAATCCCATAGTGCCTGAGCTTCGGCGTGGGTTACCGGATAGTCGAACGTGTCGAGGGCGCCATAGTGACCGGAGAAGTTTTTTGCTACTAACGCAAGCACATCCTGGGTGATTGCATCTGGCGAAAAACGGGCTGGCGAAGGAGGCCGTACGCCCTTGGGCAAGGTTTTGCGGTTTTCTGCATCAAAGTTCCAGGCGCCTCCGACCGGGCTGCCGTCACCATTGAGTAACAACCCGCTCCTGCGGCGCATCTCTCGATAAAAAAACTCCATGCGGAGCTGTTTCTTACCTTGCGCCCAGTTAGAGAAGTCGGCTCGTGTGCAAAGAAAGCGACTATCGGAATGCCACTGGATAGCCAGGCCACAGTCCCTGAGTGAATGCTCCAGACGCCAGTCACCGCACTCCGTCATGTGGAGTTCATCCGGCTGTAGGTGTGCCTGCCAGCGGTGCAACTCACTCGGCACTGATCCAGTATTTTCCGGATCATCGAGCGTCACGTACTGCACCCTGATTCCCCTCTGCTGCAGAGCTTCGGCGAAGTGACGCATCGCGCTGAAAATAAGGGTGATTTTTTGCGGATGATGGGGGACGTGGCTGGCTTCTTCCATCACCTCGACCAAGAGCACCGTATCGCTCTCTTTATCAAGCACCTGCAGAGAGGCGAGGTCGAAGGATAATTGGTCGCCCAAGACGAGGCATAATCGGCGAGTCGTATTCATCAAGCAGGCTCCAGTTGATGGTGAGCGCAAAGGCCCGATGACTTCGTAGATTTAATCCACACAGCGTTTTTTATGAGGGGAGGGCGCTAATTCTTGTACAAGAATAATTAAATGTACAATTTTATTGTAGGGTTTCGGCTGAAAAACGTCATTATTTTTTCTGATTGGGTGTGCACGCTGCCCGCAGAGTGACGGATCAGGAAGGTGCCGAAGCTCCTCTCAGTTCTTGAGGGCTCTTTAGCCGCCCAAAGCCTCGGCTCCTTGCGTTTTTACCCTCATGCCAGCAAGGACTACATCGATTCACTGTGCTAACTGCACGCCAGTCCGTTGCGGCTCATCGCGCAGTAAACAACCTTTGGCCATCCACGGGCATTCTCTAGCCCAGTGATAGCCAGCTTCCAGGTCACCTCGATCATCGTAATAAGCTAACCGTAGCCGGTGGGCATCCAGGTCGAGTTTGGCAAATCCGGCTCGCGACGTGGTGAACGTACTATCAAGCGCAGGCATATTGAGGGCATAAAGGGTCTGGCCTCCAGCACCGGAAATGACCCATGCAGGCTCCCCTGTGCGCAACAGCAATTGCTGATTGTGATCATGTCCTGATAGAAGCATATCAACGTTGTTACGTTCTAACGCAGGCAAAAGCCTGGCAACCAGATCCGGGTCTTCACCATGCTGGCCTTGATTGCGTATTGGGTGATGGGACGCAACGATTCGCCATACAGGGGGCTCTCCCTCCGCCTGAAACGCTTGATCAATCAAGTCAATTTGCTGTTGAAAGGTTTCGCGCGGCGCCGATGTATCAAGGAACACCATTCGCACCAATGGCCGCCCATTCACATCACCGAAATCCTTGACGTAAGAGCTCGCAGGCATCTGCCAGCGGCCTGAGCCCTTATGCTGTTGCCCGTACTCGATCTCATACTTTTGCGACACGGGGTAATCATGGTTACCCAACACTGCGTAGAACGGCACATGGCTGAGCCAGTGGCCCCAATAGACCCGCTCGAACTTGGTTTGCCAACTAAGGTCATGGGTACTGGTTAACGAGTTGCCGTAAAAGTTGTCCCCTAGAAACACCACCATGTTCAGCCGCCCCTCATTGGATGCAACTTTCTCCATGGCTTGGCCTACTCGCCATTGCTGCAGCTTGCCGCTGCCTTGATCGCCCACAGCGATCATGGACACCGACGCGGAGTCCAGAGTGCTCAGAGGCACATAAGGTGAGGGAGGTGTGCATATCCAGTAACCACCAGCAATCAGCAGAAGCGCGAAGGTGACACCTGAGCAAAGCGCGACCCTCTTAAACGTTAAACGTTTTGAAATAACCAAGGGGGAAACTGTGCGCTTCAATTTTTGCACTCACTGAGTGTTGCCAAGAAAGCAGAAAAGTTCAGCTCTACCTGGCGCTCAATAAATCACATCAGTTGTTCAATCCTTGTCAAAAGCCGAAATATCGCCCTTGTTTTTTCTGACCACGCCCACTGTTCTGACATCGTTGAGCATTTTCTGAAATTTCGAGCATTCGATATGACGCGGAGCCGGGCAGGCCGCAGCACGTCGCAGTTCGTCTCGTACGGCGCTGAGGCGTTCGATGGTGCGGTCCAGTTCGTCTGCCTTGTCTGTGAGACGCTGGTGATCGATGGCGGGCTGACCGTCCGCGTCCAGCATGGTGGCGATGTCGTCCAATGAAAACGCCGCAGCTTGCCCTAGGGCAATCAAGGACAGCTGCTGGAGTACGTCCGCCCGAAATACACGGGTGAGCCCGCGACGACCTATTGAGCGGATCAGACCTTTTTCTTCGTAGTAGCGCAGGGTTGAAGCCGGCAGGCCGGAACGTTTTGCGACTTCACCGATGTTCATCTCTTTCATGCTTGACCTCAAGTCGACTTGAACTTGCAGACTGCCGGGATCAAACCGCCAGATCAGGCTTAAGGCTATGGGAAATATCATGGAAGCAGGTGAGACGCTATTGCGCATTCTGTTTGTTGGAATGGCAGCCACACTGATCATGGACGTATCAGCGTTGATTCGAGCGCGAGTATTTGGCTCGGCGTCGATCGACTATGGGCTCGTCGGTCGCTGGTTGGGGCACATGCTGCATGGGCAGTTTCGACACGCCTCTATTGTGGCGGCGCCCCGTGTCAGGCATGAACGCCTGGTTGGCTGGGTGTTTCATTACATCACTGGCTGCGTCTTCGCGATGGCGCTTTTGGGGGGCCAAGGGCTGGGCTGGCTATGCAATCCGTCCCTGATGCCCGCGCTGTTGACTGGCTTGATCAGTGTCATTGCCCCCTTTTTTATCATGCAGCCCGCGTTCGGCCTCGGCATTGCAGCGTCGAGAACTGCGGTGCCAAGCGCAGCAAGGCGCAGAAGCCTTATTGCGCATCTGACGTTCGGACTTGGGCTCTATGCAGCCGGCTGGCTGCTGATGTTGCTCTTTCCTGCGCCGCAATGCCTGGGGTGAGCCTCTCCAGAGGAGGGCAGCACATCACAATATGTGCGACGGTTCAGCGTCGGATGCGGTTTTTTTGCCAGCTGATATCGCTGTGAAATATGCCCGTATCACCTCGCATCACGTACAGCGTCGCCCTGTAAGCCGCAGTCATTCGCGAGCATTGCAAGCCGCGAATCTTGCGGTAAGCCCAGACCCAGCCGTGGTTTGTTTTAGTACTCATCCTTCTTCCTGCTTATTCATCATTTGCATCCCGGGTTCCTGCGCATGAACGATATGAGCTTGATTGGACAGGCTCTAGCACGGTAGTTCCCTGCCGGCTGCCCAAGCCACCTGCGGCGCAAGCGCTATCGCACCACCATTCAAGGCGATGCTCCTTACGGATTGGCTGCGAAGCGCCGCGATTGACCTGTTTGAAAACCCTCGAATCAGCGCGGGCGCTGTACAAGAGTCCGTTACAAACAATAAGATGCGAAGAATTATCATTAACATCAAGCGAATTTCACATGTCTCACGACAGGATCGTCTCGCCCGTCGAACAGCTGTATGCGAATCATCATGGTTGGCTGCAGGGTTGGCTGCATCGGCGACTGGGGCACCGCGCCGATGCAGAGGACCTGGCTCACGACACGTTTATCCGCGTGTTGCGCTCAGAGCACGATGCAAGGGAGTTGCGCCAGCCCATGGCGTTTCTTGCGACGATTGCCAATGGCCTGCTGATCAACCGCTGGCGTCGCCAGGCGATCGAACGGGCTTATCTTGAAGCGCTGGCTGCGCGGCCAGTGGCCCAGGAGCCTTCGCCCGAAGACCGCTGCCTGACGATCGAAACCCTGTTGCAACTCGACTCGCTGCTGATTGGGCTATCAACCAAAGTGCGGCATATTTTCTTTTTGTCCCAGCTTGATGGCCTGACCTACCCGCAAATCGCCGCACAATTGAGTTTAAGCGTGGCCCAGGTGCAGCGGGCAATGGGCAAGGCGTTCAGTGTCTGCTACGCGAGCCGTTTCGAATGAGCCGCGTTTCAGTTAACCCCCGTGTCCGGGATATGGCCATCGACTGGATGGTGCGCATGCAGTCCGGGCTTATGAGTGCGGCTGACCACCTGGCCTTGCAGCAATGGCGCCAGGCAAGCACCGACCACGAATACGCCTGGCAGCGTGTCAGCAGCCTGCCGCTGTTGTTGCAGCCCGGAGCGAGTCTCTTGTCCGACCCTGCGGCGCGCAGGGCTCTGGAGTCTGCCGGTGTAGACCCGCAGCGCCGCAGGCAGGTACTCAAGTGCCTGTTGGCAATCAGTTTGCTGGGCGGGGTTTGCTGGCAGGGCGCGGAGTCCACGCTCGTGCGTTCAGCGCTGGCCAGCTATCGCACCGCCACCGGCGAGCGCCGTCAGTGGCGGCTGGCCGATGGCACTTTGTTATGGTTGAACACTGCCAGTGCGGCCAACGTGGATGGGCGCACAGACCATAGCCAAGTGCAGTTGATCGAAGGCGAACTGGCGCTGAATGCGGGGGCCGAATCAGGCTCATTGCAACTGGTCACGCCCGATGCCGTGTTGCACGCCCGTGGCGCCAATCTGCTGGTGCGCCATGATCGGCAGGGTACTCAGGTGACAGTATTGCGCGGTCTGGTGCAGGTCAGCTCGCGTCATAACCGGGGGCCATTGTTGCTGGAGGCCGGCTGGCGAACGCGGGTGGATGCTCAGGGTATCCACCCTGCAAGTCTCACCGACGGGTTTCTGGCTCAGGCCTGGCTGCGCAGTATTTTACCGGCTGAGCGCATGCGTCTGGATGCTCTGCTGGCCGAGCTTTCACGGTACCGCCCAGGTGTTTTGCGCTGCAGCCAGCAGGTCGCGGCCTTGCGCGTGACGGGCAGCTTTGAGCTGGATGACACCGATGCGGCGCTGGCGTTGGTCGCCCATGCGTTGCCCGTGCGCATCGAGCGACGGACCCGCTTTTGGGTCACCGTGGTGCCGGTCTGAAATTATTTTTTGTTCTGCACGACAGTTTTTTGAATCTGGCGGGGCCTTTAGGAATAACCCACCGAAACAGGTGGGTCTTCACCTCCAGGAGCCCTGCATGATTTCCCCCGCAAGTGTTTTATGCGCCCGCACCTTTGGCCTGCTTTTGCTTGGCCTGCAACCGCTTTGCAGCGCAGTCGTTTTTGCGGCTGATGAGCGTCAGCACTTCAACATCGATGCCGGCCCGCTGGATCAGGCGCTCTCGCGTTTCGGCGTGCAGGCGCGAATCAGCATGGCCGGCAGTTCGACGCTGACGGCGGGCAAGAGCAGCAAGGGTCTGCAGGGTGACTTCAGCACCGAGGCGGGGCTGACACGGCTGTTGGCGGGGACCGGTCTGAGCTATCAGCGCCGGGTGGACGGCAGCGTCGAGTTGTTTCAGGGGGGAGGGGGCGTGGTACTGCCCGCGCAGAAAGTCACGGGCGAAGACCCTGCCATCGAGCAGGTTTACTCGGCGCCCCGGTCGACTGTGTATATCTCCAGCGAAGACATGCAACGCTTTGGCGTGGTTTCGGTGGGCGATGTGCTTAAAGGCCAGCCGGGCGTGCAGGTGGGGGACAGCCGCAATGGCGGTGGCCTGGATGTGAACATCCGCGGCATTCAAGGGCAAAGCCGGGTGGCGGTGACGGTCGACGGTTCGCAGCAGGCGCTGGATGTCTATCGAGGTTATGCCGGTACTCAGCAGCGCAGCTACATCGACCCTGACCTGATCAGTGATATCACCATCGACAAGGGGCCGAGCCTCACATCGAGCGCTATCGGCGGCACAGTCAAAATGCGCACCCTCGGCGTGGACGACATTTTGCGCGATGGCAAAACGGTCGGCCTGCGCTTGAAGGGCGATGTGTGGAACAACGGTGTGGCTCCCGCCTCTCGCGACGGCCACTCCGCCACCGAAAGACTGTACTCGGAGCCACACAGGGACCGTGGTGGCCTGTTCGGTTCCGAAGCGCAGTCCGGCAGCGCCGCGTTCGCCTATACCCATGACTACTTCGATGTGGTGGCGGCGTATGCGCATCGCAATCAGGGCAACTATTTCGCCGGCAAAAAAGGCCAGGACCGCTACCGCACTTATGACCGCTATGGCCGTGAAGACATGACCGTCGCCACCACCTACAACCCCGGTGAAGAAGTGCTCAACTCATCGGCAGAGACCGACTCGTACCTGATCAAAACCACCATACGCCCGGCAGACGACCATACGCTGGATCTGGGCTACCGCCGATACGACGGCCATATTGGCGAAATCATGCCATCGGACATTTTCCGTTTCGGCACCGGGGGCATCTACCAGTACCCGCTGGGCCACACCAAAATCGATACCTACACGGCCCGCTACAACTACCTGCCAAGCGGCAACCCGTTAGTGGACCTGACAGCCAACCTGTGGATGACGGATGCCCAAACCAGCAATTTGACCTCGGTGCTGGCGCCGGTTTCGCAGGCCTATCGCTCGGACCGCAACTGGACCCGCCAGGCCGACCGGCGCATTGGCGGCGACCTGGCCAATACCTCACGGTTCGAGACGGACCACGGCGATCTGAAGCTGGATGTGGGCGGGTCGTTCCAGGTCGAGGAGTTGCGCCCGCAAAAAGGTGTGGTCACCAACCAGGATGACATCAACGCCAACCGCAGCCTGCGCGATGGTTCCAGGCAGGAATTCAGCCTGCACGGCAAGCTGGAGTTCCAGCCCCTCGACCGCCTCACGCTGTGGGGTGGCGGTCGTTATACCTACTACCGTACCAAGGATCACGTTGCTCACTCGACGGCGTTGAGAGAGGAGCGCGAGTTGAGGTACCTGAGGGTCTTCAGCCCGCAAACCTACGGCAACATGATGTGGTTCCCGGATCAGAACGGTCAGTACACCGATGCCACGGACCCTCGGCTGAATAACGGTATCGTCTTCAACAACACCAATTTCCCTTTCGAGGGCACGCGCTACAGCGACTTTGGTGCCACCGAGTCGACGGTGTATCCGTCTCAGACAGGCGAGGTGGTCAGCGGTTATGAGTATTCCGGCAAACAAAGCGACAGCGGTGGTGCATTTGCTCCTGCCATCGGTTTCAACGTTGAGCTGGCGCCGGACACGTTCTTTTATGCGTCTTACACCCAGGGCCTGCGCATGCCCTCACTGTTCGAAACCAGCCAGGGCGTCTTGCAGACCATGCCCGGCAAGGGTCTGAAACCGGAGCGCTCAAGCAACTGGGAGATCGGTGCCAGCACCCTGCAAAAAAGCCTGCTGGTGGACAACGACTCGGCGGCCATCAAGGTTGCCTACTTCAACAACACCATCAAGAACTACATCACCCGCTATTACGATCCCAGCCCGGGGCTGATGGGCCTGATGCAGTTCAGCAATACCGACAGCTTCAAAACCAGCGGTCTGGAGTTGCAGTCACGCTATGACGCGGGCCGCGTGTTCGCTGATTTCTCATCCACTTACTACCTCAAGACCGAGACCTGCGATGCGACCTTCGCCGCGCGTTTGCGTGCCAGCTCCAACCCCTATCAGGATTTGAGCAAAACACCGAACTGTACGCCGGGCAGTTTTATGGGCTCTTACTCCAACACGCAAAACCCGCCACGCTTCGCGGCGAACCTGACCACGGGCCTGCGCTTTTTTGATCAGACGCTGACAGTCGGAGGGCGAGCAACCTATACCTCGGGTCCAACCGTCAAGGCCGACAATGAATGGCAAACCGGCGCCACTACGCCGCAATTGGTCTATCACCAGGTAGCGCTTTTTGATCTGTTCCTCAACTACAAGTTGAAGGATCACACCACCCTGAACGTGTCCTTGCAGAACCTGACCGACCGTTATTACCTGGACCCGCTGGCACAGAGTTTTATGCCCGCTCCGGGGCGCACGCTGCGCATGGGGTTGCAGACCAAATTCTAGCCGGCGTGGTAGAGGCCCCTGGCGGTCATCATGTTCCCTCAGATGGCTCCGGCAGCAACTCGCTCATCAAGCTGAACACCGTACTTTTCACTGCGCTGTTCAAATCCGTCCACGCCAGGCCTGTGGTTGCGCGGTAGTCCCCCAGCTCCAGCGGCCTGGAGATGACGTTGGCGGGCAGCGCGCGCCCCGCATTGGCCGGTAGCAAGCCCACGCCTAAACCGGCCGAAACCAGTGCGAGCATGGTGGTGAACTCGCCCAGCTCGGAGGCAATTTCCAGCTGTACGCCCTGGCGCGTAAGTGCCTGCATCAGTTCATCGTAAAAGCCGGGTGCATAGCGCCTGGCCAGGATGAATACCGGCAGTTGGGCGAGTGCTGTCGGGTGCAGGGTGTCACATGCGCCCAGCGGGTGGTCGCCGGGCAGGGCAATGATGAAGGTTTCCCGCAGCACCTCGCGGGTCTGGATGCCCGGGATGGTGGCCGGCAAGCGCATCAGCCCGAAGTCGAGCTGGCCGCTCTTGAGGGCCGCGGCCTGGTCCGGGCCCGGCATGTCCTTGAGCTCCAGTTCTATGCGCGGGAATCGCTCATGCAGCGCGCGGATCAGCGTGGGCAGCAGGTGCGGCAGTACCGAGGACACAAAGCCCAGGCGCACACGGCCGATTTCCCCGCGCCCGCAAGCCTTGGCCACGTCCGCCGCATGGGCCGCCTGGTTCAGGGTTGCGCGTGCCTGTGGCAAGAAGACGGTGCCCACTTCGGTCAATGTGACCGAGTGCCGGTTACGCTCGAAAAGGCGCACCCCCAGCTCCTCTTCCAGCATCTTTATTTGCATGCTCAGGGCCGGTTGTACGATGGACAACCGTTGCGCCGCACGGCCGAAGTGCAGCTCCTCGGCCAGGGTCACAAATGATCGCAGGTGTTTTATTTCCATTGGGTGCTCCCGGTATGCACGGCGCCATTGCGCTGATCACGGTAAATGATCACAAGATCATGAATGACGATTGGACGCTATCCATCACCTGAGGTGAAGTGGCTGCAAGGCCTTCAAAATAATAAATGGCCGTTTGTGGAGAGCAGCATGTCATTCAATATCAACAGCTTCCAGCTTAATGGCCGCAGGGCCCTGATCACAGGTTCAGGCAAGGGCATCGGGCTTGAACTGGCCCGAGGTTTGGGAGCCGCTGGCGCCATCGTGGTGATCAATGATCGCAATAGGGAAAAAGCCCAGGCCGTTGCCGCGCAATTGCGTGAGGAGGGCATCAGCGCTGAAACCGCGGTCTTTGACGTCACCGACCGCGCACAGCTGTTTGCGGCGATCAATACCTTTGAGGCCAGCAGCGGGCCCATCGAGATCCTGGTCAATAACGCCGGCATCCAGCGTCGCGCACCCCTGGAGGATTACGAGGCCAACGACTGGCACGAGCTGATGCGGGTCAATCTGGACGGTGTGTTCCATGTGTCCCAGGCTGTGGCGCGGCACATGATTGCCCGTGGTCGCGGCAAAATCATCAATATCTGCTCGGTGCAGAGTGAGCTGGCCCGCCCCTCGATCGCCCCTTATGCGGCGTCCAAGGGCGCGGTAAAGATGCTCACCAAGGGCATGTGCGCCGAATGGGCGTGCCACGGGATCCAGGCCAACGGCCTGGCCCCGGGTTATTTTGCAACCGAGATGAATCGAGCCCTGGTAGACGATCAGGCGTTTTCCCAATGGCTGTGCAAGCGTACGCCCGCAGGGCGCTGGGGGAAGGTGGAAGAGCTGTGTGGCGCAGCGGTGTTCCTTGCTTCGCCCGCGTCGGACTTTATCAACGGGCAAACGATCTTTGTGGACGGGGGGCTGACCAGCGTGGTTTGACCCCTGCCACCGGCCAGGTCATCAGAACGTCTTGCTGGCGCTGGCCACCAGGGTTGCACCGCACAGGTCGTCGTAGCCGGTAAAGCTCGTGCACTCGTCCTTCGAGAGGTCGGTATCGATATAGCTCAGCGCCCACTTGATACCGATCAGCTCACGGCTGAGCTTGATCTCCCAGTCGTAGTAGTCGGCGCGGCCCTTGCCGCTCTCGGTGAAGAATACGTCGTCCTTGTAATCGACATATTCATAGCGCATTTCCAGCCCGATCTCGGCGGGCAGCACGGTGTGGTAACCCATAAAAATCGAGGACAAATCCTCGTCTTTTTTGCCTTCGTGGAACTCGCCGTTTTCATCCTCGTAGTCCGGGCCTTTCATGTTGCTGACATATTTGGCCCCAAGTAAAACGCCGTATGCATCAAGGGTGGTCTGGATGTCGCTTTGGTTGTACCCGCTTTCACGCGGAAATTCGTAGCGGGTGTAGAAGGTGTCCAGGCTGATGTTGTCGTTGATTTGCCAGAAGTAGCCGGCGAAGTACTCGATCTCCTGACGTGTTTTTGAGTCATGCCCAAAGTCGACATTCGAGGTCCAGAGGCCGGCATACAAACCGCTGGCGTGGTTGAGGGTAATTGCCAGCTGTGCGGCCGGGTCGCCCAGGGTTTGCGAGATGCCGCTGGCCCGGTAGTCACTGACCAGCGTGGGGGTAATCACCAGCTCGAATTCGTCGTTGAGCGGGAGTGCCTGGGCGCTGAGCAGGGGTGTCAGGGCAAGGCCGGTGAGCATGAAAACAGACAATGCGTTCATATCAAGTCTCTTGTTTTTATAAGGCGCTATGAGCAATGCGTTTTGACGGGCCCCCTGCGGGTGAGGGGGCCGGGTGGAATCAGGCGTCGGGGCCGTAGACCTGCTTGCCGGCGAAGAAGGTCTTCAGGACTTTGGTGTCCGACAAGGCCTCCTCATCCACGTTGAACACGTCCCGGTCGAGGATGATCAGGTCGGCCTGCTTGCCGGGTGCCAGAGAGCCGATCTGTGCGTCCAGCCCGATGGTTTTCGCGGCATTGCTGGTGTAGGCATAGAGCATGGTCTGGCGATCAACGCTTTCCTTGGCATTGAGCACGCCCAGCGGCCCTTTGCGGGTGGCTGCCTGGGCGATGGCATTCCACGGGTTGGGGCTCGACACCGGCCAGTCGCTGGCGCCTGCGATCATGGCGCCGGCGTCTTGCAGCGATTTGGCCGGGTACTGGTAGCCATAGGCAAATGCACTGATATAAGGCTTCACCAGATCGACGGTGTAGCTTTCTTCAGTGGCCCACAGCAGCTGCATGGAGGCGATGACCCCCAGTTGCGCAAAGCGCGGGAATTCCTTGGGGTTGACCAGTTGCAGGTGGCTGATGCTGTGGGTGACTGGCGCGGGGCTGAGCTTGCGTGCGTATTCAAAACCGTTGAGGGACTCGCGCACCGCGCGGTCGCCGACGGCGTGCATGTGCACGATCCAGCCGCGCTTTTCGGCCGCGACCACCAGCTCGCCAAAGTGCTCGGGGTCGATCAGCAATTCGCCGTTTTTATTGTTGTTCTTGTACGGCACGATGACCGCAGCCGTTTGCCCCGGGTATTCCAGAATGCCGTCGGCAAACACTTTGATTCCGGGGAAGGTCAGGTTGGGCACGCCCTCGAACTGCTTCATCACCTTGGCCAGGACTTCGAGGTCGGCAGGCTTGCTTTTGGAGTTGGTGAGCATCAGTGCCGCGACGTGGGCCGACAGTTCGCCATTTTCTGCCAGCTGGCGATACAGCGGCAGTACGCCAACGCTTTGCTCGGTGGCCGTGAAGTCAAACAGCGAATCGCCACCGCCCGCGTTCGAGGCTGCGTCCATCCATGCGGTCACGCCGTACTGGTTATTGACCCTGACGGCTTCACGCGCGGCCTTGAGCATCACCTGAGGGCTGGGCGCCGGAATCTGGCCGCGTACCTGGTCCCAGCGTGACTCAGCAAAAAAGCCGGTAGGGGTGAAGTCAGCCTCGTGGCCTACATAACTGAGCTCATTGGCCGGCAGGCTTTTAACCAGGGCGGCATCAATCTTTGCGCGCTTGAGCATCGCGTTGTTAGCCCAGCCGGTATGCCCGTCGATCCCGCTCAAAACCAGCGGCTGATCGGCCCAGCGGCCCTGATTGAAGATTTTGCCCAGCGCCTGTGCCTGCTCCCAGTAGGCCGAGCTGACGCCTGCAATATTGATCACGTCACCCGCCCGTGCCTTGCCCGCTTTGTCCTGTTCGATAATCCACTGCTCAAGTTCGGGTAACGGTTTTTCTTCATCCAGAAGATTCGCGCCAAGGCTGTCCAGCCCGGCGATCACGGGGTGGCTGTGGGTGTCAATCATGCCGGGCATGAGCACCTTGCCCTCCAGGTCAATACGCCGGGTTTTGGCATCGGCCAGTGCATTGACCTCGGCATCGCTGCCGACCTTGATGATCTTGCCGTTTTCGACTGCCACAGCGTTGACCAGCGCCTGCCCGGGTACGCCGGTAAACACCTTGCCATTGGTCAGTACCAGATCGGCAGCGGCCATGGCCTGCAACGAGGGCAGGGCAAACAATGCTGCCAAGACACACGGGGTAAAGCGCTTCATGTGAACGTCCTTTTTGAGTTTTTGTTGTTGGCACAATTCAAGGTGTGGGAGGGCTGATGTCAGTGACCGGCGATTTCCTTGAGTCGATACCAGAGCATGCCCAGCGCCAGTAAAGGCGAGCGCAGATGCTTGCCACCCGGGAATGTCAGGTGAGGCACACGGGAGAACAGGTCGAAGCCCTGGCTCTGCTCAAGGCTGATGGCTTGCGCAACCAGTCGTGCCGCCATATGGGTGGTGTTGATGCCATGCCCGGCGTAGGCCTGGGCATAAAACACGTTGGGGTGAGCCGGCAGGCGGCCTATCTGGGGCAGCCTGTTGGCGCCGATGCCGATCATGCCGCTCCACTGAAAGTCGATGCGCTTGCCCGCCAGCTGCGGGAATACATCGAGCATTTTGGGGCGCATATAGCCGGCGATATCCTTGGGCGTGCGCCCGGAGTAGTGACACGCGCCGCCAAACAGCAAGCGCCGGTCGGCCGACAAACGATAGTAATCAAGGCCGACACGTTGATCGCACAGCGCCCGGTTTCCGGGGATCAGGCTGTGTGCCAGGTCCTCGCTCAAGGGCTCGGTGGCAATCACGTAGCTACCCGCGGCCAGCACCTTGCCGCTGAGGGCCGGTTCCAGATCACCGAGGTGGGCGTTACCGGCGAGCACCAGGGTCTTGGCATGCACCACGCCATTGGCCGTGTGTACGCGAACCTGGCTGCCATAGTCGATCCGTAGCGCCGCGCTGTTCTCGTAGATCCGAACCCCCAGTTGCTGAGCGACTTTGGCTTCGCCCAGGGCCAGGTTGAGCGGGTGCAAATGCCCCGAACCTTCATCGATCAGCCCGCCGAGGTAGCGATCCGAAGCGACAACACGATGCATGTCAGCGCGCTCAACCAGTTCGACCTTGTGCCGATACCCCAGTTTTTGCAGAGACGCCTGCTCGGCAATCAGGTTTTCAACGTGGCGCGGGGTGTTGGCCAGTTCGCAGAAGCCCCAGCGCAAATCGCAGGCAATGCCGTGCTTTTCTACGCGCTGGCGCACCAGGTCCACCGCGTCCAGGCCCAATCGTTCGAGGACCTTGACGCCTTCGTGGCCGATGGTTTTTTCGTGGGCATCGAGGTCGTGACCAACCCCGCGAATCAGTTGTCCGCCGTTGCGGCCTGTAGCGCCCCAGGCGATTTGCTGCGCCTCCAGCACAACCACCGAATGCCCGCGTTCAGCCAGCTCGATGGCGGTGTTCAAACCGGTAAAGCCCGCGCCGACGATGCAGACGTCCGCCTGCACCTGGCCTTCAAGGGGCGGGCAGTGGAGCTGCTGATTGCGCGTAGCGCTGTAATAGGTGTGCGGTACAGACATCATGGACGTCATAAAAAACTGCCTACTGAGTTGCCGGGCACCCATTCATGCCCGGCACAGGATTAACGACCGGACTTGAACTTGTTCCACGAGCGAGTCATCCAGCGCATCAGGTCAGGCGGCAACTCCGATGACACATAGAGCTTGGCCTGTACCGACTCGGGCGGATAAATCGACGGGTTTTGGGTGATGTCATCCTTCATCAAGGCCGTGGCCTGGGTGTTGGCGTTGGCGTAACCCACGTACTCGCTGATGTCGGCGATCACGTCAGGCTTGAGCAGATAGTTGATAAAGGCATGGGCCTGTTCCGGGTTCTTGGCGTCGGCCGGAATGGTCAGCATGTCGAACCACAGGTTGCCGCCTTCCTTGGGCACCACGTAGGCCACGTTGACGCCGTTGCCGGCCTCTTGCGCACGGTGGATCGCCTGGTACACGTCGCCGGAGTAGCCGAAGGCGATGCAGATGTCGCCGTTGGCCAGGTCCGTCACGTACTTGGAGGAGTGGAAGTAGCTGATGTAAGGGCGCAGCGGTTCCAGTTTTTTCTCGGCGACCTTGTAGTCCTTGAGCTCCAGGCTGCGGGGGTTAAGCCCGAGGTAGTTGAGCATCGAGGGCATGATTTCGTCTGCCGAGTCCATGAAGGCCACGCCGCAGCTTTTCAGCTTCTTGAGGTTTTCAGGCTCGAACAGCACGCTCCAGGAGTCGATTTTGTCGATACCCAGCACCTGTTTGACCTTGTCGACGTTGTAGCCAATGCCATTGGTGCCCCACAGGTAGGGCACCGCGTACTCATTGCCCGGGTCGTTGGCTTGCAGGCGGGCCAACAGGGTCGGGTCCAGGTTCTTCCAGTTGGGGATCTGGGACTTGTCGAGCTTCTGAAACACCCCGGCCTTGATCTGCCGTCCCAGAAAGTGGTTGCTGGGCACCACCACGTCATACCCGGTACGCCCGGCGAGCAGCTTGCCCTCAAGGGTTTCGTTGGAGTCGAACACGTCATACACCGGCTTGATGCCGGTGTCGCGCTGGAAGTTCACCAAGGTGTCTTCAGCGATGTAGTCCGTCCAGTTATAGATATTGACGGTCTCTTGCGCCGAGGCTTGGCCAGCCAGGGCGAAGAGGGTCGTGAACATCATTTTTTGCGCAATACGCTTCATCCGCATGTCCCTTCTGTGAGTCCATTTTGGAGTGTGTTCAGCCCTAGACGCTGAACAGCAGGAATTCGCGCTCCCAGGAGCTGATGACTTGCTTGTAGTTTTCGTGTTCGACCCGCTTGACTGCCACAAACCCTTTGGTGAAGCGCTCACCCAGGTATTTTTTGGCCATGTCCGACTGTTCCATGCATTCCAGCGCAGCCTCCAGCGTCAGCGGCAAGCGCAGGTTGCGGCGCTCATAGCCACGGCCAACCACCGCCGCGCTCGGCTCAATGCCTTCGACCATGCCGGCGTAACCGCACAGCAGGCTGGCGGCGAGGGCCAGATACGGGTTGGCATCGGCCCCGGCCAGGCGGTTTTCGACGCGGCGGTTTTGTGGGTCCGAGTCCGGTACGCGCAGGCCAACGGTGCGGTTTTCTTCGCCCCACTCGACGTTTACCGGCGCGGAGGTGTCGGGCAGGAAGCGCCGGAACGAGTTCACGTTGGGGGCGAACAGCGGCAGGGTTTCGGGAATGTACTTTTGCAGGCCGCCGATGTGGTGCATGAACAGTTCGCTCATGCTGCCATCGGGGTTGGAAAACACCGACTCGCCGGTTTCCAGGTCCACCACGCTCTGGTGTACATGCATCGCGCTGCCCGGCTCGCCGGTCATGGGCTTGGCCATGAAGGTCGCGCTGACGTCATGCTTGAGCGCCGCTTCGCGCATCGTGCGCTTGAAAATAATGATCTGGTCGGCCAGGGACAGCGCCGCGCCGTGACGGAAGTTGATCTCCATCTGCGCCGTGCCTTCTTCGTGGATCAAGGTGTCCAGATCCAGCCCCTGGGCTTCGCTCCAGTCGTACATGTCTTCAAACAGCGGGTCGAATTCGTTGGTCGCTTCGATGGAGTAAGACTGGCGCCCGGTTTCCTGACGGCCGGAACGGCCCACCGGCGGTTTCAACGGGTAGTCAGGATCAGGGCTGCGCTGGGTCAGGTAGAACTCCATTTCCGGCGCGACGATCGGCTTCCAGCCGCGTGCGGTGTACAGGCTCAAGACCTTCTTGAGCAGGTTGCGTGGCGACAACTCAATGGCATTGCCCTGCTTGTCGTAGGTGTCGTGAATCACTTGCGCGGTTGGCTCCGTGGCCCATGGCACGATAAACACGGCGTCCTGATCCGGGCGGCAGTGCATGTCGATATCCGCCGCGTCCAGCAGCTCGTAGTAGATATCGTCTTCGACGTAGTCACCGGTGACGGTCTGCAACAAGACACTCTCGGGCAGGCGCATGCCTTGCTCGTTGAGGAATTTGTTGGTGGGAGAGATTTTGCCCCGGGCGATGCCGCTCAGATCAGAGATCAGGCACTCGACTTCAGTGATTTTGTTTTCTTTGAGCCAGTGGCTCAGTCGATCCAGATTGCCTTTCATAACGCCTCTTGCAGGGAAATGCCCGAGCGCCCCCTGGCTGCCCGGTTCCGTGTTGCAAGGTCATAGTGCAATCCTGAGGTGGCGGGCTTCTATCCGATTTGCGCTTTAATGCGCGCCCTGTTTTGGTGCGCTAGCGGGGGCGCAACAAGGTGCTGCTGGGCAGTTCGCCGAACAGTGCGCGGTAGGTTTCCGAGAACCTGCCCAGGTGCCAGAACGACCAGCGCATGGCGATTTCTGCCACGGTGGTTTCGGCGGCAGACATGCGCAACAAGTCGCGGCGGGCGAAGTTCAGACGGCGCAAACGTTGCCATTGGCTGGGCGAGACGCCGGTAAAGGACGTGAAGCTGTGTTGCAACTGGCGCACGGACACCCCGGCGGCATTGGCCAGTTGCAGTACGTTGAAGTGTTCTTGCGGGGCGGTCATGACCAGATCGAATACGCGCTGGATCAGGCGGCGGTCATGGGCCAGGTGTTTTTGCTGGCTGTGATCGAGGGTCTGGCGCGGGCAGTCGAGGATATACAGGCAGTCGTCGACCAGTTGCTGGGCCAGATTTTCGTCGGGCAGTGGCGAGTCATCGACGGCCAGTTGCTGCAGGGTGCTGCTGAGCCAGCGGCCAAAAATCCGGCTTTGCTGGGACACCAGCGGCGTGAGGAACAGACCGTCGAGGTTGCTCAGGTTTTCCAGTTGCTTGAGGTAGCGGGGGCCGATGACGACCGAGACTTCCTTGTAGTTTTCCGGGGTGATCCAGGTGTTCTGGGTTTCTTCGTTGAGCAGGTAGAGCGAACCGTTTTGCGTGTCAAAACTGAACACCAGCGAGGCAGCGGGCGCATGGAAATGCTGCTCGATGCGGGTGTTCATCTGCTCCTCAAACACCTCTAGGCCATTGAGTTGCAGGTGCACCACCTTGCCCTGGAAATACCCTGCCGACATTTGCTGGTAGTGTTCCTGCCAGCCTGCAATCACCAGTTGCTGATCCACGTCCGCAGTGTTGTGGGATTGAATCTGCATGGTTTGCTTCCTTTTGCAGGGTGTTTTTTATAATTATTGTTTCAGCGCACCCTAGCAGCGTGAAAAAAACCGCGCAAGGCACGCGCTGAGATTGGAGAATGTGTTTTTTACTTCAACCAAGAGACTCACATGAGCAATCACGACATAACGTTTGTTCCGGATCCTGATGCTGAATCCATCTCGTCGGATGTGGCTGGTTTCGGCGGCATATTGGTCTCCACGCAGATCCCGACCCGTGCTGACGGCAGCCTTGAGCTGGGCGGGATTGTCGAGCAGAGCGAATGCACCCTACAGGCGCTCAAGGTAGCGCTGGAGAAGGCGGGCAGCTCGATGGACCGGGTGTTGCATCTGACTATTTATCTGACTGACATGGCCGATCGTGCGGCGTTTAACGAGGTGTACAAGCGGTTTTTCGCCAAGCCGTGGCCGGTGCGTGCGGCGGTGGGTGTGGCCTCGTTGGCGGTTGAAGGGATGCGGGTAGAAGTGACCGCGATGGCTGCGAAGGGTTGATAACCGGCATATTGATTTCGCACTTGCAGCGATAAAGCGGTTTCGACTTTCGGGCGGCAATCACTGCCCGTAGCCGCTGACGAGCCATGCGCAGCAGTCGTAAAGTCAGCTTCCACAGTTAATCAGGCAAACCGCGTGTACTGGTTTTGCGACCGCTACGCGATCGAACGCAGCCTCGTTCTACTCGTCAGCGGCTACAGAGCGGATTACGACGCGAGACAGGCGACGAATCTGTAGCCGCTGACGAGCTCCGCGAGGCTGCGTCCGGCTGCGTAGCAGTCGTAAAGTCGGCTTCCACAGTTAATCAGGCGAACCGCGTGTACCGGTTTTGCGACCGCTACGCGATCGAACGCAGCCTCGTTCTACTCGTCAGCGGCTACAGAGCGGATTACGACGCGAGACAGGCGACGAATCTGTAGCCGCTGACGAGCTCCGCGAGGCTGCGTCCGGCTGCGCAGCAGTCGTAAAGTCGGCTTCCACAGTTAATCAGGCAAACCGCGAGTACCGGTTTTGCGACCGCTACGCGATCGAACGCAGCCTCGTTCTACTCGTCAGCGGCTACAGAGCGGATTACGACGCGAGACAGGCGACGAATTTGTAGCCGCTGACGAGCTCCGCGAGGCTGCGTCCGGCTGCGCAGCAGTCGTAAAGTCAGCTTCCACAGTTAATCAGGCAAACCGCGTGTACCGGTTTTGCGACCGCTACGCGATCGAACGCAGCCTCGTTCTACTCGTCAGCGGCTACAGAGCGGATTACGACGCGAGACAGGCGACGAATCTGTAGCCGCTGACGAGCTCCGCGAGGCTGCGATCGGCTGCGCAGCAGTCGTAAAGTCAGCTTCCACGGTTAATCAGGCAAACCGCGTGTACCGGTTTTGCGACCGCTTCGTCGCAGTGGCGCACCATCGCGATCGCAGCCTCGCTCTACTCGTCAGCGGCTACAGAGCGGAGTAGACGTCAACCCCGATTCAGTGCTGGGTTGGAAGGAGTCGCATGCAAGGTGTTCAGCAAAGTAAAGATAAGGCCGGGTTATCTGAAAACTATCCCCGATAACGCTGTCATCCCCCCTCAGAAAAACTCACGTCCAGCTCAATCTACACCCCTTACTTGAAGATATTGGACTCGAGACAATAGGTGATCAAATCCTGGTCGCTGACCACTCCTAATCCGTGCAGGTGAGTGAGAATCAATGGGCTGGAATCATGGTCAACACCAGAATGCGCGTAACGCCGCTGAGCTTCTTCATAACCCCACTCGCTTTTTTCAACCTGGTCTACGACCGATAATTTAAAGGCTAACGTGTAGTCGCGCTGACTGCGCCTTGTACCCGAATCCATTGAATCCTCCTGAGGAAAGGTCAGAAGGTGTAAACCTTATTCAGGGCGAGACAGTAGAGTTAAAAAAGCCCCGTAGAAACTGCAAGGTTCCAAGGAAATTACAGGTACACCAGTTCTATGGTTGTCAGACCGTCCAATGCCACCGGTTTACTCAGGTCCAACTCGGAAGTTTTGTTGATGTAGGCCTGCACTGCCAACTTACCCGACAAGGTTTCGAAAGCGATCGGCAGCGTGGTTCCCTTTTTACTCCATGAGTTCATCAGGTTATCCCAAAGGTTCTTCCCCAGAATCCCCGATGGGCTGGGTCCCCAACCTGCGCCGTTGGTGCTGCTGCGAATACTGTCGACATCCACACCATCAGCCTGCACAGTGCCTGGTTTGATGGCCACAGCATAACCGCCGATCTTGTGCGTACCGTCAAACCCCAAGCCTCCAGCCACCGCAGCGTCGTCATTGAGCAGCCGGACCCCAGGGGTACCAAAGCCGCCGGGACCTTCGGGTGCTCCAGCCAGAGACCCTGGGCGGCCATTGACCGCTTTCAGGGCAATTTTTGCCGGTGCATTACAGGTGATGGCGAAATCCAACTGTTTCTCGGTCAGTATTGTGTATGCATCAGTGCTCAGGGTATTTGGCTTTATCGCACCATAATCTACGGAGCCTCCACCTGACAGCATCGGAGTGCAAGCCACTGGAACTTGAGTACTGATAATGCGCACATTAATGCTTTCTGCCTGGATAGGCATAGAGCAGGTAGCCAGCACGGCCAGCAGACACAAGGTTTTTTGAACATCGCCCAACATTGGCATCTTTCCTTTTTCACGGCCTCAGGCGCTATTTCCGCCAGAGCGTTGTTATCTTTGTTTGGCTGGCGCTCACCACAAAACGGTATGCCCTGGCCGGGAAATTTAATCCATCAAATCCAGATCCAGGCTGGACTCAGTGATCTGACGGGCTGAAATCCGAGCGTCGCTTTCTGGCATAACCGGCTCAAGCTGAATGCGGGCGGTGAAGGTTTTTCCTTTGGCCGGTTGGCCGTTATGCATGGCGACAATGCCGTTGCCTGGCTGCAGCGACATGCTGGTTTCAGCAGCACCGCTCACCCTGCCATCCGCCGTGGTGGTCGCTACAGGAATGTTCTGGCCATCCAATTGCGCATCCAACAGCCGCATTGTCACGTTGCCCCGGTCGCCATAACGCAGATTGCCGTTGCTGGCCCTGTCGCCACGCAACATCACGCGCATCGTTTGGCTGTAGGGGCACACCACGCTCACCATCAGCATACGTTTGCCAGGGCTGACCTGTTGACCACCGCCGACATCCTGTAGCTGCCAGCGTGAGTGGCTGCCATAGTCAATTACTGCTGCGCTTGCCGACAGGTGGCAGCGCATGTCGGACGGTAATATCGTTCCGATATTTGGCCCCATGTCATTCCCAACAGCTATTGCCTGCGCCATTGGACTAAATGCCAGCATCATTGCCAGCGCGGTGAAGAAGGATTTCAAGGTGTTCTCCTGTCAGCGGCAGACTGCGCTGGCTGTTTCATAAAGGCCGCTCATGTCTGTTTTTACCGGCAGAGAGAGTGAGAATGAGCAAATCGTGGCGCCAGAGGTTTGTACTTCCAGCGTGTCGCTGGTGCTGGCGTCTGGAATAAATACGCTACCCTGATTACCAACTACGGTGACAAAGTTGCCAGCCGCATCGAATACGCTGGCACCGTGCGGTAACGGTTTATCCTGCGCATCTCTCACGTCAACCAACACTCGCCGCGTGCGTACCACGTCAAAATTGACGTAGCTCACTGAACCGCGTGCCGCCTCAGTCTCTTGCCAGGCATTACCGATATCGACGTTTTTGGCCAGACTGCGGGTATCAACCTGGATCGCCGAACGCCTGTAACCATTTAATGAAGGCAAGACGGCATAACCTTTCCCATCGGTCCAGGTGGGGCCTGCCGGGGTCTCCACGCGAACGCCCACTTCGTCACCGACTTTAGCCACCCCAAAGGTATCGCCGACGCGATAGGGTGAGAGGGTCACGCCGCCATCATGAGCCACGATGCCACCAGAGGCCCGCGCCGACCAGCTGGAGTTGCTGTCTGAGTCATGGCTCAGGCTGGCGTTAAGCTGGCTGAACGGCGTGGTCATATCCACCGTTCCCGTGTTGGCGGTACGGCGATTCTGGATGTCCCGGTCACTCGACAGACTCCAGCCGCGATCCTGGCTGGTGCGATCGCTGTAACGCACACCCCCACGGCTGCCTTTGCTTGCGCTGTTAAGGTAGCTGCTGACACTGCTGCCATTGCCGAAGGGAATATTGACCGTCAGGTAAAAGCGATTATCGGCCTCGCTATCGCGGGTGCCGGTGTCATGTTCCAGGCTGGCACCGACGTAGGCACGGCCAAACTGTTTGCTCCAGCCGCCACGCAGATAGTTGGTTGCGTCGCCTTCAAAAGTCATACTGCGCGCAGCGGACAACGAGAAGCTACCCAGGCTTTCGTCAGACCAACTGGCGCCGCCGCCGTACTGACTGCGAATGCGGCTAGTCTCGTCGATCTGCTCTTCTTGCAATGCATCGCTCAGCTCGCGGTAGCCAGAAGTTTGCTGTCTGGCATTAACGTTCAACCCAATACGCTCGGTGGCCTGATGGTTCAAGGTGGTGACGACCGAAACCCCGTTGTTGCCGTGTTTGTCGTCCTGGGCCGCCGTGGTCTGCAGTGATAGCAACGTGGAATCAAACAGCTGGCTATCCGCACCGACCGCTGCGGCGCGATAAGGTGTTGAACCCAGCAAACCGGCATTGAGCGTCGTGTATGGATTTAGTGCCCAGCCGTTGGCGATTGTGCCTAATACCGGGGATTCGCTACTCCCTTGCTGATCCAGCTTACCGACGCCGAAAGACAAGCCCGGAGCAACGGCGGAGCCATTGAGCAAGAATGCTGAAGCCGGAACGCGAAACTGACGACGCTCCCCATCACTACCGGTGAGCGTGACATCCAGATCGGAGCGGGTGTTGAGCAAGGATAACCCTTGCAAACGGAATGGCCCGGCAGGGACTGTGGTGCTGTAAACCAACACCCCAGACTGGCGAACTTCCACCACCGACTGACTGTCGGCAATGCCTTCAACCAATCCGGCACCGCCGCGGTTACCCGTCAGCGCCGCCTCAGGGAGTAGTTGCATACCTAGAACCTGGCCAGTGCCGAACATCGAGTTAGACAAGCTGATTTGCCCGGCCTGTAGCACCTTTTTAAGGGCGGTAAAGCTGCGCTGCGCATAGGCTGCTTGATGCTGCATCGACGTATCACCGTCAAACCGCGTATAGGTCTGGCGACTACGCACAATCCAGTCGCTAAGGTTGAACCCGGCTTCACTACCCAGTTGTGTAAAATTCAGACCTGTGCTGCCGTCCGAATCCATATATTGCGCATCGTAGTTGAGCATGCTGGCAAAGCCGCCATGGTTCCAGTTACCGCTTTCGGTACCGTATAAGGCGACCGCCTGCTGTGGTACCACCAGATCGATCCGTTCTTGGCCCGGATTGAGGTTCAGTTCGGCTTGCGGCCAGGCACTTTTCAGGTCAAAGCAGGCCGCATCTTCCCTAAAGCCGGGCGGTGACAACAACCCAGCCTGCCGTTGAAAGTCTTTGTCCGCGCACAGTTGACCATCATGATCAAAGCGAACTTTGGCCCTGCCTCGGGCACTACCGTTCACCGTTAATGCCACTGTCGACTCACCCGGCATAAAACGCGGTGCCTGGCGAAACCATTCCGCAACTTTTGTATCGACACCGCGCGCCTGCATGGCCTGGATATCGAACTCGACATCGCCAGCGGCTGCCAGAGCTGATAATGGTTGTGTGCTCAAGGCGGTCAATAGCGCCAAAGAAAGCACTGAGCGTGCTGGTCTAGTGTTGACGGCCGAGTGGGATTGATTTGGCACCGTCATCCTCACGTCAGTGGCTCAGTGGCGCGTCATAGGTGTTGACGGTGTAACCCCAGGTAGTCGCTGGAGAAATGCGTACCTGTTGGGCCTCCCCCGGATTTGTATTGTCATCCGGCTTGATGGTCAGCGTTTGGCCCGGTAATACGTAGGTATTCGGCAGAGTCCAGTTGGTGTTGTCTGGCAGCGTTTGTATACCCTGCCCAAGACGTACCACGTAAGGTGACGGATTGCTGACGGTGATGCTGCCGCCGATCTGCTTCCAGGCTAGGCGTTTCCAGGGTGACAAGTCTTTTTCCAATCCAGCAGGGCGGATAATCACCGGGAGGTTTTGGCGCATGGTGACGCGCACTTCATTTTTACCTTTTTGCTGCGGCGGCACGCCCTCAAAGGTGACACGTTTGAGACGTTCGGTTTTCAGCGGTTCTTTGTTAGTTATGATAAAGCGAACACGTTGAGAATTGCCGGGTTCGACGCGCGCAGTCGGTGGCGTAATAGTCAGCAGGTTTTCACCGTCGTCTTCGATATTTTCAAGAGTGGTTAATAACAATACCGGGAATGCATCGGTATTTTTGACATTGATAGCCCCTTCACCGTCCTCTTGCTCGACGATTACCACGGAGGTTTCCGGCACCATGCCGGTGGCCTCGGAATGGGTAGAGAACAGCAAGAGCGCGATCGCGCCTGTGTTAAATAAAGATGATAATTTCATACTGTTTTATACCAGTGCGGTGTAGGAGATACAGTGTCGTTGCTAATTATGACCAACAAGGAAAAGGGCCCCATAGGGATATGGGGCCACTATTAAATCTAGCGATCTGTTTCAGAGAGCGTTACAGATAAACCAACTCGATAGTTGTCAGGCCATCCAGTGCTACAGGCTTGGTCAGGTCCAACTCTGAAGTTTTGTTGATATAGGCTTGTACCGACAACTTGCCTGACAACGTTTCGAAAGCGACCGGCACGGTAGTGCCTGTCTTGCTCCAGGTGTTCCACAAGTTAGCCCAGGCGTTGCCGCCCAGAATACCCGCTGGGCTGGCTTCCCAGGTTGTGCCGTTGTTGCTGCTACGAATACTGTTAACATCTACGCCATCCGCCTGCACGGTGCCTGGTTTCATGGCAACGGCATAACCGCCAATTTTGTGCTGGCCGTCGAGTCCCAGACCGCCTGCTACCGCATTCGCGTCTGTTAACAGATTAACTTTGGGGACACCAAAGCCGCCTGGGCCTTCAACTGCGCCCGCCAAAGAGCCTGGACGGCCATTGATTGCTTTCAGCGCGATTTTAGCCGGTGCATCACAAACGATACCGAAGTCCAACTGCTTTTCAGCCAGTACGGTGAATGCATCTTCACTCAGGGCGTCAGGCTTGATTGCGCCGTAATCTACAGTGCCACCGCCGGTCAACATTGGTGTACAGGCTGCGGGAGAAATAGTCCCTACAACGCGCACGTCAATGCTTTCTGCCAGGACTGGCATTGATGTAGTCGCCAGAACGGCCAAGGCGCATAGGGATTTTTGAACAGTGAACATTTTAACTTTCCTATTTTACAAGTTGAATGCTATTTACTTAATAGCGTTTCAGATATGCCTGGCGATGCGTTCTTTTTATTCCCATTTTGGGTGAAAATAAAAATAGTATTCAACAGGCTGTGCAGATGAATGCAAGCACTCGGCTAGGAGTTTTGGTGTGCAGAAAAAACCGCAAATGTATCTTGAGTTAGCGGAGGCTAAAGTCGGTTGTTCCGGTAGTAGGGAATACATGTAAATATTGCTTTTGGCAATTGGCGCAACCTACCTCAATAACTATGGCGTCTTTCAATAACGGTCATCATATTTGGGCTGGCGGGAAAAGAATATAAGACGTTCCTTATTCTTATAAGGGCGACCGCAAAAGCTGGGTACAACACCTCATCCTTAGGTAAGGTGAAACCATGGCCTATACAGAAATCAGCATTGAACAACACGGGACTACTCAAGTCGGGCTACACATGGGCAGGGGCCGTTTGCGGCGGTTGTGCACGTACGTATCGCGGGGCAGGTAGCTGCCATCTCTACCGCGACCATTGAGACCCCTGCTAAATCCTATTTAAAGATATTGGTCTCCAGGCAATAGGTGATCAAATCCTGGTCGCTGGTCACTTCCAGTTTACGCATGGCAGAAATTTTCTGAGCACTGATGGTCTTAGAGCTTCTGTTTTGCCCTCTTGCGATGTCACTGACACTTTGCCCTGAGACAAAAAGACGAAGTATTTCGTGCTCTTTGGGTGACAGAGTGGCGAAGCGCTCATTCAAGGTCAGCAGGTTATCAGTCAACGATTTAGCCGTTGCGTCAGCATTCTGGTATTCCATGCCCTGGATAACAGCGTTGAGCGCGACTTCGATTTCGTTGTGCAAATGCCTTTTTTGAATGATCCCGGCCACTCCCAGTTCGTGCAGGCGAGTGAGAATCAAGGGGCTGGATATCATGGTCAACACCAGAATGCGCACACTGGGGTAGTGACGCTTCAAATACTCCACCAGTTTCAGGCCGTCACCATAAGGTGATTTTGCCGGCATGCTGAAATCCGTGACGATAAGGTCTACAGCCTGCTTCTCCAGCAGCTGCACCAGCCCTTCAGAGCCTACCGCCTGGCCGACAACATGGAAGCGTCCGTCGCGCTCAATCAATTCAAGCAAGCCCAACAGCACAATGGGGTGATCGTCGGCGATTACAACATTAAGTTTGCGCATGGCACGTTATCCGTGAAACGTCACGAGTAGATCGAATGGCTTCATAAGTCAGGAGCCTCCAGTTTTTTTAGCAATGCAGCAATTCGTTCCAGCCAGTCGCTGACATCCTGTGCCAGTTGAGGTGTAACGCCACGTTCTCTTAGCTGGAGTTCAAGTTCACTGCAGGTATCGGCCAGGGCGTAAGACTGTACTGAGCCCAAGGCTCCGCCCATGCTGTGCAACTGATGTGCCAGTGCCATGGCATCGTTACTGTCCAGCGCAACTTGAATCATGTGCACATCTTCGTACATCGTGCTGAAGAACAGCTCGCGCATTCGGGGCGAGAGCTGGACTTGATCGATGCCGCTTGTGGGGGCCGGGGGCTGGTCAGTCGTCATGCCAGGATCAATCAGTACGCCCTTGCAGTGCTTGAGCAGTTGGGCATGCAGGGTATGCATGCTCAAGGGCTTGACCATCCAGGCGTTCATGCCGGCAGCGGCGCAGCGTTTGCCTTCTTCGCGCATGGCATTGGCAGTAATGCCGATAATGGGCAGTTCCGAGTCTTGTGCCCGCAGGGCCCTGGCCAACTCATAACCGTTGAGCACCGGCATGTTGACGTCGGTCAGTACCAGGTCGAACACGCCGGGCATCCAGAATTCAAGTGCCTGTTCACCATTGATGGCCACCACTACGAAGCATCCCAGCGCCTCCAGTTGTTCCTTGATGATTTCTCGATTGATCGGGTTGTCTTCGGCAACCAGCACGCGCAGTTGCAGCTGTTGGTTTTGTCTGGGGAGTGAGTCACTGACGGGCGTGGCGATTCCTTGCTGTGCAAAGCTCACGGCCCAGGCAATCCCCCGAATGGAATTGGCATCTGCTTCCCAGCCATTGGCACTGAACTCAGGTGGGTTGCGCCCGTCTGGCCTGGCAATAATGCGCGGGCCCGGCCAGTCGTGATGAGTGTCCGATGCCAGGATGTCTACCAGCAGTGCTGAGCGGTCAACCGACTGCATATCGTTCAGCAGCCGAGCGTGTACCCCCATTCGACTTAGCCATGCACAGATATGTTGTGCCAGCTCAGGGGCCGGTGCCCGTACATAAACGGGTACTGTCTGAGGCCCGAACTCAGGGCAGTCGGCCAGCTCTCCAGGCTCGCGTTTGAGCCTCAGTTGCAAGGAAAAACTGCTGCCCAGACCGGGTTCGCTTATCACCTCAAGTGAACCACCCATCAACTCGCACAGCCGTCGGCAAATGGACAGCCCCAGGCCTGCGCCTCCTTCACTGAAGGTAGTGCGCACTTGATAAAAAGGCTCGAACAGTTGCACTTGTTGTGCAGGGGAAATACCGATGCCCGAGTCGCTGACTTGCCATTCCAGAGTGCTGTATTCCTCGTTTTGCTCCAGTGTGCGGACCCACAAAACTACCTGGCCGCTGTCGGTGAACTTGATGGCATTGCTGAGCAGATTATTGAGAATCTGACGGATGCGCACCGGGTCACCCCGTACCCTGGCGGGTATCTGGGCATCAATGCAGGCATAGAGTTGCAAGCCTTTGTTCAGGGCAAAGGCACTGTAGGTGCTCATCGTTTCTTCGGTTATATCCAGGGGGCAAAAGTCCTGGCTGTCGATGGTCATCTGTCCCGCTTCAATCTTGGAGACATCCAGAACATCGCTGATTAGCTGGAACAAGGTCGACGATGAGCGCTGGATGGTGTGCAGATACTCCTGCTGACGCGGTTGCAGAGCCGTGAGTTCCAGCAGTTCCAGCGTGCCCAATACGCCATAGAGGGGGGTGCGGATTTCATGACTCATGGTTGCCAGAAAACGACTTTTGGCTTTGTTGGCCGAGTCTGCAGCCTGGCGCGCGTGCTCAAGGATGGTCGCATCTTCAATATGGTTAGTCACATCGTGGAAGGCACAAAGCCAGGCGTCCTCACCGTGGTAGCGGGTAAAAACAACACCCACCTGTAAATGGCGACCGTCAATCTCCAGCTCGGTTTTACCGTGAGCAGACAGCTCATGGTGCTTCTCGAGAGCAGCAACAAGCTTTGCCGAGCTGCGCGATTGCTGGGCGAGCTGGTTTTCAAGCAATACCTTGTGATCGCTGCACCTCACCACACATAGACCGGTAGGTGCACTTTCAATAACTGTCTGACTGAAAGCCTCACGCTCGGCAATATCGTCGTGAGCTTGTCGCGCGGGCACGATGACCCGTTTTTTGTACCACCGGCTGAACGCCCAGCCGCAACCCAGTCCCGCCAGCAACAGCGCGAGCAGGCCCAGTAAAGCCCACAAGGCATAGTCCAGAAAGGTTGTAAAACTGATGATGTAAATGCCGGTCCAGGGCTTTGGCTCAGCACTGCTGATCTGAAATACGAGGCCCTCGCTATTAAGGTTCAGCCCGTCATGCAGCGCCAGTTCCGGCTTGGGCGCGCCAATCACTGTCTCGCCAGTGGGAGCGATCAGGATGAAATGGTCATAGATCGACCGCTGCGTGATTCGCTCGACATTGTTGACCTGAGCCAGATTCAGCAACGAAGCAACCACGACCCTTGGACTGGCACCGGAAATATGCAGTTGCGTGGAGGGCAGATCAATATCGACATAGCTCAGCATGTTTGGGGCGCTGCCACTACCGGGCCTGCCGATATAGGGCAGCCAATGCACAGAGTTGGCTTCTCCCTGCGCAGTGTTTGCGGTTCTGGACGCCAGAATCTGCTGTATGACAAAGGCTGACTCACCTACCTGCGTATGGGCCACACCGCGCAGCCGTCCGTGGGCCGGGACGCTGAGCTCAAAATTGTCCGGGACATTGAACACGTAAATTTGCGGTGACTGATAGTGCGAGGCGGACCAATACGCGCTGTAATAGTTGGCCAGATGGGCGCCCAATTCAGTGATTTTGCTGTTCTGCAGGGCAGGGATGGTGGTCGGGTTGATTCTTACACTGAACGGCAGAGAGAACGAATACTCTCGCCCCACATAGACGTTGTCACCCTGCGCAGGTGCCGGGTCGTGCAGGTTTATCGGTGCATGCAGTTTTTCCAGCAGCCTGCCCTTGGTGCTTTCCCTGGATACGGTGTTGAGAAAAGACTCGTGCTCACGAATGCTTTCCATCAGCCGGGCAAAGTGAAAACCCACATTCTCGCGTTGCTCGTCAAGCATGCGCTGCACGCCCCAATAGCTGACTCCAATCAACAGCAATGCGAGTGCGAGTAGAACGGTAAGCCCTTTGTTAAGGCGCAGTGAGCTCTTGGTCAACTTATCAAGGAGGGTGTTACGCGCAGTCATCTTGAAGCCCTGAACAAAGCGATTCGTACAAAAGAGTTAACCTTCAAAAAACCCTCAAGCGCCTAAAATGCGCTTGCCGGGCCATCATGAGTCAACAACTGCGCAAACAAGTCGCTAGAGACAGCGTGGGAGATCAAAAAGCCCTGGACCTGAGTGCAGTCGATCTTGTGCAAAAAGGCAAGTTCTTGCGCTGTTTCTACACCTTCCGCGACAACGGTCAGGCCCAGTTGCCGTCCAAGCCCGACGATGCTGGTCAAGGCTTGCGCCAGCTCTTCATTTTCACTGCAGCCGCGCACCAGCGCCCGGTCGATCTTGAGCTCGGTAAAAGGGGTCGAGACCAGGTTGATGTAGGAGCTGTAACCTTTGCCGAAGTCGTCTTGTGACAGCCCGAACCCCTTGATCCGTAACCGGCAAGCACCCGCATAAAAGCTACTCATTTGTTGAGGGGTTGAGCACTCCATCAACTCAAAGAACACTTTTTCCGGCACACCGTTGTGGCGCAGAACGAACGCGTGAATACGATCGGGAAGGTCATCGCTGTTAAGCAGGTGGGTAGGCAGGTTGATCGACACAGGTATGTCATAGCCTTGCCTGGCCCATTGCGCCTGGGCCTCGATACCTTGTTCAAGCATCAGCCATAACAGGCGTTCCTCCAGATTAAAGGTGCTCAGTGCGGGCAGAAACACCCCGGGTAACAGCACCCCGTGTTCGGGATGTATCCAGCGCACCAGTGCTTCGGCAGCCACGATGCGGCCATTGGCCAATGCTTTTTTGGGCTGAAACCAGGCCTCAAACTCTGCGTTGTCCAGTGCGTCAATCAGTGACTGGCGGTCAATATCGGCAAGGGGTGCCGGTGGCGTTTTATCTCGCAGCCTCATGAGCTGGTCGATCAGATCCCGCAGGGCGCTGGCCCGCACCGGCTTTGAAATCAGCCCGATGACGTTGACCTCCAGATTGCGGGCAACCAGGCTTGCGGCCATCAGCATGCGTCGTGAGGACGAGCTCATGATTGCCAGGGCAGGTCGTGAGCGCAGGGCTGCCAGCTTCTGGATGAACTGCACACCATCCATGCCAGGCATCAGCAGATCGGTGAGGACTAAATCGTAATTATGCCGTTGCAGGCAGGCCAGGGCGTGTGCGCCGTCTTGTGCACACTCCAGATAAAAGTCTCCCAACTCGCTGAACAGGTTCTGTAAATACATCCGCTGAAAAGGATGATCCTCAACAATCAAAATGCTAAAGGGTTTCATGGGCTGCTCCTTCGTAAGGCGCAAGGCAGTTAAACAAGGCCTGCAAGTTGAAAGGTTTGACCAGACAGTGGTTCATTCCGGCCCCAAGACAGAGTTCTTCTTCGCCAAGCATGGCGTTGGCGGTGGCGCCGATGATCGGTGACAGGCAACCTTGGCTGCGGAGCAGGCGGGTCAGTTCATAACCGTTGACTTTGGGCATATTGACGTCGGTGATCAGCAAATCGAACTTTCCTTTGTGCCAAATGGACAGTGCTTCTTCGCCATTGGAGGCCAGCTCGACGCAGCAGCCGAGTTTTTCCAGCTGTGCGCTCATAATCAATTGATTAATCACGTTGTCTTCGGCTACCAGGATCTTCAGGTTGAGCCTTTTCAATTCATTTATTTCATTGGGCTTGTTGGGTTTGAGCACCTGCACACCCTGTGCCTCGCCGACGGCTTGATGGATGGCTTTTAAATGATTGAGGTTGACCTTCCATGTGCCGTCAATGATCTGTGGTTCGTGGTTGCCGTCTCCAGTGGCCAGCACTACCGGGCCATCCCAGTCAGGTTCCAGCCGTTGCTCAAGGGAGCCTGGGTGTAACTCAAGCAAAACAGCGGCTGTATCACCCTGGTGGTGCGCAGGGTGGCCGATTTGTGGGCGCGCGCCCCACTTGCGCAGCCAACCGCTGACGGTCTCGGCCAGTTCACGCACAGGTGAAACCACATGGATGGTTTCCGGCAGCAGCTCGGGCAGGGCCGCTGACAAGCCGCTGGTGGCTGGCACCTCCAAAGGCAGGCTGAGGGAAAAACTGCTGCCCAGGCCCACTTCACTGACCATGCGGATGCTGCCATTCATTAACTGGATTAAACGCAGGCAGATCGGCAGGCCAAGGCCGGTGCCAGCCACCCCATGGGTGCTGCCTTCGCTCTGGTAGAACGGCTCGAAAATAAAAGGCTGCGCGGCCTGTGGAATGCCTCTGCCCGTGTCTGAAACTTGCCACAACAGACTGGCCCGTTCACCTTCACGACTCTGCAGGCTCAAGCGCAGAACCACTCGGCCGGAGTCGGTGAATTTCACGGCGTTACTCAACAGGTTGTTGAGCACCTGGCGAATGCGCGCCACATCACCTATAACCCGGTCCGGCAACTTGGGGTCATAGCAGGCGTAGAGTTTCAACCCCTTGCGCTGTGCAGCGGCGGCATAGGCTTGAACAACCTCCTGAGCCAGTTCCAGCACAGAGAACTCGCTCAGTTCCAGCGCCAGTTGCCCTGCTTCGATCTTTGATACATCCAGTACGTCACAAATCAGCTGTAACAACGTGGCGGAGGAGCTTTCGATAGCATGCAGATAATCCTTTTGCTGGGGGTCCAGTTGAGTGCGCCCCAGCAGTTCCAGCGTGCCCAGCACCCCATGTAACGGTGTGCGAATCTCATGGCTCATGGTGGCCAGGAACAGGGTTTTGGCTTCGTTGGCAGCTTCTGCTATTTGCCGTGCCTGTTGCAGCGTTGTTTCAATCTGGGTGCGAGTACTGATGTCGCTGAAGGCGCACAGCAGCACGTCCTCGCTTCTATAGCGGGTCGGTGCACAGCTTAAATACAAGTGGCGGCCGTCGGCCGTTTCAAAGTAGTCGGTAAGCTCTGGCTCGGCACTGCCGAAGGCGCGCTGTATCCAGGTGGCGCTCAACGCTTCGCGTTCACCGCCCTGGCCCATCCATTGTTGGGCCAGGGTGTTTTCCAGCACCACCTGGCCATCGCTGCGACGCAGCACACACAGCGCCACAGGTGCGGTCTGAATCACGTCGCGGCTGAACAGCTCGCTTTCGACCAGCGCCTGGATGCGATGAATCGTGGGGGCGATAAAGCGCTGCTCCAGGCGCCGCATCAACAGCCACACCAACGTCAGGCTGATCAGGCAAAACAGCAGTGCCCCCAGCAACTGCGGCCATAACGACAGCATGACTGAACGCAAGTCGATGAAGTACACCAACTGCCAGTCAGACGACTTGAGTTGTTTGCGGATAACCACATGATCCGGCCACCACCGGCTACCGACCAGGCCGAAGAAGTTCTGGTCTTGCAGCGGCAACAGCCTGTCACCCAATGCATGCACAAGGCTGTTGGTGAACAGCAAAGAGCCCTGCGAGTTGAGCATCATAAATTGCCCGGCGCTCTGATCACTCAGGGCCGTCGAGACTTCGCCGGAATCCATTTCCAGCCCCAGCCAGCCGGATTGAGGGTCGCGCTCATCCAGGCGGATAAAAATATACAGCCGGGCATGGGGGCTGTTCTGCTCGGATAACCACAGCTCATCGAGCAGTGCACTGTCATCGTGTTTCAGGGATTCAAGCTGGCGCAGGATGGTTTCGGAAAAACCGCTCACGGCATCGGTGGCGTTATAAAGGCGGGATACTTTGGCGTTGGCACCTGTGCTGACGTAAACCAGGTTGACCTGTTTCTCTTTCATATAATCACGCAAGCGCTCAGTCAGCCAGAGGCTCCATTGCTGTTGCGGTGAGGGCCCCAGGAGTAAATGAATTTCTTCAGCGGAGACCGATACAAACTCACCTTGCGGCTGACGCGTCGCCGAAAGGCTGATGCTTTCCAGCAGCGCCTGGCGGGTGGTGAAAAAGGTATGGGCTTCGGCAATGGCACTGCTCATATACCCGCGACGTTGGGATAACTCGGTATTGAACGTAAAGAGCAAAAAGTTATAGACCCCGGCCAGCAGCCCTGCCAACAGTATGGTAGCCACTGCCCATAATAAGCGTCTTGCCGAATGAGGCGATGAAAGAAGAGGGTTTATGGCGTGCAAGTACATTTTCAGTTTCATTCCGATACTGTATGTTTGGCACACGCTGTTGCATATAAGACAATCCTTAAAGTCAGGTAATAATTTGCATATTGGCCTGTCGTGAGCAGGGGGGCGTTTAATATTATGAAGGTCCTGTCATTTTGTTGAAGGTGGGGGCTCATTAAGATTCGTCTTATGGTTGAATGGGGGCGGTCATGTCATTATTTTGTCAGGCAGTAGGAACTGCCTTTAATGAACAACTGCCAACCATATCTAATGCTTGATGCATGATCTGTTTGGCGACATTTTCCCTACCTTGGATATATAAGATGAACTTTAAAGTTGCTTTGATTGCTCTTGGCCTGAGCGGCGCATTGGTTGGTATGGCGCAGGCTGCAGATAACACTGTGTCCAAGAAGATCACCCTGACTGCACAGATTAACGACACGCTGTTCGTTTCCAAGGCAGACGGTTCAACCTGGTACGGCACCGAAGAGTTGGCTGCAAACAACCACACTCAAACTTCGTTCTCGAAAACACTGCCTGTGCGTGTTTGGAGCTCTGCTGACGACTTTAACGTCACGTTGGCCCAGCCACTGAAAATGTCCAACGGCGCTTATGAGATGACCAACGCTGCTGTGAGCTTGAACGCAAAACCTCTGACTTACGGTAGTGCGCTGACCGTTGATCAAACCGTTGCCGGTGTTGGCGGCTATGACCAGATTCACCAACTGGCTGTCAGTGTAAACGCACCTACCAAGGTAGGCACCGTAAGCACCAATGGTAGCTACAGCGGTGACCTGGTCATGCTGTTCGAGCCAACTCCAGCTCCGTAACGCCGGCATTAGTTCCCATCAAATGCCCAGGGCCCCGTAAGGGGCTCTTCTTTTCCAGTGACGGAAGATCAGGATGTTCACCCATAAGATTCCCTTTCAGTTGCATATATTGGCGGCTTGTATTGTTACGGCTTTTTCTTCACATACCTTGGCTGAAGTAAAGATATCTTATGGGGTGCCTGAAGGTTTCAGTACGGTTGAGATGGATAATACGGCGAAGTATGTCGCTACTTACAATGGTAAGACATTGCCTGGTTTTATCAGTTATTCAGTGTCTGGAAATGCCCTTGTATTTGATGCGCGTCAGTATGCGGATAATGGTATTGACGCTGAAGATCGGCGCGTTATCGAAGAGGTGCTGTCAAAAATTGACTATAAGCAATGCAAGGAGGGTTGTGATCTGAAGGTGGCTGATCATTACGTCACCCTGGACAAGGCACGTCGCACGCTAAAGATTCTCTCCACGCGCGAAGATTTTCTTGCGCCTGATACTACGTGGGGGCTGATCAATAATCAGTCTCTGGATATGCGGGGTTCATCTGAAAGCTACAGTGCTTTCAACTTGAACGGCACCACCTGGCTTGGCTTGCCGGGTCGCAGTTTTGGCTATATGAACTGGTACGCTAACCGAAGCCAAAACCGTGGTCAAAGCAGCCGTGACCAGGGCGTTTCGTCCTATTACCTGCAGAAGAACTTTGCCGACACCTATGTGCGTGCCGGTAAGCAAAACAGTATCGACTATGGCTCGGGTTCAGTCAGTACGGTGCTGTCGCCCAGTTTCGACCAGTTTATTACCCTGGGCAGCCAGGATTATATGCGCAGCGACCGGGACGTGGGCTCGCTGGTGCTGTTTTCTACGGCCGAAGGTAACTACGAGTTTTACCGCAATGGTCGCCTGATTCTTAAACGCCCGGCCATTCTGGGGCGTAACGAAGTCAGCTTTATGGACTTGCCCGGGGGCTACTACCCTGTCGAGATTCGCCTGGTCGATCGCAACGGTAATTTGATCAGCGAGCAGACCCAGGACATCAACAACCTGAACTTCGGCGGTGCAAACTCTTGGCGCGTCACGGCGGGGCAGGATATGGACGAGGGCGGGCAACTGCTAGAAGCCGCCATCAGCCGCAATATGAGCCAGTTCTATTTAAACGCCGCGGCTGTTTCCGGTGAAGACTCTGATTGGGCCTCTGAAGTCAACGTCACCCGACCTTCCTCTTTTGGCACGCTGAGTGTTGACCCAACAGTGGGTGTGTTGAGCGGCGAGAATGGCACGGGCGGTTACTTCAACCTGAGCATGAACGACCCGGTACTGGGCAACTTGATGCTCAGCAGGTATCAGAACACCGACGTCTCGCGTTTTTATTACGGCACCCCCAGCTCCAGCCTTTCTTACAGCAGAAACATTGCCGGCGTCACGCTGGGCTACAACTACCGGGACTATGGTCGTGGGGAGACCCAGCAACTTGAAGCACGCTGGAACTACAAACCCAACGGTTTATGGTCGACCTTCGCCCTGGGCGTGCAAAAAGCCAACGCCATGCCCGGTGACAGCGACTACACCGTTTACTTGAACATGACCTGGATGCTCGATAAGTCGCAAGCCAGCGTGCGTGCGGCCCAGTACGGCGGTAAAACCCAGTTGAGTGGCGACTATCGCAAGGACTATGACGACAACTTTGGCACCACTTCGACCGGTGTCACGGTCAGCCGCGTAGACAGCACCAACAGCTTCAACGCTTATGGCAGCCGTGCAGGTACCCGTGGCGATGCGTCCCTTAACCTGGGGCACAGTGATTCGGCCAGTAACGTCGACTTCAACTACCGCGGCATGTTTGCTGCGAACGCAGATGGCATTGCCCTGGGGCGTTACAGCAACGGCAGCGCCATGCTTCTGCAAACACCTGCGCTGGGTGAAACGCCTTACGGCTTCAAAGTGGAAGGTCAGCCGGTTGCGGGCGACGGTACCTATGCCGTGCCAGTTAACCAGTACAGCGATGTGCCCTTTGCTCGTGTCAGCAGTGACAGCGAAAACATGGACATGAACATCGAAGTACCGGCGAACATTATCCGCGCTCATCCAGGCCAGGTTTACAACGCCAAGGCCAAGGTGGATATCAACATGGTTTACAGCGGCATATTGGTGGACGCGGCTGGCAAGCCGGTGGGCGGCACCATTCACGAGACCGGGGACACGGCCTATGCCAATGGCCTGTTCTCGATCAGCAGCAAAGCAGTGCTGGCGAATATTTCGGTCGAAGGGGCGGGGGGGCGTTACACCTGTGATCTGTCCAAGCCGGTGCAGCCTAGCCATTACTTGTGCAAGTAAGCGCACAACCTGACAGGAAACTTTTATGAAGTTACGTACGATAGTGCTGAGCCTGATGTGCCTTGGCTCAAGCCTGGCCCAGGCCGAAGGCGAGTTGATGGTCATGCCGGCCACCCTCAAGGTTTACAACAATCACGAGCACTCGGTGAACGTTAAAAACCTCGGTGACGAGCCGCTGTATTTGTCCATCAGCTTGCAAAAGGTGATGAACCCCGGAGTGTCGCCGGAAATAAAACAGCCGCTGAGTGCCCTGACGCATCCGGGCATGCTAGCCAGCCCTGACAAACTCACATTGGGGGCGGGGCAGAGCCGCGCTATCAGCCTCAAGTCGCTGGTCGAGCCCGAGGCCGAGACCTTGTACCGCCTGTATATCGTGCCGGTACGGGCCATGCAGGTAGAGCAGGCGCCTAAAGACAAAATCACCGCGCCCATGTCCGTTGCCATTGGCTACGGGGTATTGGTTCGGCATATGCCGCCCCCAGCCAAACAACAGGCGAGCTGGACCTATCACTGCAAAGACGGCGGTGTGACGCTGGAAAATACGGGCAATATAAGTGTGCAGGTATCGGGACTTGAGAGTGCAGGTATCAAACTACCCAAAGCCAAAATTGCCTTGTTTCCGGGGACGCCACAACACTTCGCCACAAAGAGTCTCAAGTTTATGGTTGATGAAAAATCGCAGGTGCTACAATGTCAATAAATAGAATTCTGTTGAATAGAATGGTTGTGTCTGGTAACTCTCCCCATATTAAATTATTGCGCAAGCGTTCGATAAATCCTTTAGGTTCTTTCCTTGCTTTTGTAGGGCTGATTTTTTCGGGAGAGGCATTAGCGCATATTGTTTCGTACAGTGATGTTGTTGCGAGTTATAGTGACTGTACTTTTCAGATTACTGGCTTTAATTACGTTTATGGAATTACTTTAAATTTTAATGCGGCGACACAGGCTCGCATCGATTACAGTACGTTTCAATCTCGCGGTTATTTGCTTATGGCTTATAATGCTAACGGTACTCCAATTAATAGTGAGGATATAGCAGATTCTGCATTAGATGGTAAGTCCAATGACCAACTTTATGGAGACGATAATTATGTTTTATATTTTTCTCAAGGTGGGCAGGGGGGGGTGAATTGGTCAAAAGCGAATGCATTTTCCGCGAGGCTTGTAATGAAAATACCAATTGCCAGGATTAGCACGTGGCCTGCGATTGGTGTGCGCGCAGCTAACGTGCTGACTACTCGCGGCGGCCTCTCTGTCGCAGATGAGAAAGGTTGGATTTATATAGGGCCCAGTACGAAGGGAGGCAATTGTCCACATTATAGCAACCCAACGGACCCTCCTCCTGCCGTATTTCCCAAAGTCACCATGACCGCACCGGACTGGAATCTGGGTGAGTTGCCAGCGGGTGAAGAAACTGTCTTGGCGTTACCAGCGACCAAAGACCAGTTGTGTTTCAACTATGAGGGGGTAACGGCGCTCACCAGTCAGAGATATTTAATTAATGCGACGAATAGCAATGGCTTGTCGGCGAACGGTCGTTATCTGCTAAAGAGCCTGGAAGACAGTTCGCAAACGGTTCCTTATACATTAACTCTCAAAAGTAGCACCGATGCCGTATTTTTGCCCAATACTCTAAATCGTTTGTTTTCGTTGGATGCAGGGGGGCGAACGTGCTTCACACCTACCTTCAATGCTCAACCTGACAAAACGGTAAAAGCGGGTGCTTACAGCGATATATTGACCTTCACTGTTGTCGCGAAACCTTAAGTGGGCAGGTATATAAAATTTCCCGTGGCCTTGCTGTTGGGCTGGTTATGTATCAGCCCGTTAAATGGCATGGCGGCGGGAGTATTGAAACTTTCGCCCCCTGAATTACGCTTTGTGCCCGAGCAACTTCAAGGCGCGCTCTACGCCCAGAACACCGGGGACTCCCCCCTGTATCTGGATGTAGAGCAAGCCCTGGTTCTCAACCCCGGTGAGAAACCGGAGCAGTTGCTGGCGATCAGTCAGGTGCCCAAACCCGGTTTGCTGGTGACGCCTACCCGATTGGTGCTGGCGCCGGGGCAAAAGTACCGGATGAACATCAAAACCCTGGGTACACCTGACAGCAATCAGGTGTGGCGCGTGACCTTCAGGCCCAGAGAGCACGTGACCGTACAAGTGCAAGGTCCAGACGGCGTGTTGGCGCCCCTGTCGGTCAGCGTCGGATACGGCATGGTGATTTACCAGAACTTGGCAACTTCAAGGATTAATCCTCAATCGGAGTAACACATGAACAACGTAGCATTGGCTAGCCTGCTGGCCGTCCTGGGCACTCTGCCGGCCGTGGCCTTTGCGGTGGATATCGATCTGCAAGGTAAAGTCACCAGCACAATTACCGCCACGGTCAGTAAACAAAACAACTTTTTCGTGACCAGCGATACGGGCGGATGGTTTGACCAGGGGTTGAAAATGTCACAGTCGGGTGGATTGGACTCCGCCTATGCGGTGCAAGCCCGATTGAAAGTTGTCTCCACCAACAGGGATTTTCAGGTGCGCCTGGATCAGCCCTTGGTGATACGCAACGCCAGTAATGCCTCGAAAGTCTTCCTGCAACCCATCGTGGAGCTGAACGCAGAAGGCCAGGCGCCAAAAACCCTGGCAGTCGCAACACCGACAGTCTTTAAAAATCCCGTGCAGGGCGTGGCGGGTGTGGATTCCATCGGCTATTACGGCCTCTCCATCTCGGCTTATCCACCGGCTGGTACGTTCAGGGAAACCGTCGGCACCTACACGGGTGTGTTATCCCTGACCTTCGAGCCGGTAATTTCTAACCTTTAAGGTTCGCCTGCTGTTAACAGGCATGCCCAGGCCACAAGGGTATGCTTCAGTTATTACGAGAAACCTATGAAACCATTTACTAACGGCCTTTTTTTTGTTCTGTGCGGGCTTGTTCTAGCATCGCCAGCGTCGGCCGTGATCAACGTCACGCCGGCGGTCACTGAGGTATCGGATAAGCCTGTAACGCTCGACATTTCCAACGACGGCGAGCGCCCCGAGTTTGTCTCCATCTCGCTGTCGCGCCTGTTCAATCCAGGGGTCGAGTTTGAGGATGAACGGCTGGAATCTATCGTCCAGGTGACGCAACCCAAGCTCTATGCCACACCTTTCAAGATGATGCTGGCCCCAGGACAGAGCAAGAAAATCACCATCAAGCCTCTGGTTTCTATCGAAGAGGAACAGGTTTACCGCCTGGAAGTAAAACCGGTGGTCAACCTCATCGACCCCAAGCAAACCAGCGTGGCGGGCAATGTGGTGGTCAACCTTGCCTTTAGCTCACTGATTCGGCATATGCCGCAGAAAGAAACGTCAACGTTAACGGTTAAATGTGAAGCGGATGGCGCGCGTTTTTACGCTTCGGGTACGACGCGTTTTGCGGTGAAAGACGTGACTGTTGATGGTAAAGCCAGTGAGTCATTCAACGTGTATCCCGGTGTGCCGTTATTGGTTAAAGGCACAAAGATTAAAGTTCCTCAGCAGGTGGGGTGTTAGGCCTCTATTGCCATGCTTACTGTTCAGAGCGGCTAACTGAGTAATTTCCGGTTTTGCGACCGCTTCGTCGCAGTTGCGCACCATCTCGATCGCAGCCTCGTTCTACTCGTCAGCGGCTACAGAGTTGATTACGACGCTAGACAGGCGACGAATCTGTAGCCGCTGACGAGCTCCGCGAGGCTGCGTCCGGCTGCGCAGCAGTCGTAAAGTCGGCTTCCACAGTTAATCAGGCATACCGCGTGTACCGGTTTTACGACCGCTACGCGCTCGATCGCAGCCTCGTTCTACTCGTCAGCGGCTACAGAGCGGATTACGACGTGAGACTGGCGACGAATCTGTAGCCGCTGACGAGCTCCGCGAGGCTGCGATCGGCTGCGCAGCAGTCGTAAAGTCGGCTTCCACAGTTAATCAGGTAAACCGCGTGTACCGGTTTTGCGACCGCTTCGCGATCGATCGCAGCCTCGTTCTACTCGTCAGCGGCTACAGAGCGGATTACGACGCGAGACAGGCGACGAATCTGTAGCCGCTGACGAGCTCCGCGAGGCTGCGATCGGTTTGGTGCGCCACTGCGACGCAGCAGTCGTAAAGTCGGCTTCCACAGTTAATCAGGTAAACGGCGTGTACCGGTTTTGCGACCGCTACGCGATCGAACGCAGCCTCGTTCTACTCGTCAGCGGCTACAGAGCGGATTACGACGCGAGCCAGGCGACGAATCTGTAGCCGCTGACTCGCTCCGCGAGGCTGCGATCGGCTGCGCAGCAGTCGTAAAGTCGGCTTCTACAGTTAATCAGGTAAACCGCGTGTACCGGTTTTGCGACCGCTTCGCGATCGATCGCAGCCTCGTTCTACTCGTCAGCGGCTACAGAGCGGTCAGGTGGTGACCGCTGACGAGATCTTTCTGTTAACCGCCCGACAACGGCGGCGTACGCGGCGGAATTACTCGCTTGGAGCCCGTAGCCTCAAACGCCGAAGCAAAGCGCAGCAACGTCGAATCATCATAGGCGCGCCCGGCAAAGGTCAGCCCCACCGGCATGCCGATGTCCGCCATCAGGCCCATCGGCACGGTGACCGTAGGCACACCCAAATGCCGAATGGCCAGGTTGCCGTTGGCCACCCACACACCATTGCTCCAGGCGATGTCCGCAGACACCGGATTGACATCCGCATCCGCCGGCCCTACATCGGCCACGGTCGGGAACAACACGGCATCGAGCCCCAGGCGGTCCATCCAGTCTTCAAGGTCGATCCGGCGCGTCTGTTCAAGCCCGCGCAAGCCGTCTTGCAGCGTAGGGATCTGGTCCCACGGGGTAATCCCGCGCTTGGCCATGCGCACATACTCGTCCATGCCGGCACCAAGATCATCTTCGCGGTTTGGCAGGGTGCCAGGGTCGTGCGGGAAGATCAGGTCGCCATTGACGTCGGCCAGGCGGTTGAGTTTGGGATCACCGTTGGCCTGCAGGAAGTCATCGAACGCCCAGGCTGAAAGGTCCCACAACTCGTGATGCATGAACTCCTTGGACACCAGGCCCCGGGTAAATACCGTCGGTGCCCCCGGGCGATCACCCTCGCAGTTGGACACCAGCGGGAAATCCACTTCGATCACCTGCGCGCCAGCCGCTTCAAGGGCCTTGCGCGCCTGTTCCCACAAGTCGATCACCGAGGCCCGGGTGATAATGCGTTGCCCTGTCGGCCCGCCAATACCCGGCGATTCAGAGGTGCCCGCATCCGGGTCTGCATTGATGTACATACGCGGTACACCCAGACGCTTGCCGACCAGGCTGTCGGCATTGGCAATCAGTGCCAGATAAGACTCGGGGCGAACCGCGCTGGCGTCGGGGATCGGCACCCAGGGTTGCAGCCGCCACAGGTCGCCGCGGGTGTCAGGGTCGTCCGCGACCACCACATCAAGCACTTCAAACAGGTCGGCCATGGTTCGGGCAAACGGCACCACCACGTCCATGGTCGGCGTCAGCGGCCAGTTGCCGCGCACCGAAATCACACCGCGTGAAGGCGTGTAGGCACACAAGCCATTGTTGGAGGCCGGGCCGCGTCCGCTCGACCAGGTTTCTTCCGCCAGGCCGAATGCCGAGAAGCTCGCCGCCGTGGCAGTGCCTGCGCCGTTGGACGAACCCGAAGCAAAGGGGGCCGTGAGGTAGTCGGCGTTGTACGGGCTTTCGGCACGGCCATAAACACCGCGCTGCATCCCGCCGTTGGCCATGGGTGGCATGTTGGTTTTGCCCAGGCAGATCGCACCGCCACCGCGCAGCCGTTCGATGGTGAACGCATCGCGGCAGGCAAGCAGGTCCTTGAAGGCCGGGCTGCCCGACGCTGCGGTCAGGCCCTTGACCAGGTAACTGTCCTTGGCCGTGTAGGGGATACCATCCAGCGGGCTCAGGGTTTGCCCTTTGGCCCGGCGGGCGTCGGATGCCTGAGCCTCGATCAGCACCTGCGAGTTGCGCACCACCACCGCATTGAGCGCGGTAGGGGTGTGCGGGGTGTCGTAGGCGTCGATCCGTGCGAGATAGGCCTGCACCAGCTCGACCGCCGTGGTTTGGCCGGATTCGAGCGCGGCGCGCAGTTGGGCTATGGAAACCTCGGTGACTTCAATCATGCGCTTACCGCTGGTTGCTGATGGGGGTGGCAGAGCTTATCTAAAGTCCTGCCTGCTCAGCCAGCCCATGTCGCAATTGTTGTCGTAAATCGTCACCACAGCTTCCAGGTGTAATCGATATTGACCCGCAGTTCGTTGTCATCCCGGTGGCTGGCCTGTGCCGTGAAATCGTTGCGGTACCAGGCGTTGCGCAACCGCAGCGAGAGGTCCTTGAGCGGTCCGCTCTGCAGCACGTACGAGACCTCGATGTCCTTTTCACTCTCGCTCAGGTTCGAGCCGCCGAATCGGGCCAGCTCGATATTGTCACCGCTCACGTAGCGCAGCATCCCGTTGAGGCCCGGCGCGCCCATCCCGGCAAAGCTGTAGTCATAGCGCACCTGCCAGCTGCGCTCCTTGGGGTTCAGGAACTCGGAACTCAGGGTGCCTTCGGTGATCACCAGCGGTTCGGTGCCAAACAGATACGGCATGCCGGTCTTGCCGGTCAGTTGCATGTAACCGGCGCCGAATTTATGGGCGCCCAGGCTGTAGGTCAGCATCAGCGCCGCATTGCGGTTGTCCACCGTTCCGGCTTTGGCTGCGCCGTCTTCGCCAGTGACAAAAAGGCGGAAATCGCTTTTCAGGCTGCCGGGGCCCATCGGTCGATTATCGACAAGGCCGTAAAAATCCTTGCGGTACAGTTGCGCCAGTTCAGCGTGGTAGTACTTGAGGGTCAGGTGCGGTGACCAGGCGTAGTCACCGCCGATAAACATGAAGCGGTTCGACTGGGCCGCCCCATTGAAGCGGCCATTGGGCGAGCCGACCGACATTTTCTGGTAGTCGGTAGAGTCGCGCAGGTTGATGCGGTCCAGCCAGCCGACGTGCAGCGTCAGTTGGTCAATGTCCTGAGACTTCAGATACGCGCCGCGAAACGTTTGCGGCAGCAGGCGGGTAGGGCTGGCGAATGCGATCGGCAAAAAGGTGCTGATGGTGCCCAGTTGCAGCTCGCTTTTCGAGGCGCGGGCCTTGGCTGTCAGCCCCAGCTCCGAGTACTCATCGGCAGGTTCGCGGGTGGTGGCGTTGTAGGGCAGCAGGCCGGTGCCGGTGCGTGCGCGCGAGGAGTCCAGGCGCACGCCGAGCAAACCCTGGGCGTCCAGGCCAAACCCGACCGGACCTTCGGTATAGCCCGAGCGCAGGTTGAGGATAAACCCCTGTGCCCATTCCCGGGCAGCAGCCTGGGGCGTTGCATTGACGTAGTTGCGATCGAAGTAATAGTTGCGCATCACCAGATCAGCGTGGCTGTCATCGATAAAACCACTGGCCAGGGCGGGGCCCATGGATAAAACGCAGGTGCAGGCGCTGAGCGCCCGAAGAACAGTCTTGAGCATGGCGGGTTCACTTTTATTGTTATTGGGGGTGGAGCACTGCGCGCCTTTCGACGCGCAGGTTGTCAGTCCGGCGCTGCTGCGTTGCGCCGCACCGACAGGTAAAACATGGCCACGGCCGCGATCACGATGCCCGGCGCCGCCGCCAGCATCACCCCGGCGGTGCCGGTGCCCAGCGCGAGCATCTTGCCGGCCACCAATGGGCCGCTCATGGCACCGAGGCGACCGATGGCCACCGCGCTGCCCACGCCCGTAGCGCGTATGGAGGGACGATAGAAATGGGGCGCCAGGGCGTAGAGCACGCATTGGCCACCGGTGGCAAAGAAACCGGCGATAAAGCCCGCTGCCAGCATGCCCGGCAAATGACTGGCCAACCCGAGGGCAGTCAGTGACACGAGGATGCCTATATAGATAAGCGCCGACAGGGCCCAGGCGGGCAGGCGGTCCATGATCCAGCCCAGAAACAGGGTGCCGGCCGCTGCGCCAATTTGCAGGGCGAGCATCACCCAGCTGGCCTGGCGCCCGGTGAAACCTTGGCCGATCACCAGGCTGGGCAGCCAGTTGATCAGGATGTAGACCACCATCAGGGTGAAGAAATAGCTGACCCAGATCAGCGCAGTCGGCAGTGCCGCGCCATCGCGAAACAGGCCCTGAACCACACCGATGGGCGCCTCGCCCTGAACGTTGCGAAACTGCTGCGACTCGGGAAGGTAGAGCCCCAGCAGCGGCACGATCAGCAGCGGCACCACACCGCCGACGTAGAACACCACCTGCCAGCCACCGGCCAGGTCGGCGATGCCGATCATGGCGGCCAGCGCGGCGCCCAAAGGTACGCCGCAATACATCAGGCTTACCGCCGTACCGCGCAAGCGCGGGCCAGCCACTTCGCTGGTGAGAGCGATCAGGTTGGGCAGGGCGGCGCCAAGGCCCACGCCGGTGAGGCAACGTGCGACCAGCAGGCTGTTAAAGTCCCAGGCCAATGCGGTGGCAAGGGAGAACACCCCGAACAGCCCCACCGAGGCCATCAGCACCCGTTTGCGGCCAATGCGGTCAGCCAGCCATCCACCCGCGAACGCACCGGGCAACAGGCCGAAAATGCCGGCGCTGAACACCCAGCTCATGTGTAATTTATCCAGTTCGAACGCGGCAGCCATGCCTTGAGCCGCGATCCCTGCGGCCTGTAGATCGAGGCCTTCCATGAGGGCGACGAGAAAACACAGGCCGATGGTGCGGGCCATTTGCAGATTGAGTGAAGTCATGGGCTGTACCCGTTTTATTGTTGTTATGAATAGGTGCGTCTGATGCGCACGACCTGTAGCCGCTGCCGCAGGCTGCGATAAGGTCCGAGGGACCTTCGCTCCAGGACAAGCGCGACCCTTTCGGGCTCGATCGCAGCCTGCGGCAGCGGCTACAGGAGGCTTTAGCGTTTGAGCAGGTCCAGCGCCACGTCGACGATCATGTCTTCCTGACCGCCCACCATCCGCCGTTTGCCCAGCTCGACCAGGATGTCCAGGGTCTTGAGCCCGTACTTGGCCGCAGCGATTTCGGCGTGGCGCAAGAAGCTCGAATACACGCCGGCATAACCCAGCGCCAAGGTCTCGCGGTCGACCCGCACCGGGCGATCCTGCAACGGTCGAACAATGTCATCCGCCGCATCCATCAGCGTGTAAAGGTCCGTACCGTGGTTCCAGCCCAGGCGCTCGGCGGCGGCGATAAACACTTCCAGCGGGGCATTACCGGCCCCGGCGCCCATGCCCGCGAGGCTGGCGTCGATCCGGTCGCAGCCTTCTTCAACCGCTGTAATCGAGTTGGCCACGCCCAGCGACAGGTTGTGATGAGCATGCATGCCGGTTTCGGTTTCAGGCTTGAGCACGGCCTTGAAAGCACGGAAGCGATCGCGAATGTCCTGCATATTCATCGCTCCGCCCGAGTCGGCCATGTACACGCAGGTCGCGCCGTAGCTCTCCATCAGCTTGGCCTGGGCCGCCAGCTGCTCGGCCGGGATCATGTGGCTCATCATCAGGAAGCCCACGGTGTCCATGCCCAGTTCGCGGGCATATTCGATGTGCTGCTTCGATACGTCGGCTTCGGTGCAATGGGTGGCGATGCGCACCACCCGGGCCCCGGCGTTGTATGCGGCCTTGAGGTCGTGAACCGTACCGATGCCGGGCAACAGCAGGGTGGTGATTTTTGCGTGGCTGATCACGTCCGCCGCCGCTTCGATCCACTCCAGATCGGTATGGGAGGCAAAACCGTAGTTAAAGCTCGAACCCTGAAGGCCGTCACCGTGGGCCACTTCGATGGCGTCGACGCGGGCCTTGTCCAGGGCGCGGGCGATGTCTTGCACGTTCTGCAACGAATACTGGTGGCGCACCGCGTGGCTGCCGTCGCGCAGGGTGACGTCGCTGATGTAGATCTTTTTACCGTTCATGGTTTTCCCCTCAGGCGTTGAGCATCGACAGCGCCATGCGCTCGGCGGTGGCCAAGGCTGCGGAGGTCATGATGTCGAGATTTCCGGCGTAGGCCGGCAAGTAGTGGGCGGCGCCTTCGACTTCAAGAAACACCGACGTCTTGAGGCCGGAAAACCTGCCCAGTCCGGGAATGTTGAGCGGTGCGTCTTCAGGGATCACATCGAATTGCACGCTCTGCTTGAGGCGATAGCCCGGCACATAGGCGTTCACAGCGGCGGCCATTTCGACGATGGAGGCTTCGACCAGCGCCTGGTCGGCCGCTTCGCTGAGCACAAAAACGGTGTCGCGCATCATCAGCGGCGGCTCGGCCGGGTTCATCACGATGATCGCCTTGCCCTTGGTTGCACCGCCAATCACTTCGATGGCCTTGGAGGTGGTTTCGGTGAACTCGTCAATATTGGCGCGGGTGCCCGGACCGGCAGATTTGCTGGCAATCGACGCGACGATTTCGGCGTAATGCACCTTGGCCACACGGGACACGGCGGCGACCATCGGAATGGTCGCCTGCCCGCCGCAGGTCACCATATTGACGTTGAGCTGGTCGAGGTTCTGCTCCAGATTGACCACCGGCACACAGTACGGGCCGATGGCAGCCGGGGTGAGGTCAATCAGGCGGATGCCGGGTTTAATGGCGCGCAGAAAGGCGTCGTTCTTGACATGGGCACCGGCGGAGGTGGCATCGAACACGAAGTCGATGTCCTTGAACACGTCCATGCGCGTCAGGCCTTCAACCCCTTCGTGGGTGATTGCAACACCCATGCGGGCAGCACGGGCCAGACCGTCGGAGGCGGGGTCGATACCGACCATGGCGCCCATTTCCAGGTGCCGGGCATTGCGCAGGATTTTGATCATCAGGTCGGTGCCGATATTGCCGGAGCCGATGATGGCGACCTTGAGTTTCTTGTTCATTATTGTTGCCTCATTTGCACGCAAGTCGCCGATTACTCGGCGCTGCTGTGTTGCGAGAAGTCCACACCGACACTGCCGATGCCTTCGATATGCGCGTCGAAACGATCACCGGCGGCCACGGCCACCATCGGCCCCAGTGCGCCTGTCAGGATGATGTCGCCCGCTTGCAGCGGATTGCCCAGGCGCGCCATGGTGCAAGCCAGCCACACGGCCGCATTGAGCGGATGGCCCAGGCATTGCGCGCCGCTGCCACTGGAAACCTCTTCACCATTGCGGGTCATGCGCATGCCCGCATTGCGCAAGTCCAGCCCCTCGATGCGGCGGGCCGGGCCGCCGAGTACGTAGCAGCCGCTGGAGGCGTTGTCGGCCACCGTGTCGACAAAGCGGATGTTCCACTGCTGCACACGGCTGCCGACGATTTCCAGGGCCGGGACCACCCAGCCGGTGGCGGCCATGACTTCGTCGAAGGTGGTGTCGGAGTGGGGCAGGTCATGTTTGAGGATCAAGGCGATTTCCGCCTCGATCTTGGGTTGCAACACGCGATCGATGGGCACGGTCTGGTTGTCGCCGTAGCACATGTCGGCGAACAGGGTGCCGAAGTCCGGTTGGTCCACGCCCAGCTGCGCCTGCACCTTGGGGTTGGTCAGGCCGATTTTTCGGCCCACTACCCGGCGCCCGTTGGCGACGCCGTGGGCGACATTGAGCTGCTGGATGGTGTAGGCGGCTGTCGCGTTGTCTTCACCGATCAGCTCGCGCAGCGGTGCGATGGCGTTGCCGTGAGTTTCGGCGTGACGCAGGTCGGCGGCCAGTTGGGCCAGTGTTTCGGGAGTCGGATTCATGGCGGTCTCGGTCATCAGTGGGTCAGGAAGTCCAGCACCATGCGGTTGAAGGTGTCGGCGTGTTCCCACTGCGCCCAGTGGCCGCAGCGGTTGAACACGTGCAACTGCGCTTTAGGCAGGCCAGCCAGCAAGCGCAGGCCGGTGTCCATCGGCACAAAGCGGTCTTCGCGCCCCCAGACCAGCAGGGTTTCGGCGCTGATTTCGTGCAGGCGATGGCTGAAGTCGGGGAACTGCTTGGGATTGAGGGTGCTGCTTTTGACGAAGTTTTCCAGATGGTCGCGGCGCGCCAGGAGGTTATCCAGACGGGTCTGGAACAGTTCTTCGGTCAGGCTGCTGGCGTCGAAAACGAAGACGCTCATCATTTTTTTCAGGTTCTCGATGGTCGGCTCGCGGTACAGCGCACCGATCAGCTTGATGCCTTCGGTGGGCTGGGGCACAAACGCGCTCGGGCCGCCGGTGCCGCCGCCCATGAGGATCAGTTTGCCGATGCGCTCGGGGTTTTCCAGAGCGAAGGCTACGGTGCTGTGGGCACCCATCGAGTTGCCGATGATGTGTACCCGGTCAAGGTCCAGCACATCGAGCAGGCCTTTGAGCGCCGAAGCATTGAGGTTCGAGCGTGAGCCTTCGCTCACCACCGGGTCACTTTTGCCCCAGCCCGGGCAATCGAGCAGGATCACCCGGTAACCGGCCGTCACCAACGGTTCGATGTTGCGGTTGAAGTTGGCCCAGCCGCTGGCGCCGGGCCCGGAGCCGTGGAGCATGACCACGGTCTCGGCACCCTGGCCGACGTCGTTGTAGTGCAATTGCAGGTCCAGGTCGCCTTCCTTGATACGGGCAAAGCGGCTGGTCGAGGCTTCAGTAAATACGCTGGCAGTGGCAGTCATGGCAGTGTTCCTTGAATTCAAAGGGGGGTGTTCAGCGGCTGTGCGCCAAGGGCGCCGAAGCCTGCGATCCATTCGGGAATCGGGCGGTAGTAGCGGCCTTCGGTTTGGTAAGGGCCAAAGGCGGACAGTGCTGCGAACGCGGCGACCCAGGTTTTCACCTCGTGGGTTGACTTGCCGGCCAGCGCCGACAGCGCGTCATTGCCCAGCGCATCGAGGTCGCTCAAGCGACCCTGCTCCAGCGTGTCGAGAAACTGTTGGTCCCAGACCGGATTGAGCGGATGCAGGGAGTTCTGGTCTTCGACGAAGTGCCGGGCGGCCTCGATGACCCGCTGCTGGCGTGCGGCGCGTTCATCGGCGGGCAACTGGCGGCCGCTGCCCATCAAGCGGTCGGCCATGCGCGCATCGACCTTGGCCAGTTCGGGCACTGGAGGCTGATGGGACAGGCCTCCGGACGCCAGAAACAGCACGCGCAGGTCCAGTGACTTGGCCCATTGGCCGATGGCCTCACCCAGCAAGCGCGCACGCTTGAAACCGGGCAGGGGCACAGCCACCGAATTGATGAAGACCGGAATCACCGGGCAGGTGCGCAACCCGCCCAGCAGCAGCTCCAGCGGTTGGGCAAAGGCGTGATCCACTTGCATTCGATAGGACACGGCGGTGTCTATCCCGGCATCCATGACCGCTTGTGCGCAGGCTTCGGCCAGCGCTTTGGGCACGTCGAGGGGGCCGGCTGCCGTGTCGAAATCACCGATGGCATCGGCAGCCATGCCAATGCAAAAAGGCGGCATGACGTCGTAGAAGAAGCCGTTGTAGTGATCGGGCCCCAGGAGCACGATCAGTTGCGGGTCGAAGCGGGCGATGCGTTCGCGGGCTTCGCGGATCATGCTGTCCACTTCGGCCAGCACTTCAGGTGCCGGGTCGACGTAGCCCACCAGCGGCGTGTGTGACAAACAGTGCAAGTAGGCGTTCATCTCAAGCCACCTTGCTGACGGCTGGCGCCACCGTGATGTGTGGTTGCGCGTTAAGCGCCAGGGCCAGTTCATTGCAGGCCTTGTCGAGGGTTTGTGGTGTGGCCAGCCCGGCGAGGAAGCGATCAGGGCGCAGCAGGGCAATGGACGATGAGCCGCGAGCGAACCACTCGCGCAGGCGGCCACTGCTGTCGCCGACGCGAATCACGTCGTTGCCGGCGTCGCTCGGGGCCCTGAGCTGGACATCCGGCAGCACTTGAATAAACCGCGTACCCAGGGTTTTCCATTGCGCAATCTGCGCCGCCGTAAGGCCCCAGGTCGGGTCGCAGCCCCAAGCGATAATCGCGAAATTCTCGCCGATCACTTCATCGAGGAGCACGGTTGCACCGGCGTCGGTCAGCACCTTGGGCTGAATGAACATCTTGCCCACCGGCGAGCCTTTTTCGCTCGGCACGATCAGGGCGCCACGGGTGTATTGCGGCATGGGCTTGAAGCGCATTTCGACGAAGTAGCGTTTGACCGGCGGCACATAGTTGAGCAACCACGACACGCCATCGCGCAGGGTGCCCTGCCAGCGCTTGGGTGGCGCCAGCACGTGGCCTGCCAGAACCGAGAGGTCGATCATGGCCTTGGCGTGATCCCGGCGCTCCAGCTCATAGCTGTCGAGCAGGCGGTCACTGGCCAGGCCCTTGATCACCAGTGACAGTTTCCAGGCCAGGTTGGAGGCATCGCGCATGCCGCTGTTGTAACCCTGGCCCTGCCAGACCGGCATGATATGCGCGGCATCCCCGGCCAGCAGTACCCGGCCCTGGCGGAAGCTGCCTGCGAGGCGGGCGTTGTGGGTATAGACGCGGCTGCGAATCAGCTCGATGCGGTCAGGGTCCGGCAGCACCTTGGCCAGCAGCTTGCGCATGTTTTCGGGCTTGCTCAGCTCGGCTTCGGTCTCGCCGGGCATCACCATAAACTCAAAGCGGCGCACGCCGTGGGGCAGGGCAGCAGACACGTACGGGCGCACCGGGTCGCAGCACAGGTACACATGGGGCGTGCTGAGCGGGTCGTTGGCGATATCCACCACGATCCACTGATTGGGCGCGGTTTTACCTTCAAAACTGATGTCCAGGCTGCGGCGCACCAGGCTGTTGCCGCCATCGCAGCCAATCAGGTATTTGGCCTGCAAGCGCTCGCTGCGGCCCTCGGCGTTTTTAAGTGTGAGTTGCACGCCGCTGTCGCTTTGCTCGAAGCCTTCGAGTTCGCGGCCGAACAGCACCTTGACGTTGTCAAAGCGTTGCAGGCCTTCGAACAGCACGCGGTCTGCCAAGGGCTGGATAAAGGCGTTGCGGCGGGACCAGCCGAACTCATCGGTCTTGGGCTGGATATCTGCAAAGCAGCGACCTTTGGGCGTCATGAAACGCATCGCATGCCAGGGCGTGGTGTGCGGCAGCACGTTATCGGCAAGGCCGACGGCCTGGAATGTGCGCAGGCTTTCGTCGTCCAGGCCAATGGCGCGCGGGTAGTCGATCAGGCTGTCGAGCTTTTCCACCAAGGTGACGTTTACACCACATTGGCCCAGGTAATTGGCGATCATCAGCCCTACAGGGCCAGCCCCGACAATGGCGATATCGGTGCTCAGGTCCAAGGGGGAAGCAGTGGGTGCAGAACTCATGGGTATCTCCGTACAGCGCTTTTTTTGGATTTCTTGTTGGGCGCAGTATGGAAATCGCGAAGCTGGTGAACAACGACAACCCTTGCTAGGGTGCACTCAGTGCACATCGTTGATTTACCGATAAAAATAATGGGAAACACATGAGCGAAACCGAATACAAGGCCGTGCGGGGCCTGATGCGCGGGCTGTTACTGATCAACGGTCTCAACCGTTTTGACGGGGGCGCCAGTACGGCTCAACTGGCTGAGCAGAGTGGCCTGCACCGCACGACCGTGCGTCGTTTGCTGGAGACATTGCAGGCCGAAGGCTACGTGCGCCGCAGTGAATCCGATGACAGTTACCGGTTGACCCTGAAGGTGCGTGAGCTGAGCGAAGGCTTTCGCGATGAGCAGTGGATTTCTTCGATTGCTGCGCCCTTGCTCGGCCAGTTGCTCCAGCAAGTGGCGTGGCCCACCGACCTGTGCACCCTGGATGGCGACGCCATGGTGATTCGCGAAACCACTCACCGTTTCAGTCGCCTGTCGTTTCACCGTTCGATGGTGGGGCGCCGTTTGCCCTTGCTGATGACCGCAACCGGGCGGGCATACTTCGCGTTTTGCCCGCCTGCCGAGCGAGAAGAATTGATCGAGTTGATGATCAGTCGGGACGACTCGCAATCGCCGCTGGCGGCGGATCGACGATTCGTCGAGCGACTGGTGGAGCACACCCGCAGCAAGGGGTATGGCGAAAACAACGCGCACTGGGGCGAGGAGCGCAAGATCGCGGCGATTGCGATCCCGGTGATGCACGAGGAGCGGGTCATGGGTTGCCTGAACCTGGTCTATATCGCCAAGGCCATGCCGGTGGAAGAAGCTGCCCGCCGTTTTCTGCCTGCGATGCAGGAGGTGGTGGAAAAAATTCAGGCAGGGTTGGGCGCAGACAAACTGTAGCCGCTGAGGAGCGCAGCGAGGCTGCGATGGGCAGCCCTCGGATTATCAGACAGACCGGGTGTGCAGGGTTTGCGAGCGCTGCGCGCCCGGACGCAGCCTCGTTCTACTCGTCAGGGGCTTGTATGTTGGCGCTAAAACGTTTTGCGCAAGGTTCTGTGGCGTCTGCGATGGATTTTGCTTTTGCTTTTGCTTTTGCTGGAACCACACGTATGTCCAGACGACGCGAATGCCCATGACAGTGCCGAAGTGAGGGAACCACCGAGCCTGGGCGAGGCGGCCGTATGGTAGGGCAAGCCTTTTTGGTTACTTTTTCGGCGTCTGGAAAAAGTGACCCGCCGTAAGGGCGGAACCCGTAGAAAGTCGTGACACATCGAATGGATATGTACTCGGCGTAGGTGCGGGCGCATCGCAAAACAACTGGCACACGGGGTACATATCCGGCATCCGCAGTTAACTGAAATTATGGTTTCGCTCTTACAGCGAGTCCCTTTTTGAAGGACCAAAAAGGAACCAAAAAGTCCTCGCCCCAGCGTACGGCCTTCGCTGCGCTCAGGTGTCCCTCGCGCAGGTACGCTCCGTGGGCCCGCCGTGACGGGCCATCCATGGCCCAACACGGCTCTCCCGGCATCGATGCCGGTCGACCCACTAAGCAGAACCTCCTCTCGGCCTCCCGAAGGGGCGGGCAGATCAAAAGCGCTGCACGCCGAGGCGGCCGACCGGCCGGCCTGATTGGTGGGGTGCATTCACGATCTGTAGTCGCTGACGAGCCGTGCGAGGCTGCGTTCGGCTTGGTGCGCCACTGCGACGTAGCAGTCGCAAAGTCAGCTTCCTCGGTTAATCAGGCATACCGCGTGTACCGGTTTTGCGACCGCTGCGCGCTCGAACGCAGCCTCGTACTCCTCGTCAGCGGCTACAGGAGGAGGGCGTGAGTCTTTGGAAAATGCTGTAGCCGCTGCGCAGCGGCCCCCGGGATTTTTACATGCCCTTTGTCTATAACCGCTGCCAGAGCGCATCGGCCTGCGGGTTACGGTTGTCCCGCCAGCGCACCAGAATCACTTCCAGATGGTCGGATTCCATGTCCGGATACAAGCGCACCAGTTCCCCGCGCTCGATCAGCGGCGCAACCATGCTGTGGGGCATGCACGCCACGCCCTGGCCGCTGGCGACCATCGGTTTGAGGGCTTCGGACACGGTGGCCTCAAACACCTGAAGCAGGCGATGAGGCTGGGGGTGGCGGTTGATCTGGGTGCGGGACAATTCGTGCAGTTGCGCACTGCGCGAATAACTGAGCAGCGGGATCGGTTCATCGGTCTGCGCGCAATGCATCGCCAGTGCCGGGGTGGCGACCCAGTACAGCTCGTCATGGCCCAGGGACTTGACCTCGAACTCACTTTGCCGGGAGTAGGGCGCGGTCTTGGTATCACGGTAGAACAGGATGAAGTCGCAGCGCCCGGACATCAGCGCCATGTAGTAGTCATCGGTGCTGCGATAGCCGGTATCGATACGGGTGAACAGGGGCGTTTGCGGGCTGTTCAACTGGCTGATCCAGTCCGGGAAGAAGTTGCACGCCAGCGTGTGCAATGAGGCAAAGGTCAGCGGCCGATTCAGCACTTTTACGCTCTGTTCGCAGTCGCGGGCCATGCGCACCAGTTCCACGGCATTGGGCAGCAAGGCTTCACCGGCGGCCGTCAGTCGCACAGGGTTGCGTTCGCGGTCGATCAGGGTTGCCCCCAGATGCGCTTCCAGCAATTGGATTCGCCGGCTCAGCGCCGATTGCGAAGAGCCGCGCATGCTGGCCGCTGCCGTGAACTTGCCGGTATCGGCCAGGGCGAGAAAGTCTTCATACCAGTCGATGTTCATAGAGTTATTCCAATATTCGATAGCCCGTCCAGATTAGTGGATCAATAGTCGCTATCCGGCCCATGCCTCTGTCTTTATTGTGCGACTGAACCGCCACCTGCCGTTGAACTGTGGTTGACAGGCATAACAAGAAGAATTTTGAAGGGGCAATGATATGCACAAATTGGATAGGGCGAAGCTTTTACTTGGGGCGCCACTGCTGGCGCTGCTGGTGACCAGTGCTCAAGTCGCCCAGGCAGGTGTGCTGGAAAAGGTCAAGGCACATGGCAGCGTGCGCTGCGGCGTGGCCGGTGACAAACCGGGGTTTTCCCTGATCGACGATAAAGGCCGCTGGACCGGCATGGACGTGGATTTGTGCCGTGCCGTTGCGGCCGCGGTGTTGGGCGATGCGGACAAGGTCGAGTACCTGACCACCACCGCCAAAAATCGCTTTACCGCCCTGGCTTCCGGGGAGATCGACATTCTTTCGCGGGCCGCATCCTGGACCGCCGAACGGGTGGCCAACCTGGGTGTGGACTTCACCACGGTCTGGTTCTACGACGGCCAGGGCTTTATGACCCACGCAGCGGATGGCATCAAAAAGCTGACGGATCTGGACGGTGCAACCTTTTGCCTGTCGCCGGGCACCACCTCCGAGCAGAACCTTGAAGACTATTTCGGTCGGCGCGGCCTGACTTACAAAACCGTGGTCATCGAAAAGAGCCCCGAACTCTACGCCGCCTTCCAGCGCGGGCGTTGCAATGCAATCTCCAACGATTCCTCGGGCCTGGCGGCCCGGCTGGCGCTGATGAACAACCCCCAGGACTACGTGCTGTTGCCGGAAGTGATCTCCAAGGAGCCACTGGGTGCTTTCGTCGCTCAGGGCGACACCACCTGGCGCAATATCGTGACCTGGACCGCCTACGCGCTGATGACGGGCGAAGAGCTGGGTGTGACTTCAGAGAACGTCGACCAACTGCGCGGCGATAAAACCGCGTCGACCGATATCGCCCGCTTGCTGGGCACTGAAGGCAAGATCGGTCCGTCCTTCGGCCTGGACAGTGACTGGGCGTATCGCGCCCTCAAACAAGTCGGCAACTACGCGCAAATCTACGACCGTAACCTCGGCCAGCAGACGGCACTGAATATCCCGCGCGGGCTGAACCGCAGCTGGAAAGACAGTGGCTTGATGTATGCACCGCCGATTCGTTAAGGGGATTACTGTCATGTCGACCCATCGTTCGCACAACCTGCGTCTTTCGAGTGTCTTGCAGCAAGGGCTGGTACTGGCCCTGGTTGCGGCAGTCTTCTACCTGCTTTCCAGTAACGCCGCGCTGAACCTGAAGCATCTGAATATCGCCTCTGGATTCGGATTTCTCTCTCAGCGTGCTGGCTACGACATCAGTTTCTCGCTGATTGATTACACCCCGGACGCGACCTATGCCCGGGCGTATCTGGTGGGTTTGCTCAACACCTTGCTGGTGTCGGTGCTGAGCATTGTGCTGGCGACTCTGCTGGGTGGCGCGCTGGGCATGGCCCGCGTCTCGGAGAACTGGCTGATCAAGCGCCTGAGCGGGACCTGCATCGAGTTTCTGCGCAACGTGCCGCTGGTGGTGCATCTGGTCTGGTGGTACGGCCTGGTACTGGCGTTGCCCGGGGTCAAGCACTCGGCCTCGTTGTTTGGCGTCGTGTTTTTGAACAACAACGGTCTGAACCTGCCCTGGCTTGCGCAAGGCGGTCAGGTTGGCTGGGGCCTGGCCCTGATGGTGTTGGGCACGTTGCTGGGCTATCTGATTTGTCGCTACAAGGAAGCCCGTACGCCGTGGCGCGGCTTTGCCTCCAGACGCTGGCCCGCGCTTCTGGCCGGGGCCGTGTTGCTGCCATTGCTGGTGTACGCCTTGAGCGGTGCCCATGTGCAATGGGAGGTGCCGGTGCCCCACGGTTTCGGGTTCAAGGGCGGGATTACCCTGGTCCCGGAAATGCTTGCACTGGTCCTGGCCCTGTCGTTTTACAGCGCCAGCTACATCGCAGAAATCGTGCGGGGTGCCATCGAGTCGGTGCATCGTGGTCAGTATGAAGCGGCCAAAGCGCTCGGCTTTAAATCCGGGTCAACCATGCGCCAACTGATCGTGCCGCAAGCGATCTACCCGATGATTCCGCAGATCACCAACACGTACCTGAACATCGTCAAGAACTCCTCGCTGGGTGTGGTCATCGGCTTTATGGAGCTGGTGTCGTCTACCGGCGGTACCACCCTTAACCAGACGGGTCAGGCCATTGAGTGCATCGCACTGGTCATGGGCACTTACTGTGCGATCAGCCTGGTGATCTCCCTGGGGATGAACTTCTACAACCACCGTATCGGCCAGAGGGGGCACTGAACATGACCGCCATGAATCAATCACTGGCTATCGCGCTGGCACCTCCAAAATTGCCCTGGGTACAGCGGGCCGTGGCCTGGAGCCGTAGCCAGCTGTTTCCCAGTGTGGGCCACAGCCTGCTGACGCTCAGCGTCATTGCACTGTTGTGCTGGTGCGTTCCTGCGGTACTCAACTGGCTGGTGTTCGACGCGACGTTCGTGGGCGACAGCGCCAAGGACTGCAACCCCAACGGCGCCTGCTGGCTGCCAATTACCCAACGCTGGAACCTGTTTGTGTATGGCTTCTACCCGCAAGCCGAGCAGTGGCGGGTAACCCTGTCGATGGTGCTGGCGGGTACGGCGTTTGCGCTGCTGTTTTTCAAGCGTCTGGACCGCCGCGTGCTGCTGGCCTATCTGGCCTTGCTGCCGATCGTGATGTGGTGGTTGCTCAAGGGCGGCGCCGGGTTGCCTGAAGTGTCTTCGACCAAGTTCGCGGGGATGCTGGTGACAGTGTTTCTGGGCACTGCGGGGATGATATTCGCCTTGCCGCTGGGGATTTTGCTGGCCCTGGGTCGACGTTCAAAGTTGCCGGTTATCCGCATGCTGTGCGTGCTCTATATCGAGCTGGTGCGCTCGGTGCCGGTGATCTCGCTGCTGTTTATGGCGTCGTTGATGATCCAGCTGTTCCTGCCGCCGGGCTCGGTGTTCGACATCCTGCTGCGGGTGCAACTGGTGCTGATCCTGTTCACGGCCGCCTATATGGCCGAGACCCTGCGCGGCGGTTTGCAGAACCTGCCCAAGGGCCAATACGAAGCCGCCATGGCATTGGGTTTTGGCTACTGGAAAACCATGGGCCAGATCATCCTGCCGCAAGTGCTCAAGCAATCCATTGCGCCCTTGCTCACGCAATTTATCGGCCTGTTCAAGGAAACCACCCTGGTGATGATTGTCGGCGTGCTGGACATCGTCGGTATCGCCATGAGCACTGCCGTAGCGCCAGAGTGGGTTGAGTACGGCCACGAAATTTACGTCTTCCTGGCGATCTATTTCTTTGTCATCTGTTTTGCACTGTCGCGCTATGCCCGACATCTTGAACTTCGTATGGAGCAAAGCCGCTCATGATCCTGAAACCCAAGGCAGATGCCGCCGCGATGGTGCGTATCGAACAATTGAACAAGTGGTTCGGCAATGCCCACGTGTTGAAAAACATCTCGCTGAATGTGCAAGCCGGAGAAAAAGTGGTGATCTGCGGGCCGTCCGGCTCGGGTAAATCGACCTTGATCCGCTGCATTAATCAGCTTGAGCAACACCAGCAGGGCCTGGTCGAAGTGCTGGGCGAGGAGCTCAATGGCAGCGTCAAGGGCCTGGAGCGTATTCGCCGGCAGGTGGGCATGTGCTTCCAGCACTTCAACCTGTTCCCGCACCTCACGGTACTGAAAAACTGCACGTTGCCGCAGACGTCCAATCTGGGCGTACCCGAGGCTGAAGCCATCGAGCGCGCGCTGGCCTTGCTGGACAAGGTCAAGATGCGCGACCACGCCAACAAGTTTCCTTCGCAGTTGTCCGGTGGTCAGCAGCAGCGTATCGCGATTGCCCGGGCTCTGTGCATGCAGCCAAAGGTCATGCTGTTCGACGAACCGACCTCGGCACTGGACCCGGAAATGATTGCCGAGGTGCTGGACGTGATGACCAGCCTGGCGCAGGAAGGCATGACCATGATCTGTGTGACCCATGAAATGGGTTTTGCTCGCAAGGTTGCTGACCGTATTGTGTTTATGGACCAGGGCGAAATCGTCGAGGAAGCGCGGCCCGAGCGGTTTTTCTCGGCCCCGGAATCACCTCGTACCCAACGCTTTTTGAGCCAGATAATTAATCACGGAGTGCATGCGCAATGACTCAATCCATAGCGATGGCCTTGCATGGCGGTGCCGGTGTACTGATGCCCGGCGTGCTGACGCCAGATGACGAACAGGCGATCCACGCAGCACTGTTGCAGGCGCTCAAGGCCGGTGTTGATGTACTGGAACAGGGCGGCAGCAGCCTGGACGCCGTGCAGGCAAGCGTGGTCGAACTCGAAGAGTGCCCATGGTTCAACGCAGGTAAAGGTGCGGTGTTTACCCACAAGGGAGACCACGAACTGGACGCGGCGATCATGAACGGCGCCAACCTCGAAGCCGGGGCGGTGGCTGGCGTACACCACGTGCGTAACCCGATTTGCGGTGCGCGGGCAGTACTGGAACACAGCGAGCATGTGCTGCTGGCAGGTGAGGGCGCGGATCTGTTCCTGTCCGAGCAACCCGACCTTGAGCACGTCAGCAACGACTGGTACGACACCCCCTTGCGTCGTCGCCAGTGGGCTGCGCAGCAACAACAACCGGAGACGGTCTTGCTGGAGCCGGGTGGCGTGGAGAAAAAATTCGGCACCGTGGGCGCCGTGGCGCTGGATCGGCAGGGGCATGTCGCGGCGGCCACCTCCACGGGCGGCATTACCAACAAACGCTATGGCCGCGTGGGCGACTCGCCGCTGATCGGTCTCGGCACCTGGGCCGATGACCGCAGTGCCGCGATTTCAGCGACCGGTCACGGCGAATTCTTCATGCGTACCGTGGTGGCACATAATATTGCATCGCGTATCCGGCTGGTGGGATCGAGCCTGGCAGACGCCTGCGAACAGGTGGTGCAGGGCGAACTCAAGGACCTGGGCGGAAACGGCGGCGTGGTCGCCGTGACACCGTCCGGCGAGACGGTACTGAGCTTCAACACCCCGGGCATGTACCGCGCCTGGCGGGATGCCGAGGGCGGCCTGCACACTGCGATCTACGCCGAGGATGATCGCCTGCACGCGGTGTGAGCGTGTTGACCCGTGAGGCGGCTGGAGACTAGTCTCGGTCTCTTTTCGCCTCATGGAATGAACCGATGATCACGTGCTACCTGCGTTATGTGATTGACCCGTATCAACTGGCCGAATTCGAAGCTTATGCGAAAGTGTGGATACCGCTGGTAGCGAAGTTCGGCGGCCAGCACCACGGCTACTTCCTGCCTTCAGAAGGCGCCAACAACATCGCCCTCGCAATGTTTACCTTCCCCAGCCTCGCGGTCTATGAAGACTACCGGGAGCGCTCCAGAACCGATGCCGAGTGCATTGCCGCCTTCAAGCTGGCAGAAGACAACCGCTGCATTCTGAGCTACGAGCGAAGCTTCTTCAGGCCACTGTTCGAGTAACCGGGCGCGGCGCAATGTTGTGTGGACGCCGGGTTGCCCTCCGGCGGCCCAGGGATCTGCAGTCGCTGTCGAGGTTGTGTTCGCAGCAGACAATCGGGCGCCTTTCGCGCAGCATGTTGTCGCCCTTCACACCGTACATCCGGACCGTCGAAAGCAGGGCGGTCAAACCCCATCTCTTCAAACAGGTACATTTCACATGGCAACTGCATCCGCGTTTATCGATATTCCCGCTTCGGCCGATCAGGTGTGGCAATTGATCGGCGGTTTCAACTCACTGCCGGACTGGCTGCCGTTTGTTGTTAAAAGCGAACCCGGCGAAGGCGGGCGCTTGCGCACGTTGCGTACCGAAGATGGCACGGTGATCGTCGAGCGGCTTGAAAAGTTCGACAACGCGAGCAAAACCTACAGTTACTCCATCACCAAGGCGCCGTTCCCGGTGACCGATTATCTGGCGACCTTGCGCGTCGAAGCCCACGGCGACGCCTCGCGGGTGACCTGGTCGGGGCGTTTCACGCCTCTGAGTGTCAGCGATGAAGAGGCACAAGAACTGTTTGCCGGGATCTATCAGGGCGGCTTGATGGCGCTGCGAGCTAACTACGCAGGCTGAAGAGCGGCCAGAGTGCTTGATTTGCAACGCAATTCAGGCACCGGCGCGGTGAGCGCAGACGGGTTTCAAGGTGGGTAATAAATACTCAAATCAAGCCCCGTAATGGCTTTTTATAATCACGTTGGATCCAAAAAAATAATAAAAAACGTGGCGATTTAATGACTTAGGTCAGTATTGATTTGAAATAAATTGTGCAGAATCACTTGTTACCGATTGTTACGATAGGGTAAGATCGCCCTGCGTTCACCTACCACGGTTTATGCATTTTTAAGCCCCAAGTTTCCATCAGCTACTTGGGCTTTTTTTTGCCTGCGATTCAGTATTGGATCCATTTTTCAGGCATGAAAAAGGCGCCCGTTGCAGGCGCCTTCAGTCAAATCTCACGCCATTGATCAATGGCGAACTCAGCGTACAAGGCAGGGCTTTTTGTTGTCATATTTCCAGCCGGGAATCATGTACTGCATCGCCACACTGTCGTCTCGCGCACCCAGGCCCATACCTTTGTACAGCTCATGCGCCTTGGCCACGGCGTCCATGTCGATGTCTACGCCCAGCCCCGGTCTGGCGGGCACCTTGATGTGGCCGTCGACAATTTTCAGCGGCTCGCGAGTGAGGCGCTGGCCGTCCTGCCAGATCCAGTGGGTATCAATGGCGGTGATTTCGCCAGGGGCCGCGGCTGCAACCTGAGTGAACATGGCCAGGGATATATCAAAGTGGTTGTTGGAGTGCGAACCCCAGGTCAGGCCCCACTCGTGGCACATCTGCGCGACCCGTACCGAACCCTGCAGGGTCCAAAAGTGCGGATCGGCCAAGGGGATGTCCACGGCCTGGGACTGAATGGCATGACCCATTTCGCGCCAGTCGGTGGCGATCATGTTGGTGGCGGTGGGCAGCCCGGTTGCACGGCGAAATTCTGCCATCACTTCGCGTCCCGAATAGCCGTTTTCCGCACCGCAGGGGTCTTCGGCATAGGCCAGCACTGTGTGCTGGTCGCGGCACAGTGCGATGGCCTCCTTGAGTGACCAGGCGCCATTGGGGTCCAGGGTGATGCGGGCAGCGGGGAAGCGTTCGGCCAGTGCGGTCACCGCTTCGATCTCTTCGGCGCCGCGCAGTACGCCACCCTTGAGCTTGAAATCGTTGAAGCCATATTTGGCTTGTGCCGCCTCGGCCAGGCGGACCACGGCCTGGGGGGTCAGTGCTTTCTCATGGCGCAAACGGAACCAGTCATCGGCATCGGCTTCACTGCGGTAGGCCAGGTCGGTCTGCTGGCGGTCGCCGATATAGAACAGGTAGCCGAGCATTTTCACGGCGTCGCGCTGCTGGCCTTCGCCGAGCAAGGCTGCCACCGGCACTTCAAGGAACTGACCGAGCAGGTCGAGCAGGGCGGCTTCCATGGCGGTGACGGCATGGATGGTGATGCGCAGGTCAAAGGTCTGCAGGCCACGGCCCGCCGAGTCGCGGGCGGCGAAGGTGGTGCGCATGGCGTTGAGGATGCTCTGGTAGTTGCCGATGGGTTGGCCCACCACCAGGCTGCGCGCGTCTTCAAGGGTTTCGCGGATACGCTCACCGCCCGGCACTTCGCCGACGCCGATATTGCCGCTGCTGTCCTTGAGGATGACGATGTTGCGGGTAAAGAAGGGGCCGTGGGCGCCGCTCAAATTGAGCAGCATGCTGTCATGGCCTGCCACCGGGATCACCTGCAAGCTGGTGACGATCGGGGCTTTTGTGCTGTGGTGCTGATGTTCGGCGTTCATGGTCTGTTCCTTGTCAGGCAGGTTGCAGGGCGGCGGGGGGCACAGCCGTTGGCGTGGGTTTGGTCTTGGCAAAGAACACGATGATGGCCGCAATGATCGACGTACCGGCTAGGCCATAGAGTCCGCCCTGAATCGAGCCTGTGGTTTGTTCCAGAAAGCCGAAGGTGGTGGGGGCGACGAATCCGCCGAGGTTGCCGATGGAGTTGATCAGCGCGATCACTGCCGCCGCGATGCGTGCATCCAGGTAACCCTGGGGGATGGGCCAGAACAGCGCAGACGCCGACTTGAAGCCGATCGCGGCAAAGCAGATGGCGATAAACGCAAAGATCGGGCCGCCGGTGGTGGAGAGGAACATGCCCAGCGCGGCAATCAGCAGGGCCGTGGCGATCCAGGCTTGTTGATACTTGAAACGGCTGGCCAGCGAAGCAAAGGCGTACATGGCGATGATTGAAATCAACCACGGGATCGAGTTGAAAAAACCCACCTGCATGTCGCTCAGGTCACCCATTTTCTTGATGATGCTCGGCAGCCAGAAGGTCGCCGCGTAAATGGTCAGCTGGATGCAGAAGTAGATCGCGCAAAACAGCATGATCTGGCGGTCCTTGAGTAGCGTAAGCATGCTGGGTTTGACGGTGTTTACCGCATCGCGCTCGCGCTGTTCGCGGTCAATTTCGTTGACCAGCGCATCTTGCTCTTCACGGCTGAGCCACTTCGCGTCATGGGGTTTGGAATCCAGCCAGTACCAGACAAAACCGCACAGAAACACTGAGGCCATGCCTTCGATGATGTACATCCACTGCCAGCCATGCAGGCCCATGCCGGTGATTTGCAGCAACAGACCGCTCAGTGGCCCCGAGATCAGGGAGGCCAGCGCCGACCCGCTGAGGAAGATGGCAATCGCCTTGCCGCGCTCGGCGCCGGGCAGCCAGCGGGTGAAGTAATAGATCACGCCCGGGAAGAATCCGGCTTCGGCCACGCCGAGTAAAAAACGCAGAATATAGAAGTGGGTTTCGTTCTGGATAAAGGCCATCAGGGTAGCGGTGATGCCCCAGGTGAACATGATCCGGGTCAGCCAGATGCGGGCGCCGACTTTTTGTAGCAGCATGTTGGACGGTACTTCGAACAGCGCGTAGCCGATGAAGAACAGCCCGGCACCGAAGCCATAAGCGGCGGCGCCAATGCCCAGGTCGTGCTCCATGTGGGTACGCACAAAGCCGATGTTTACGCGGTCAATGTAGTTGACGATGAACATGATGACGAAGAGCGGCAGTACATGCCTCTTCACCTTTTGGATCGCACGCGCCAGGACAGGGTCGTTGGCGTGCGCAGCAGACGGGTTACTGGAAGTGTTCACAATTCAAAGCCCCACTGATTATTTTTATGCGGGTGATGTGTGCTGCAAGTCGGGCTTGCAGTTGACGGACATCATACGAGTTGACTTTTGCCCTCGCAATGCCCTGAAACAAACCAATAAGTTATAAAAAATCCCTCTATGAATGCTTTTAGTCGATTTTATAGCGCTTTATGCCGATTTTCTCGGGGTTGATGGCGGTTTTTAAATGCTCGTCTGGCGGCTTGAAGTCTTTATACACGGTGGGCTGTCTGCATATTAACTTGGTTGTCATACATGTTGGGGGCGGTTGTAGTGCTAGTATCAGGAGGTCTTGTTCGAAAGGAATTGCCCCATGCACGACCCGCAGAACGCAATGGTTCGCAAGCGTTCCCCCGGCCTGGCCCACGATATCGTGGCCGAGCTGACACAACGGATCTTGTTGGGCCAGCTGGTTCCCGGCGAGAAGCTGCCCTCCGAGTCGGCCATCGTGCGTGAGCAGGGTGTGAGCCGCACGGTGGTGCGTGAGGCGATTTCAAAATTGCAGGCATCGGGGCTGGTCGAAACCCGGCACGGGATAGGTACCTTCGTGTTGGAGCGCGATCAGCGCCATGGCATTCAGTTGAGCCGCGATACCGCGGCCAGCGTGCGCGGCATCCTTGAGTTGCGCATGGGGCTGGAGACCCAGGCTGCGGCGCTGGCTGCCAAACGTCGCACGGCAGAACAACTGCTGCAGATGCGCCAGGCGCTGGATGACCATCAGGACTCACTGGCCAATAACGACAGCAGTGTCGAGCCGGACTTGCGTTTCCATCGGCTGATTGCCCAGGCCACGGGCAACACCTATTTCACCGATATCATTGCGCAGCTGGGGCGTTCGGCGATCCCGCGTACCCGGATCAATAGCGAGGAGCGCGGTGATGCCGACCTGAAGCAGTTGGGGCAAATGGCAGTGCTGGAACATGAGGCAATCTTGCGTGCCATTCGCCGGCAAGACCCCGACGCCGCCCGCGCGGCCATGCTGCTGCATCTAAGCAACAGCCTGGAGCGGATGGCGGGGGAGTGACCGTGGCCTCGCCGTAAGGGCGCCCCCCTCAAAACAGCCCCTGCGCTCGGTCTTCTGTGAGGGGCGCTAGTGTCGTTTGGACCATCGCGTGGCTATACAGCAAAAGCCAAGGCAATGATCAGACTTGAAACAGCCCCCTTTTTTGTGGGAGCGAGCCTGCTCGCGAAGCAGGCGACGCGCTCTGTCTGGCCAACCGCAGTGATGCCTTCGCGAGCAGGCTCGCTCCCACCGCGGATTGGAGGCGTCACAGATCCCGCCACCAAACAGGCCACCCCCATAACAGCCCCTGCGCTCGGCCTTCTGTGAGGGGCACTCGTGCCGTTTGGACAATCGCGTGGCTATACAGCAAAAGCCAAGGCAATAATCAGACTTGAAACAGCACCCTTTTTATGTGGGAGCGAGCCTGCTCGCGAAGCAGGCGACGCGCTCTATCTGGCCAACCGCAGTGATGCCTTCGCGAGCAGGCTCGCTCCCACAGCGGATTGGAGGCGTCACAGATCCTGCCACCAAACAGGCCACCCCCATAACAGCCCCTGCGCTCGGCCTTCTGTGAGGGGCACTCGTGCCGTTTGGACAATCGCGTGGCTATACAGCAAAAGCCAAGGCAATAATCAGACTTGAAACAGCACCCTTTTTTTGTGGGAGCGAGCCTGCTTGCGAAGCAGGCGACGCGCTCTGTCTGGCCAACCGCAGTGATGCCTTCGCGAGCAGGCTCGCTCCCACAGCGGATTGGAGGAGTCACAGATCCCGCCACCAAACAGGCCACCCCCATAACAGCCTCTGCGCTCGGCCTTCTTTGAGGGGCGCTCGTGTCGTTTGGACCATCGCGTGGCTATACAGCAAAAGCCAAGGCAATGATCAGACTTGAAACAGCACCCTTTTTATGTGGGAGCGAGCCTGCTCGCGAAGCAGGCGACGCGCTCTGTCTGGCCAACCGCAGTGATGCCTTCGCGAGCAGGCTCGCTCCCACAGCGGATTGGAGGCGTCCCAGATCCCGCCACCAAACAGGCCACCCCCATAACAGCCCCTGGGTTCGGTCTTCTTTGAGGGGCGCTCGTGTCGTTTGGACAATCGCGTGGCTATACAGCAAAAGCCAAGGCAATAATCAGCCTTGAAACAGCACCCTTTTTTTGTGGGAGCGAGCCTGCTCGCGAAGCAGGCGACGCGCTCTGTCTGGCCAACCGCAGTGATGCCTTCGCGAGCAGGCTCGCTCCCACAGCGGATTGGAGGCGTCACAGATCCCGCCACCAAACAGGCAACCCCCATAACAGCCCCTGGGTTCGGTCTTCTTTGAGGGGCGCTCGTGTCGTTTGGACAATCGCGTGGCTATACAGCAAAAGCCAAGGCAATGATCAGACCTGAAACAGCCCCCTTTTTATGTGGGAACGAGCCTGCTCGCGAAGCAGGCGACGCGCTCTGTCTGGCCAACCGCAGTGATGCCTTCGCGAGCAGGCTCGCTCCCACAGCGGGGTGAATAACTGCAATATTGAGTGGCAGCGGCTACACGTTTTACGTACCCCGCCGCTTAGCACCCATCACTTCAACGCCACATCGTGCGGGTTGATCTTTTTCCAGGCCTGCAGCACCGCCTGCGCCTTGGGTTCCTGGCCGCTGTCGAGGTAGAACTGGATCAACGACAGCCGCGCATCACGGTTTGAAGGCTGGCGTTTGAGCAGGTCTTCAAGTTGCGCGCAGGCTTTATCCACCTCACCACTTTCGTGCAGTGCCACCGCCAGCACATAGCGGTATTGCGCACTCTCGGGTTCCAGTTTCACCGCCTTTTGCAACGCGGCCATGGCCTGTGCCGGCTGGCCTGCGCGGATCAGCGCCAAGCCCTGGGTGTGTTGCAGCAGCGCCGCGTCAGGGTGTTCCTTGATCCCGTCGCCGAGCAGGGTTTTGGCCTCGACGCTGCGACCACTGGCCTCCAGCCATTGGGCCAGGGTCACCAGTGCCGGGAAGAAGTCCGGATCTCTGAGCAGGGCGGCCCGCAGCTTGGGCTCGACCTCGGCATTGCGGCCGCTGGCCTGATACAGCATGGCCAGGTTGAGATTGGATTCGGCCCGCTCGGCCAGGCTCAGTTGCACCGCCTCGTACTCGCCGATGGCCTTCTCCCAAGCGCCTTGCGCCGCACCCAGACCATTGCGTGACGCCCCCAGCAGGTTGCGCGCAGCGATGATGCGCACCGCACGCACGCTGTCATTGAGCAGCGGTGTCAGCAGCGGCTGACGCTCGGCCGGTGGCAGGAATGCACTCACGGCCCGCACGGCACTTTCACGGACTTGCGGCGCCGGGTCGTTGAGGTCTTTGCTGGCCAGCTTCAAGGCCGATTCACTGGGGTAGCCCGCCAGTTCGGCCAATAACGTCGCCCGTTGAATCGCCGGCAGATTGCTGCGTTGCAACTGCTCGTACAACGCCTGCGCTGCGCCGGGTTGGCCGCCGCGGATCAGCCACAGGCTTTCGTCGTAGCGGGCGGCCTGGGGCGCGTCATGGGCGGTCCAGAGTTTGAATTGCTCGGTCACCTTGTCTCCCGCCTTGCCCTGGTGGCAGGTCAGGCAGGCATCCGGGGTACCGAGGGTCTTGGCCCGTACCGGGTTGGGCAGGCTGAAACTGTGGTCATGGCGAAAGTCATTGCCCATGTACAGCTTGCCGGGCATATGGCAATCCACGCACTGGGAACCGGGCTTGCCCTCGGTGTGCCGATGGTGCTCCACCGAGTCGTAGTTTTTGGCCTGTAGTCCCTTGTCATCGATGCCGGGGATCGCGGCCTTGCCTGCGGGGTTGTGGCATTGCAGGCAGACGCCATTGCCCGGTGCCTTGAGCTCGTTGCTGTGGGGGTTGTGGCAGTTGCTGCAGCGCACGCCCTTGTCGAACATTTTGCTTTGGGCAAAGGAGCCATGTTCGAACACCTCATCCTTGATTTTGCCGTCCAGGGCATACAGTTCGCGGGTGAGTACGCTGGGCAGGTAGTCGTCCATCAAGCGCTTGCCAACGGTAAAACCATCGCCCAGGGGCGCGCGGCGGGCATGGCAGCGGGCGCAGGTTTCGATCTCTGCGGTGGCGTCCTTGCTGTTGAGGTCGACGTCGAAACCGGCATGGGGCAGATCGCTTTTACCGGCCACTGCCTGCAGGTGATTGGAGGCCGGGCCGTGGCACGCCTGGCAACCGACGCCAAGGCTGTTCCATTGGCTGTTGAAGCTGTTGGTCGCGGCATCGAAGTTGCGCTTGTAGCCGGTGGTGTGGCATTCGACGCACATAAAGTTGGCGTTCTGGCTGGGCTTGCTCCAGTGCAGCGGGTTCTTGAAGTTCACTCCCTGGCCCGGGTACAGGTGGAACCAGCCTTTTTTCTCGGTATCCCATGCGATGCCCAGCGCCTGCAATTTGCCGTCGCCGACGTCGATCAAGTACTGCTGCAACGGGGCGATGCCGAAGGTGTAGGCCACCTTAAAGTCAGCAGGCTTGCCGTCTGCGCCCGGGGTGTTGACCCAGAACTCGTTGTTCTGGCGATAGAAGCGGGTGCGTTCACCCTCGCTTTTGAACTGGACGTTATCGAAGTTGGCCAGCACGGTTTGCGGGTCGGCCTGCTGCATGGCGAGCTGGTGATGCGAGCCTTGCCAGTCCTTGACTTGAGCGCTGTGGCAACCCTGGCATTGCTGCTCATCGACCATGTTCGCGGGCGCCGCTTTGGGTATCACGGGGGCTGCCACTACGGCCACCGCCGGCTCATGGGCCAGCGGTGCCGCGGGTTGCGGGCGATTGAGGAAAAACCACAACCCCGCGACCACCACCAGCAACGCGGCGATGATCACGGGGAACAGGTAACGGCTCATCAGGGTAGGGCGCAAATCAGGTTGGTCAGGTGAGGCTTTATTTTTAGTATTGGGCATTACGACTTCCGTATCTGATTAACTATCTTTCGCCGACAAACCATCGGTAATACGGGTTGGCGCCATCACCGCGGATGACTTCACGGATGTCGCGGCCCCAGGCTTCGCGATCGCCATCATAGGCGTGCAGGCTGGAGCGGTAAAACTGCATCAGACGCTGTTGGTGAATATTCATCCGCTCGACAAAAGCCGGGTCGGCATTGATCAGCGGCAACGGTTGGCGCAGGTCAAGCAGCGCCGGGAGCACCCGGCTGATTTCCTTGGCGCGCACCCAGGGTGCGTACTCGATATGGGGTTGGTCGTCGGTCACGGCAGGGGCGTCGGCGGCAAAGCGTTCCAGGCCCTGGCGATCGGTCACCCAGGTGGCCAGCATCGCCGCCGCCGAGGCTACGCCGACATCCTGCAAGGCATCGCGCACGCCGGGTTGTTCGAAGCGGGCGCTGATGCGGGCAGCGTCCAGCTCAATCGGCTCCAGGGAGCCCACCAGCAGCATTTCGTGAAACTCGCTGGTCCACAGCGTGGCGTAGGGGAACACGTCGAGAAAACTGCGCACCAGCGAGCGCGAGTCGTCGATGTTTTGCGTCGGCAATGGCAGCCATTGCGCGACCAGGCCTTTGGGTTGCAGGCGTTCTGCGGCCAGTTGGTAGAAGTCCCGCGAGTACAGGTTGACCACGCCGGCAGCGGAGGGCGGTGGTGGTTCGAGAGTGATCAGGTCATAGCGTTGTTGGCTGCGCAGCAGTTCCTGACGGCCATCGCGCAAGCGCACCTGCAGGCCCGGGTCGTTTGCGGCGTTGAAGTTGCCCTTGAACAGCGAAGCGGCGCTGACCACCGAGGGCAACAGCTCCGCCACCACCCGCTGTTCCAGTTGCGGATAGCGCAGCAGTGCGCCCGCCGTGATGCCTGTGCCGAAACCGATCACCAGTGCCGAGCGGGGCTCGCCGTTGTGGATCAGCAGCGGCAGCAAGGCCTGGATGCGCATGTAGCGCAGCGAAGGCATGGCGTCGCCGGTGTTGGACACGCCCTGAATGTACAAACGGTGAAAGGCGCGTTCGCCCTTGCCCTGGGTCACGACGGCGACAGTGCCACCGCGGCCTTCTTCATAGAACGCCAGCTCGGCGTTGCGCGCCCCTGGCAGCAGGCTGGCAAGACGGTCAACGGGTGTCAGCCAGGCCACCAGCAGCGCCGCCAGACCGACCGCGATCACCGCCTGGCGGCGACCTTTTTTCACCCCGTGCCCCTGGCGCACCGCCACATAACCTACGGTGGCGGCGATGATCGCCAGCAGCCCCAGGGTGCGCACCAGTCCCAGCAGCGGAATCAACACAAAGCCGCACAGTGCAACCCCGACAATCCCGCCCAGGGTGTTGAACGCCACCACCGCACCGACATCGCGCCCCACCCGGTGCGGGCCCACGCACAGCCGCACGGCCAGCGGGAAGGCGGCGCCCAGCAGCACAGTAGGGACAAATACGATGCTCAGCGCGGCCACTGCGAAACGGCTGCTCATACCCAGCAGCACACTGCCGCCCATCGCCAGGGTGAGGGCTTCGGCCTGGGTTTGCAGAACGATTAGCCAGCGCCCGAGCAGGGCGATCTCCAGCAAGGCCACCAGGCCCGCGCCTGCGATTAGCAAGCCGAACAGGCCCCAGGGATCGCGGATGCGATCAACCCGGCGGGCCATCAGGCTGCTGCCGATAAACAACCCGGTCAGATAAGTCGCCAGCACCACGGCAAAGGCGTAGGTACGGGTACTCATGAATTGCACGATGGACTGCGACCACACCACTTCGTAACCCAGCGCCACGCCGCCGGCAATGGCATACAGCACCATGGCCAAACGTGCCGGGGTATGGGGTGTGGCCGGGGTTTTGGCCGGGGCGGCGGGGGTGGCACGATTGCGTTGCAGCAGGAGCGCACCCAGAGCGGCGACCAGGTTGAGCACGGCGGCGGCCATGGCGCTGCCACGCACGCCGAGGGTGGCGATCAGCACAAAGGCGGTGAGCAAGGTGCCGACAATGGCCCCGGCAGTGTTGGCGGCATACAGACGGCCACCGGCCCGGCCCAGGTGCTGCGGGTCAGCCGCCAGTGCGCGCATCAGTACCGGCAAGGTGCCGCCCATCAACAGCGCGGGCAGACCCACCAACAGCAAGGGTAAAAACCAGGCCAGCAGACCGATCTGCCGGTCGAGCCAGGCGAACGGCGCGGCGGCCATGCTCAGCCCCAGAGTGGCACCAACCCCCAGCAGTGCCACGCCGATCTCAAGACCTGCGTACAGCAGCAGGGGTTTGCCCAGACGGTCGGCAAAACGGCCAAACAGCAGCCCGCCCAGTGCCAGACCTGCAAAGAAAGCACTGATGCCGGTGGTGATGGCGTACACCTCGACGCCGATCACCAGGGACAGTTGCTTGATCCAGATAACTTGATAAATCAGCGCTGCGGCGCCGGAGATGAAGAGCAACAAGGCAGGCATTAATACCGTTGTGCGAGGGGCAGTCTGAGACGCGGAGAGGGCTAACGGCATTGCGCAGGGCCTTGTGCAGAAAGAATTCGGATGGAGCGCATAACGATAAGAAGTCCCTCACCCTAACCCTCTCCAGGGAGGAGAGGGAACCGAAGGCAGAAGCTGATGTGCGCAACATCACACATCAGCGCTCTTTCCCTGCGGGAGAGGGGTGAGGGTTGGTTTTACACGGCTTACTGCGCCGGCTGGTTCTTCATTTTTTCAGCGATCTTGGCGTCTACGGCAGCACGCACCTGGTCGACACTGAAGCTGGCCGGTTTTTGGCTCGGCGGGTAGTCGACGAAAGTTTCGAGGAACTTGGCCGCTTTCATTGTAGCCACGCCGGTCAGGTAAACGTTTTTGGTGGCCCAGTCGTAATACTGGTCAGACACGATGTCCGCACGTTCGAACGGGTCCATGCGCAGGTTGAAGATTTTCGGTACCCGCAGGCACACGAAAGGCTCGCTCCACACTTTGAAGCCGCCCGGTTCACGTTGTTCGCAGAACACGGCTTTCCAGTTGTCAAAGCGCATCGACACCAGCATGCCGTCATCGTTGAAGTAGTAGAACTCGTGACGCTCACCTTTAGGCTGTTGACCGGTCAGGTACGGCAGTTGGTTGTAACCGTCCAGATGCACCTTGAAGTTGGTGCCGCCGGCTACCGGGGCCCAGCCCTTGAGCAGCTTGCCTTTGACGTCTGTGTCGCCTGCCACGGCGAGCAGGGTCGGGAACCAGTCCATGCCCGAGAACATCTCGTTGCTGACTTCGCCCGGCTTGATCTTGCCCGGCCAGCGAACCATCGCCGGTACGCGGTAAGCGCCTTCCCAGTTGGAGTTTTTCTCGTTACGGAACGGCGTGGTGGCCGCGTCCGGCCAGGAGAACTGGTTCGGCCCGTTATCGGTGGTGTAGACCACGATGGTGTTGTCGGTCAGTTTCAGGTCGTCGAGGGTTTTGAGCAGCTTGCCGACATCGCCGTCATGCTCAAGCATGCCATCGGCGTAGTCGTTGCCGGGCATACCACTCTGGCCCTTCATGGAATCGCGCACGTGGGTAAACAAGTGCATGCGCGTAGTGTTCATCCAGACGAAAAAAGGCTTGTCGGCTTTGGCCTGCTTTTCGATGAACGCTTGTGCGGCTGCCGTCGTTTCGTCGTCGATGGTTTCCATGCGCTTGGCAGTCAGGGCGCCGGTGTCTTCAATCTTGCCGTCGGCAAAACTGTGGATCACGCCACGGGGCGAAGCTGTTTTGACGAAATCAGGGTCGTCTTTTGGCCAGTAAGGGCGCTCGGGTTCTTCCTCGGCATTGAGGTGGTACAGGTTGCCGAAGAACTCGTCAAAACCATGGTTGGTCGGCAGGTATTCGTCGCGGTCCCCCAGGTGGTTTTTACCGAATTGCGCGGTGGCATAGCCTTGGGACTTGAGCGCCTGGGCAATGGTGATATCACGTTTTTGCAGGCCCACCGGCGCGCCCGGTACGCCCACCTTGGACAAGCCGGTGCGCAGCGGTGTCTGCCCGGTGATGAACGAGGAGCGGCCAGCGGTGCAGCTGTTCTCCGCGTAGTAGTCGGTGAACATCATGCCTTCTTTGGCAATCCGGTCGATGTTGGGGGTTTTGTAGCCCACCACACCCATGGAATAGGCGCTGATATTGGACTGGCCAATGTCATCGCCAAAGATCACCAGGATGTTGGGTTTTTCGGCGGCAACAGCGGTGGCGGTTAAGGCCATCACCGAAGCCGCCACCAGGGCGATTTGGGGTAACCACGTGGGAATTCGAGCCATGCAACGTACTCCTTGTTAGCTTGAGTCGCTTAGCGCGACCAACGTTTAGTGCAATCCTGACTGCCGTTTTTTTTATTGCGGGTGCTGTGTGCCGGTGGACTCAAATGGGTAAATCTGCCGCCATTCGGTTGCCATATCGACAATAGTCCAGTCTTGCTTTTTTGCTTCATCGAGGGCCTTGTCCAGGCGCCCTATTTTGGAGTCCTTGTCATACGCCCACTCGCGCTTGGCGTCGGTGTGGTGCACCAGCCCCATAAAGTGCGGGCCAGCGCCTGCCGCGGTCCATTGCAACATTTGCAGGTCGCCGTCTGAGTTGCCGAAGGCCAGGATCGGCCGGCGGCCAATCACGCTGTCGATGCTCACCGGTTTGCCGGGACCGTCATCGTTGTGGGCGATTTTGGCGGTGCGCAGAATGGATGGCTTGCCGTCCTTGAGCTGGTACTCGGTGACAAACGTGGACCCGATCACGTGTTCCGGCGGGATGCCGTACACCTCTTCGGCAAACACGCGCATAAACCCGGTGTCGCCACCCGAAACCATGTACGGGGTGAAGCCCTGGCCGCGCAGGTAGTCGAGCACTTCCAGCATTGGCTTGTAGACCATCTCGGTGTAGGGCTTGCCGGTGGTGGGGTGGCGGGCCGTGCTCAGCCAGCGCTGGACGTTGTCGCGAAACTCATCAGTGGTGAGCCCGGCGTGGGTGGCCATGAAAATTTTCAGCAGGCCTTCCATGCCGCCTTCTGCCAGGGCTTTGTGGTCATTCTCGATCACCGCCTTGAATGGTTGCTGGTCTTTCCACTCCGGGTGCTGGGCGGCCATGCGCTTGATTTCGTCGAAGGCGAAAAGCTCTTCGAAGTAACCCGGTTGCTCGCTCCACAACGTGCCGTCGTTGTCGAATACGGCAATCCGCGCTTCGGGTTGTACAAAGCCTTTGTTGTTCGGAGCAGTGACCGTCTGCACAAACTCGATGATGCTTTTTTTCGCCGGGCCGTCGTTCCAGGACGGCAGCGGATCTGCCGCTTGCGCGAACAGGGGCAGGGCAAACAGCAAGGCCGTCAGCGCTTTTGTAAATGCTCTGTTGCCGGTCAAGGGCCTCTTGTAGCAGCCCCGTAGGGAGCGAGCCTGCTCGCCAAGGTCGTTCGCGAGCAGGCTCGCTCCCATGGCTACTGGTTTTGATGTATTCATTCTTGGAAGTCCTTTTCATGACCAGGATTAAGTGGGCGCAAACCATAGGTTTTGCGTGGAGGTCGCGTGCGTAGCCAGTGGTTGACCTCGCTCAAACCGTGCTGCAACCGGCGGCGGGTCATATAGCCGATGCCTGCCAGCAGCAGGATTGAGCCCAGGAACAACAGCGATCCGGGGATGTGCAGCCGGGTCGGTTGCCCCAGCTGTTCAAGGTCGCGGGTGATGGAAAACACCGGGCTGTCGCCGCTGTTGGCTGTGGCCTTGAAGCTGAACCCGGGTACCTGGCTGACCTGCACCTTGCGGTTCACGCTGTCCCACCATTTGACGCTGATCGCCGGCAGGGTGAAGTCGCCTTCGCGCTCGATGCGATAACTCACGCGGTCGATGCGTTGCCCGCCGATAAAGCTGCCACGGCCGTCGTCCAGATTGCGCACTTGCGGGGTTTTCGGGTAAGCACTGAGCCCTTGGAGGGTGCCCAGCGCAGGCGTTGGCAAGGACAGGCCGGGGGTGTTGTCCGCTTGTAGCGTCAGTGTGCGACTGAGGCTGTCACCGACCTTGAACGGGCCGGCATTGGGGCTGATGGTTTGGCTAAAGCGCAGTGCGCTGGCCACCAGCACCGGCTCGCCGGGGCTGAAGCCGCTCGGCAGGCTGGCGCGGAACTGCATCGCCGGTGTTTGCGCCGACAGCTCATGGCTGGCCTGGGCCGGGGTTGCCCGCACGGTGAAAGGGGGGATGGCAAAGCCCTGCGCCAGGTTCGCGGTGATGCGGTAGGTGTAGCGCAGACCGGTCAAGGTCTGGCCGTGCAGGGTTTGTGTGAGGTGCTGGGCTTCGGCATTGGGCGGCAAGATATCGGTGCCGCGGATCGACAGCTCCGGCAGCGTCGCGGCGCTGGTGAACCAGGTGTTGGTCAGCACATCGACTTGCAGCTGCAAGGGTTCGCCGACCACCACTGCGTCACCCGGCACGAGGCGGGTTTGCACCAGCAACTGCGGCTCATCAGCCCAGGCCAGGGCGCTGAACAGCAGCAAGGTCAAGCCCAGGCGCTTCATGGCGCCACCTTCGGTTGCTGTGCGGTCTGGTCCTGCAGGCTGAATTTCTGGCGCAGGAAGTTGGCCGGGGACGTGGTGAGGTTTTGCAGCCATTGCTCGTCGCTGGCCGCTTGCAGGGTTTGCAGCGGCTTGCTTTGGCCCTTGCCCGGTTGCTTGTCGAACTTGATCGCGTCGGGTTTGACCTCGGGGGTGTTTTGCTCGGCGCTGTCGGTGTCTTTCAACAGGGCCAGTGCCAGGGCCAGGTTGGCGCTGGCTTCGGGGAACTGCGGTTGCAAGGTCAGCGCCTGGCGGTAGGCGGCAATCGCTTGCTCGAACTTGAAGCGGCGCACGTAGATATTGCCCAGATAGAAGTACGCCTGGGGGGTGTCCAGTTGCGCAAAGCTGGCCAGTGCCAGGTCGAAATCGGCGGCGTTGTAGGCGGCGATGCCTTTCCAGTAAGGGTCGACGAACAGCTCGGCCGCTGCCGGGTAATGCTGATGTTCAAAGGCCCAGCGCCCTTGCTGGTCACGGGTGAAAAAGGCATCGGTCAGGGCATCGGTCAGGGCGTTGGCCTCAGCGGGTGCCGGCTGCAGGGCCAGGCCTGCGCCCAGCACCAGCACGGCGTTCCAGTTCAGGCTCCAGCCACGGCGCACCGAGAAAAACGCGATCAACAGCAGTGGCCCGCACAGCCAGTAGCCTGCGTCTTTCCATTGCAGTTCGCGCTGTTCATCGCTGGCAGCCTGAAAGTGCTGCCGGGCGTGGCCCTCGATCCAGTCCAGATCGTCATCATTGATGGTCAGGCTGCCCAGCGGCGCATCGGTGGCGGCGGCCAGTTGCTTGAGTGCGGCGCTGTCGAAGCTGCCCAGCTCCGGGCGGCCATTGCTGTCGGTGCGCGGCTGGCCGCTGGCATCGCGGATGATCCCGCCATTGGCGCTGCCCACGGCCAGTACCAGCACTTGCAGGGCGCTGCCTTGCAGCAGTGGTTTGAGGCTGTCCAGCTGAGCGGTGTCGGCGCCGTCGGTGATCAGCAGCAAAGTGCCGGGGGCTTTCTCGGCTTGCAGCAGACGCTTGGCCTGTTCGATCACTGCCGCCACATTTTTGCCGGGGAGGGCGATCAGGTCAGTGCCCAGGGCCTGGATGAAACTGTCCAGCAACGCCGGGTCGTCGGTGGCGGGCAATACCAGGTGCGCGCTGCCTGCATAGGCAATCAAGGCCGTGCGTGCGCCGCTGCGCCGGGCGATCAGGTCGTGGAGTTTGTGTTTGGCGGCTTCCAGGCGCGTCGGTTGCACATCGCTGGCGTCCATCGACGGTGACAAATCCAGGGCGATGATCAGCGGGGCACGGTTTTGCAGGAACGCCGGGCGATCCTGTTCCCAGGTGGGCCCGGCCGCCGCGATGGCGCCAAGGATCAGCAAGGCGGCCGTCAAGTGTACCGGGCGCAGGCGGTGAGGGTCTTGCGGGGTGATCAGCAAGTGGGGCAGCAGATGCGGGGCAATTATCGCCCGCAAGCGGCGCTGCTGGTCATGGCTGCGGCGCCACAGCAACGGCAGCAGGGCGCCGAACACAGCCAGCAGCAGCCAGTACGGGCGCAGAAAGTGGAAGTCGCTGAGGTTGATCTCCATTTCAGACCTCCTGCCGGGTCGGGCGTTGATGCAGCCGCGAGGCCAGCAGCGCGCCCAGGTGATACAGCGCCAACAGGCTGATGGCCGCCGCCAGCGGCAACCAGAACAGGTCCCGCTTGGGTTGATGGCTCAGGGTTTTGACCTGGTGCGGGGTGATGCGGTCGAGGGTGGCGTATACCTGGTTCAGGCTGTCACGGTCTTCGGCGCGAAAGTACTGGCCGCCGGTGCTTTTGGCGATGCTTTGCAGGGCGGAGAGGTTGACCTTGGCTTCGCCTTCGGCATTCGGGTCGCCAATGCCGATGGTGTGAATCACCACGCCTTTGGCCGCTGCCATTGCGGCGGCACGGGTCGGGGGGATGGCGCTGTGGGTATCGTTGCCATCGGTGAGCAGGATCAGCACCTTTTCCGGCTCGTGGGCCTGGTCGAGCAGTTTGAGGCTCAGGCCAATGGCATCGCCGATGGCGGTGTTGGGCCCGGCCATGCCGATCCCGGTGTCTTCGAGCAGCAACGACAGGCTGGCGTGGTCAAGGGTCAGCGGCGCCTGGGGGTAGGCGCCGCTGCCGAACACGATCAGGCCGATGCGGTCGTCCTTGCGGCGCTGGATAAAGTCCTGCACCACCTGTTTGACGGCGGCCAGGCGGTTGATCTTTTGCCCGTTGGCGTCCGTAAAATCCGTGGTTTCCATCGATTGCGAGATGTCGATGGCCAGCATCAGATCGCGCACCGGCTGCTGGCGTTCGATGGGCTTTTCGACCCACACCGGTCTGGCTGCGGCCACCACCAGCAACGCCCACACCAACAGATTGAGCAGCAGTTGCCAGAGGTTATGCCGCGTGCCGGCGGCCTGTGGCGCCTGGTCAATGGCGCGGCTCATGGCGTTGAAAAACGGCACTCGCACTGCGCTGCGGGCCTCGCGGTACGCAGGCAGCCAGCGGTAGCCGAACCACGGCAAAGGCAGCAAAAGCAGCAACCAGGGGTAATCAAACTGCAACATGGTGTTGCTCCACCCAGCGTGTGCAGGTCTCGAACAGGTACTGGCGCTGGGTGTCCGGCAATGCCAGCAACTGGTCATCCGGGGCATAGGCCAGGAACGCCAGTTGCTCGCTGAAATCGTCTGGCAGCGGTTGCGGGCTGTGGCTGCGCAAAAAGCCTTGCCAGGCTGCCCCCTGCAACGGGCCAACAGCCTGTGGGGCCGGCATGGACAGGGCCACGCGCTTGAGCAGCGTGGGCAGCTCGCGCAGGGTGGCGATCGGGTCGTTGGCCGCGCGCAGCTGGGCCAAACGCTGCAAGGCCTCGCGCCGGTAGCGGTTACGCCGCCAAAGCCAGTAAGTGCGTGCGGCCCAGACCGCCAGCCCGGCCAGCACAACCCCCAGCAACGCCCACCAGCCCCAGGTCTGCGGCATGTAACTGACGGGCGCAGGCAAGGCCAGGTTTTGCAGTTGATCGATGCTGGGGATGGGAGTGCTCATCGACGCGGCCCGCCCAGTTTGCCCAGTTCAGTGCGCAGTTGGCTGTGGGCATCCAGCGCGGTGCTGAACATCATCAACGGCACCTGGCTGCGGCGCAGCAGGCTGGCGATGTCCTTGAAACGGCCGCTGAGAAAGTCTCCCAGGGGTTGGCGGATGTGCGGGTGCTGCACCGCCAGCTCCACTTGCAGTTGGCCCTGGGTCACCAGCAAGCGGCCGTTTTTGGGCAGGTCCAGCGCCAAGGGATCGTAGACCTGCATCGCGATCACATCGTTGTGCACCGCCAGTTGGCGCATCAGCTGCAGGGTGCGCGGGCCTGCACCGGCGAAATCGCTGATCAGGCAAATCAGGTGGTCATGACCGGCTACGGCAAGGCAGTGTTGCAGCACCTTGTCCAGCTGGTCGGCGTCTTCGCAGTCGGGTTGCGTGGCATTGAGCTGCTGGTTTTGCTGCACGATTTTGCTGCACAGCGCTTCGACCCGTTTGCGGCTGCGCAACGGGGCGATGCTGTCGATGCGCTGGTCGTTGAACACCAGCCCGCCGACCCGGTCGCCGGCGTTGAAAACCATCCACGCGGCCAATGCGCCCAGCTCGGCGGCGGTGGCGGATTTGAAGCTGTGGCTGGAGCCAAAAAACATCGACATGCGCTGATCGACCAGGATCAGCGCCGGGCGGTCGCGCTCTTCGGTAAAGGTGCGCACCACCGGTTTACCGGTGCGCAACGAGGCCCGCCAGTCGAGGTGGCGCAGGTCGTCACCGGGCTGGTAGCGGCGCAGCTCGTCGAAATTCAATCCACGGCCGCGCAAGCGCGAAGCATGGTTGCCCGAAAGGATGCTGCCCTGGGGTTGGCGGGCGACAAAACTCAACGCACGCGCCTTGAATTCCAGCGCCATCAATTGCGCCAGAGACACATACACCAATCCATCGGCGGCTTGCTGTGGAGCGTACATCGGCAAGCTCCTCAGGCCGGTATTGCGACTTTTTCGAGCAGTCGGTCGAGTACTTGATCGGCGCTGACGCCATCGGCCACTGCGTCGTAACTCAGTTGCAGGCGATGACGCAGCACTGGATGCACCACCGCGCGCACGTTATCGGGCGAAACGAATGCCTGACCGCGCAGCCAGGCGTCGGCCCGGGCGCAACGGTCCAGACCGATGCCGCCCCGGGGGCTGGCGCCGATGGCGATCCAGCGCGCCAGGTCAGGGTCGTAGTCGGCGGGGTGGCGGGTGGCGTTGATCAGGTCGATCAGGTAGCGGTCGATGGCGGGCGAAACGGCCACCGCACTGACTTCACGGCGGGCGGCGAAAATGGCCTCCTGGCCCAGGGCGAACCCCGGGGCAGTATCGGCCGTGGCGCCTTGCGCCTGTTCCTCGGCCCGCAGCATGCGCAACACTTGCGACTCGTGCGCAGGGTTGGGGTAGTCGAGCAATACCTTCATCAGAAAGCGGTCCATCTGCGCCTCGGGCAGCGGGTAGGTGCCTTCTTGCTCGATAGGGTTTTGGGTGGCCAGCACAATAAACAGCTCGGGCAATTGATGGCTGTTGCCGGCCACGGTGATTTGGCGTTCTTCCATGGCTTCCAGCAAGGCGGCCTGCACCTTGGCCGGGGCGCGGTTGATTTCGTCCGCCAGGATCAGGTTGCCGAACAGTGGGCCGGGCTGGAACATGATCTGGTTCTGTCCGTCGACCTGATGCAGCACCTCGGCACCGGTGATGTCCGAAGGCAACAGGTCGGGGGTGAACTGGATGCGGCTCATCTTGGCGTCCAGGTGTTTGGCCAGCGCCTTGACGGTACGGGTCTTGGCCAGCCCCGGCAGGCTTTCCAGCAACAGATGCCCGTTGGCCAGCAGGCCGACAATGATCTGGCGGATAACCTCATCCTGCCCCAGCACCGCTTCGGCGATGCTGGCTTGCAGGGCGTTTAGATCGTTGAGCGCTGTCATAAAGCATTCCTTGCTTGAGCACGATTACCAGGGGGCGGGGACCACCACAAACTGCACATTGCCGCCCACGTAACGCGGTTGGTACCAGGTGGGGCCACAGTGCTGATACGCCACATTGCTGGCCACCACCGACACGCAACCCGGCGGCACACTGGCCACTTGCGTACCGATGGCCAGCACCGTCGCCGTGGTTGCACCGATCACTGCGGCTGCGGCCCATGGGTGATACCAGTTATCCGGTGGCGGCGGTGGAGGGGGCGGCGGCGGTGGCATGGGCGGTGGCGGGTGAGGCCCGGGACCAGGGTAGGGGTGTGGCCCCGGCTGTGGTTGCGGATAAGGATGCGGCCCTGGCTGTGGATAGGGATGCGGCCCGGGTTGCGGATGCGGTTGTGGCTGCGGCATGGGGTGCGGGGCCGGCGGTGGATGGCCGCCGTTGTGGGGCACGACAAAGGTACGTGCGCCGCCCCCATTGCGCATTTGCCAGGCCTGGGCGATGGAGGTATGCAGCAGGCTGGCACTGAGCACGCCACACAGCAGCCAATGCATGCGCTTCATGGCTGTGCCTCCAGGCTGTACTTGTTGGGCGCCCACTGCAGGGGCACTTCTTGAGCGCCTGCGGGCGGTACGAACTCAAAGCTGCCGGCGTTGATCGGTGCGTTGAGTTGCCAGGTGTAGTCCACGCTGTGGCGGGGCTTTTCGGGGATGTCACGGCGGCTGATGGTCAGGCGGCAGGGCAGAGGTTGCTCCCCCTGGCGCAGCCACAACTGCCAGTCGATATCGTCCTGGCGCAAGGCGTAATGGTCGCAGCGCTGGCCGTCCAGGGTGTCGCTGCCAATCAGCACGGCGGACTTGAGCCCCACCTGCCGGGCGGTGCCGGCATTCCAGCGGAACAGGTCCGCCAGCGGCAATTCAATGCCGTAGCGCACGTCGAGCACGTCGATCAGCGCGTCAATGCTGGCAGGCGCCGGGGTGCGGGCGTAGTAGGTGCTGGGGCTCTGGTAGAGGGTGAAGGTCTTGCCGTTGTAATAGAGGCTGCGCCGCATGCCCTGGTCGTCAACCGAAACCATCAGCTTGTCAGGCTGTTGGGCCAGCAGTCGGGTGGCATGGTGAAATTCGATGGTCTGACCGTTTTCCAGCACCTGATCGGTCTGGCTGCGGGCCTCGACGCCGAACTGCTTGAGGCTGCGCAAATAGCTGCCCATCCGCTCCAGTGCCTGCAAGGCCCCGGGTTCAATGGCAACTGCATCGCCAGCCTGCGCCTGACCGGTAATTGCCAGGAGCAGGCCCAGCAAGGCGTGACGGAAGGGGGGCATGGGGGCGGCCTCTACCAGACGTACTGCATGCGAACCGTCCAGGTGGCGACATCGGGTGAGCCCGTGCGCTCCGCCACTGTGTCGGTGTATGCCAGCATGCCGCCGAACTGGGGCGACAGCATGAACCCCATACTGGCGCCTACCAGGGTGTTTTCCTGTTTGTTGTCCTGCCAGTCACCGTCGATTTTGGTTTCGCCGCCGCGGCTGTAAGTGGCATCCAGCGACGCCCACAACGCACGGTTGATGGTGTAGCTGTAGTGGCCTTCGACGGCATACAGCGGTTTTTGTTCGAGCTTTCTGTCGCCCTGGTAATCGTCGTTGTCACCGAACAGTGAAACCCAGGTATTGACCTCCAGCCACGTCGGGCCAAACGGTGTGCCGAAGCCCAGCTCCGGTTTGAACACCCAGCGGTTGGCACCGATATTGATCACCCGATTCTTGTCGTAATCTCCGGTTGGCGTGGTGACCCACACCGCACCCGTCAGGAAGGTTTCGGGCGTTGCCTTGGCAAACTCTTCCTTGGACAGGGCCGGGCCGCCAAAGATGTTGTGCACCAGTACCACCTGGGTGTCGCCCATGCCGCCGTTGTGCTTGGTGCCGCTGAAGTACCGCGCGTTGTCGAACGACGCCGAAAGGTCTGCATAGGGTTGCAGGATCTGGATTGCGCTGTTGCGGCCATCGACTGCGAATGAACGGGCAAGTCGCAGGATGTAAACGTCAGCATTGAGTGACAGGCCGTCTATGGGCAGCGAGGTATCAATAGGGGTGTTGGTGTCGACCCGGCTGTAGTAGCCAAACAGCATGTTCAAATCGGTTGGCAGGTTTTGCCAGTCTCGAGCGTTATCAGCCCAACCCATCAGCGGCACCATGGCCAGCGTAAGTGCGGTGTAACTGGCCTTTCGGGCGGTGGTCAACCCCATTGCATTGCTCCTTCAATCGCGTTTTGGCGTTTTTTGTCAAGTGGGGCAAAGGTGCTGACCCTATGTATCGTGTGGGAACTGTCTGATAACGCTAGCAGCAAACCGATGCTTCGCCAGGCGTGTAGCGAAGTGCTAGTAGGTTCTGTGCAGCACGTCACTGTTTGGCGACCAGCGGTAACTTGTGTGCGAAGGGAGGGCGGTGAAAATGAAACCGCGCTATCAGCGTGCTATCGTGCTCAACTTTTTCAGGGGACATCCAATGCGAATGCTGATCGGCGCTGTGAGCCTGGCCTTGTTGGCCGGCTGTATTTCACCGGCGATGAATGAGGCGCGCAGCAAAAGCCCGACACGGGTGCTGAGCTCGGCCAAACCGATGCCGCTGGTTGCCGAGTGCGTCAAGTTCTCGTGGCAGGACGAAGGCGTGTTCGGGGTCGATGCCAGTGCCTATATCAATACCGACAAGCCGGGCCAGCAGACGGTTTACACCCGCAGCGCCGAGTCCTTTGCCGATCTGGTGTCGCAAGGCACGGGAACGGCGGTGAGCTATTACGCAAAACAGCCCGACGACAGCGCAGCGATGCGCCGCCTGGCCATGCTGGCGACATGCCTGTAACCCGTCAGGCCGATCTGTGAGGCTGCAGCGGTGGACTTGAAACAGGGTTTTGTCCTGACCCGGCACTGGCGCGACACGCCAGCGGGCATCGAGGTCGAGTTCTGGCTGGCCACCGATGAGGGCCCCCGGCACGTGCGCGTGCCTTATCAGGCATCAACCGCGTTTATCCCGGCAGCGCAGCGCGCCCAGGCGCAGACGCTGCTGCAGGATGAGCGCGGTATCGAGTTTCGTGAACTGGCGCTGTGTGACTTTCAATCGCGCCCGGTGATCGGCCTTTACTGCCGGCAACATGCCCAGTTGATGGACATTGCCCAGCGCCTGCGTCGTGCCGGGATCGATGTGTTCGAGGCCGATGTGCGCCCGCCCGAGCGTTTCCTGATGGAGCGCTTTATCACCGCGCCGGTGAGTTTCGGCGGCCTTGCCCAGGGCGATGGTCCGTTGCTGGACACGCGGATCAAACCCCATCCCGACTATCGCCCGCGCTTGAAACTGGTATCCCTGGACATCGAAACCAGCCCCCAGGGCGATTTGTATTCCATCGCCCTTGAGGGCTGCGGCCAGCGCCAGGTGTACATGCTGGGCAAGGCCACTGAGGCCGACACGGCGGTGGACTTCGACCTTGAGTTTTGCGCCACCCGGGGCGATCTGCTGCTACGCCTGAACCAGTGGCTGGCGCAACATGATCCCGATGCAATCATTGGCTGGAACGTCGTTCAATTCGACCTGCGGGTGTTGCATGAGCATGCCCGCCGCCTGGGTATCCCGTTGCTGCTGGGGCGTGCAGGCAGTGAAATGCAGTGGCGCGAACACGGCACCCGCAAAAACCACTTTTTCGCCAGTGCCGCGGGCCGATTGATCATCGACGGTATTGAGTCGCTGCGCTCGGCCACCTGGTCGTTTCCTTCCTTCAGCCTGGAAAACGTCGCCCAGACCTTGCTCGGTGAGGGCAAGGACATCAGCACGCCGTACCAGCGCATGGACGAAATCAACCGCATGTTTGCCCAGGACAAGCCTGCGCTGGCGCGCTACAACCTTAAGGACTGCGAGCTGGTCACGCGAATCTTTGCGAAAACCCAGTTGCTGACCTTTCTGCTGGAGCGCGCCTCGGTCACGGGCCTTGAAGCGGACCGCAGCGGCGGCTCGGTGGCGGCGTTTTATCACCTGTACATGCCCTTGATGCACCGCCAGGGGTTTGTCGCGCCCAATCTGGGCGACAAACCACCCCAGGCCAGCCCTGGCGGCTTTGTGATGGAGTCTCAGCCGGGCCTGTATGAGTCGGTGCTGGTGCTCGACTACAAAAGCCTGTACCCGTCGATTATCCGTACCTTTCTGATCGACCCGCTGGGGCTGGTGGAAGGGCTGCGCGACCCGAGTGACGAGGCCTCGGTGCCGGGCTTTCGCGGGGCGCGCTTTTCGCGAACCCGGCATTGCTTGCCCGCCATTGTCGAACGGGTGGCCAATGGTCGCGAAGTCGCCAAGCGCGAAAAAAACGCACCGTTGTCTCAAGCCCTGAAAATCATCATGAATGCGTTTTACGGGGTGCTGGGTTCCAGCGGCTGCCGCTTTTTCGACACGCGGCTTGCTTCGTCGATCACCCTGCGCGGGCATGAAATCATGCTCAAGACCCGGGCCTTGATCGAGGCCCGGGGTTACAGCGTGATCTATGGCGACACCGACTCCACCTTTGTCTGGCTGCGCAGCGAACACAGTGAAGAAGACGCCGCCCGTATCGGTCGCGAACTGGTGCAGCACGTCAATCAGTGGTGGCAGGCCCATGTACGTGACGAATACGGTCTCACCAGTGCCCTTGAACTCCAGTTCGAAACCCACTACAGCCGGTTCCTGATGCCCACGATTCGCGGAGCCGAAGAGGGCAGTAAAAAGCGTTACGCGGGGCTGGTCGTGCACCCGGACGGGCGTCGGGAGATGGTCTACAAGGGGCTTGAGACCGTGCGCAGCGACTGGTCGCCGCTGGCCCAGCAGTTTCAGCAGGCGTTGTACCTGCGCATTTTCAATCGTCAGCCCTATCAGGACTATGTGCGCGATTTTGTGCGCAGCACCCTGGCGGGCGAGCATGACGACCTGCTGATCTACCGCAAGCGTCTGCGTCGCCAGCTCAGTGATTACGAACGCAACGTACCGCCCCATGTGCGGGCGGCGCGGCTGGCCGATGAATACAACGACCAGCACGGTCGGCCCCGGCAGTACCAGAACGGCGGCACCATCAGCTACGTGATCACTGTGGCCGGGCCCCAACCGCTGGAGAACCGCACCGCAGAAGTGGATTACGACCACTACCTGACGCGTCAGCTACAACCGGTGGCGGACGCGATTCTGGTGTTTGTCGACGACGACTTCAGCGCGCTGGTGGGCGGGCAGATGGGGTTGTTTTAAGCGTCGCTGGCCGGTGTTGTCGACTTGGATTTGGCGCGGTCTTTAGCGGCCTTGGCCTCGGCGGCCAGGCACTCCAGGCAAAACTGCTCGGCGTAGGTCATGATGATTTCGGTGGTGTCGCCTTTGATCGTGCGCGAGCCTGCGAGGATGTAGCGCATGCGCTTTTCGGTGACGCCGATGCGCTGGGCAATCCAGGCAGGGGTCTGACCGATGCGGTCGACCAGTTTGTTGGCGTATTCGGTGGAGTGGTTGTAGCGCTCAGCGTTGGGAAACATAGGGGGTCCATAAACGTGGGGATAAAGCCGGAGGGCAGGGTACTCCTTTTCATCGCAATCGCCTGTATTTAAACCGCCGGGGTGACGGGATACCTGGCGGCTTCGGGTTTTGCCGGCCTGATCAAGCTTTCTGCCGGGATGCCAAACATCTCATGCAGTTTCCAAATCATGGGCAGCGTCAATGCTCGCTTGCCATTGAGCACCTCGTAAACCCGGTTCTGCCTTCCGATAGCGGGCACCAGATCGGCAGGTGACAGCCCGGACTGCTCCATCCTGAAGCGTATGGCCTCTATCGGGTTGGGCAGGTCTATGGGGAAGTGCTTCGCTTCATAGGCTTCGATCAAGGTGATCATGACATCGAAGTAGTCGCCTTGCGGTGTGCCTGGTTCCGGTTCTTTGTCGAACAGAGGGGAAACAGCCTTCAGGGCGTCCTGGTAGTCTTGTTCAGTACGGATTGGACGAATATTCATGGGTTACTCCATTTCAACGGTATCAGCATCAATGGCGTCGTACTGTTTGTGCGTACCGACGAATTTGATGTAAAGGGCGCTGTAGCGGTAAGCCACAGCGACCACGAGTCGATATTCGTTACCTTTGATGTTGAATACGACTCTGCTGCTTTTGAGAATGCTGGCCTGGCGAAACTGGGCCTTGATGTCGACGGGTGTTTGCCAGTTGGCCTGCCTGGCCTGATCTATCCAGCAAAGGAAAGACTGTTTCGAGCCCGGATGCTGTTGCCAAAATTTTTCGAGCGGACTGGTCGCAACAATTCTCATAGAACGATCCTAGTCCCACAGTGGGACTTTCGCAAGTGACTTCCATTTCTAAGCGGCTATTCAATTACCAAGTCCTCCTCGTTAATACCAGACACAACGTTCAAGAAAGTGTGTGGTGCCCCTCATGCTCCAAATCACGTGCCTCCTGGTAATTCTGAACTAGAGTTCCCCCCACTAACCAACAGGCACGAGAGGGAATTTCATGACTGCGCTGGATGTTTTTTGGGTCGGACTGGGAGGCGGGCTGGGGTCGCTGCTGCGCTGGTGGATAGGCCTTCGCGTGGGCCAGTTTTATAAAGGTCCGTTCCCGCTGGGCACGTTTTTGATCAACGTCAGCGGCGCCTTTGTGATCGGGTACCTGAGCATCCTGTTTACCGTGGACTGGCGCGACCGCTATGGAGATTTCCTGAGTGCTGCCGTGCTCACCGGTATTCTTGGCGGCTACACCACTTTCAGCAGTATGCAGCTGGATGCTTCCAAACTGGCCAAAGCCAAGGATCGTGCCTGGGCGGCAGGCTATCTGATCATTTCGGTACTGGTCGGTCTGGCCGCCGCCGCATTCGGCGCCTGGCTGGCGCGCTGACACAGGAGCAAACACCATGCTGAACATGATTATTCTGATTTTCGTCGGCGGCGCGTTTGGCGCCATGTGCCGCGAGTTTGTGATGCTGTCGGTGCCGCGTCTGGCCGATGGCTTTCCCATGGACATCTTTGTCGTCAATATCGTCGCCGCCTTCCTTCTGGGCGTGGCCACGTCGCTGTTCAAGAACAACCGGATCAATCAGTACGTACACGTGATGGTCGGCACCGGGATCATGGGCGGGCTTTCCACGTTCTCCAGTTTTGTGTTCGGCGCCGTTGAGATGATGAATGACCCGACCGGCGTATTTGTCTCCATCTGCTATCTGGTGCTCAGCCTGGTGATCGGTTTTGCAGCCGTTGAGCTGGGTTTGTTGGCCGGGGCCAAGGGCACGCCTGCCCCCGATACCTCGCAATAAAACATGATAAAGCCCTCAACTGTGGGAGCGAGCCTGCTCGCGAATGATCTTCGCGAGCAGGCTCGCTCCCACAGAACACCGCTCGTGTTTACGCCAGCGACGTACGCTTGCCGAAGAACATCTCGGTGATCAGGTCGTTGTTGATCTCATCGCCCTGCAGGGTACGCACCAGCAGCTCGCTGCCCAGCAGCGGCAACGACAGCACCATGGTCGGGTTGACGCGTTTGACCTTGGGCATGTTCCGCGTTTCGTTGACCAGCGCGATGATCTGGGTTTCGTCCCCGGCCACTTCCTTGGCGGCCAGAATGGTGAACACGTTCTCGGCGTCGCTGTCGCACAGGGTCACGATGTATTTGGCATCCGCTGCGCCGGCAGTTTTCAGGGTTGCAGCTGCCGACGGATCACCCTCAATAATGTCTGCCTTTTCGGGCAGGTCGTGCTGGCTGCCGGCGGCGCAGACGACGGTGACATGTTCGCCGCGATCGGTCAGGCCTTTGTAGACGTTCTGTGCCAGAGAGCCAACGCCGACGAGGATGTAGTGATTTTTACGGGACATGTGGGTAATCCTGCCTTTAACGATTCGTTGGATGTTGTTGCTGATCAGCGGGCCGGCAATGGACGCCACCGAGATCGCGAAGATGGTGATGCCCAGCACGATAACGGTCAGGGTAAAGAACCGGGCATCGGTGGTGTGCGGGACGATGTCGCCAAAGCCCACGGTCGACATGACCACGATGGCGAAGTAGAACGCCGAGGGCAGGTCGGTCACCGCCGGTGCAAACCCGTCGCCGATATAGAGCGTGCCCAGGGTGCTGTAGACAATCAGCGAGGCAATGCTCACCACCGCAAAGAAGCTGCCCGTGGCCAGGCTGTAGTGGTCAAACCGGCGCCAATAGAAGGCCAGTACTGCAATCGAGACCAGGGAAAGGATGGTCACGCCATCGGGTTTTTTAAGGATGAAAAAGTCAACGCAGACGGTGGCGATCAACAGCAACAGCGCGAAAAACCAGCTGATTCTGGACTTGATCAACAACCCCAGCGACATCAGCACCAGCACAAAGCCCACCACGAACCCCGGGATTTCCAGCAAGGCCAGAAAACTCAAGGCCTCCTTCCAGGTATCAAATGAGCCTGAGGTGCTATTGGCGTGAGCAACCCCGCGTTGCAACACCGGTAAGAACATGAGGAAGCCATTGATGGCCACCAGCAAGGCGACCCCATAGGCAAAGGTGATTCGATTTTTTACGTCCTGTAATAAAGTCATGGCACCTACGACGCGTCTGTTAAAGGGTGAGGGGAGTGTAGGTCAGGCTTTCCGGGCTGCCACATGCGATCTGCATGCTTGAGCCTCGTATCAGCGATTGGCAGCCAGTTGGTCATAACCGCGGATGTAGTAGTTGAGGGCTGAAATCAGCCAGCACAGCACAAACATGCCAATGATCCAGTAGCCAATTTCGCCGAAGTTTTCACTGATGGCATTGATCGGCGTCCATATACCGCCCGTTAGCTCAAGCTTTTCGGCAATCAGCCCCAGTGCTTCGACGCCACCGATAAACAGCGCGACCACCACCGAGGCGGCGGTGATGGTGATGTTGTAGTAGAGCTTGCGTACCGGTTTGGAGAACGCCCAGCCGTAGGCGCCGATCATCACGAAGTTGTCCAGTGAATCGATCAGGGCCATGCCCACGGCGAACAGCACCGGGAACACCATGATCGACCACAGGCTGATGCCGTGGGAGGCGCTGGTGGCGCTGATGCCCAGCAGGCCGATTTCGGTGGCGGTGTCGAAGCCCAGGCCGAACAGGAACCCCACCGGGTACATGTGCCAGCTTTTATTAACGAGGTTGAACACCCGGCCAAAGATCCGCGCCATCAGACCGCCCTTGTTGGTGGCTATCAGGTCCAGTTCTTCGGGGAGCAGGGTGTGGCCGGCCTTGACCTGTTTGAACTTCTTGTACACCGAGATCAGGATCACCAGGTTGAGCAGGCCGAACAGCAACAGGAACACCGAGGACACCAGGGTGCCGATCAGGCCTCCGGTTTCATGGAACCACTGCATGTCGTCCTTGAACGCCATGGCCGTGGCGGCAATCGCAAACGAGGCCAGCACCACAATGGTGGAGTGCCCCAGGGAGAACCAGGTGCCCACGGCAATCGGGCGCTGCCCCTGTTGCATCAGTTTGCGGGTGACGTTGTCGATGGCGGCGATATGGTCGGCGTCCACGGCGTGGCGCAGGCCGAAGCCGTACGCCAGCAAGGCGGTGCCCATCAATACCGGGTTGTTGCCAAACTCCATGAGAGCCCAGGCCCAGGCCAGAAGGTTGGCCAGGAGCAGCCCGGTCAGCAAATAGATGGCACGCCGCGTGGTGTTCGACGGTTGGGCGTTGGCCGGGGGGTGGGCAATCGCGGTCATGGACAGACTCCGGCACAGGATTAAAGTTATTGGCGGTGGACCGGCATCACATCTTTGTTGGGCACCAGGAATAACCATGAGGCCAGTACAAACGGCATGGTCAGGGTCGGGATACCCACCGGGGCCAATAGGGTATTCAAGGCACCCTGCACAAATACAGTGAAGATCACGCCGATAAGGGTGTAAGTCAGCACACGCCAGCTGGGCTTGTTGAAGGTCGAACCCAGGGCGATGGCGGTCAGCACGGCGCTGAATGCATACATGCCGTTGTTGATGCTGGCGTGCTCGGCCTGCAAGACCACGGCGACCAGCACCGCCAGCAGCGAGCCCAGCAGGGCGAATACGGCGGCCCACAACGACGACACTGCCAACCCGGCCAGAAACAGCACGCTGCCGATCACCGTGCTGATCAGAAACACTTCGGAGATCCCGTAAAACGTGCTTTTGAACAGGTCGATGCCGTCAAACAGGCTGCTGTTGTACGCGACCAGGTCGTGGGGCAGGTTGGGCACGGGCAGGGCGCTGGTGTTCAGGCCACCAAAGGCATAGCTGGCCAGCAGCATGGTCCAGGTCACCAGAACAAAGGGCGCCGTAAGGGCGGCGACTTTCCAGGTTTTCAGAATGTCGGCGATGCAGATGGTGACGATCACCGAGACTATGCTGCCCAGGATGATGCACATCCACAGGACGGGCGTGACATCCAGGAACGTGGGCAAGGCAGCGCCGACGAGGCAGCCGTTATAGCCGTACAGGCCGGCCTTCCATGACGTCTGGTCTCTGAGTTTTCGGCCAGTAAAGGTCGCTACGGCGGTCCCCAGTACGCTGCCATAGGCGACCGCCGAGTTGCCTTCGCCATAGGCGCCCACAAAGATCGCGGCAAAAAACAGCAGTCCGGTCAGGGGGTTGTTCTGGAACATCACCTGGGCACAACCACGCAGCGTGACGTCAATAAATTCAAGGACGACGTTGCCGCTCGCCACTTGTGTCCACTTGGATGCAGCTTCCATATTGACTCTCCCAATTGTGCATTCGGCCAAGAGCCGCCCTGATAATGCAATGTCCCCCAGTGGGAGCGAGCCTGCTCGCGAACAACCTTCGCGAGCAGGCTCGCTCCCACGGTTGATTTTTCTGTAGCCGCTGACGAACAACTCGAGGCTACATAGCTACCGCCAGAGAAACTGCGGCTGCAGTGTCAGGCCCAGAATTTCTTCGCGGGCGACTTTCCAGAACTCGCGGACTTGTGCCTTGACCTCACCGCTGTCATTGCCCAGCACCTTGAAGATCAGGCCGCAGTCGTTCGGCAGGCGGGTGACGCCGCTGGCCAGCCCCGCGGGCATGTCGAACAGCGCCGGAATGCGCGCCACAATCCGGTCGTGATGCTCCTTGGGGGTAAGCAGCACCACGTTGCCGAACACGTCGAAGGTCTGCATCACGCCAATGGCGTCCAGGCTTTCCTTCTTTGGCTCCAGGATGTACTTCTCGACAAACAGCTCGCGGCCTTCAAGGTTTTCGGCCGATACCCGTGAGGAGTACACGTCAAAGCCGAATCGCTCATCGGCATGGTGGTACTTGCGCCCCGACATCAGGATTTCGCAGTAGATCGCCGTCGCCGTGGGGTGGATCTTGATCTGGGTGTCGGTGATGAACCGCGCATTGCGATGGGGGATCAGCGGGTCGGGCATGAACTCCAGATAGCCGTTTTCCTCGACCCGCAAACACTGGATTTGCGAGGCATAGTTGGCATTCATCGAATGCACTTTGGTCGCTGACTGGGTGGTGACGTGCCCGCAGGCACCCACCCCGACATTGACGTCAGTGGCCAGACGGTCGCCCTGCAGCACGCAGCCCGAGGTCGAAATCATGGTGACGCAGGGCAGCTCGGGCATTTCTTCGTCCCAGTACAATGCCCGTTGCACCAGCGACGGTACACGCCGCTCCATATCTGCCAGTACGCTGCGATTGCCGCGCTTTTCAAAGCCCAGTCGCAGGTAGCCGCTTTTGCCTTCGACACCGCTTTGCATTTGCGGTGGTTCGTCCTGGTACTGCGACAGCTCCGGCGCATCGGTGCCTAATGAGTGAGCGCGAAGCCGTGACGGGGTGTTCACGATGTTCAGGCTCTGCGATGTCATGCAGTGACCTCGCTTTTGACCGCCGGTTTCTGTGCGAACAGGAACATGTGTTCGATCATGTCCACCAGTTCTTCAATGCCCTGGCCGGTCTTGCAGTTGGTCAGGATATACGGGCGGTTGCCGCGCACCACTTTGGTGTCGCTCTCCATCACATCCAGGCTGGCGCCCACATAGGGGGCAAGGTCGATCTTGTTGATGATCAGGATGTCAGCCTGCACCAGGCCCGGGCCGTTTTTACGCGGGATTTTTTCGCCTTCGGCCACGTCGATCACGTAGATGTAGAAGTCGGCCAGTGCCGGGCTGAAGGTCAGGGTCAGGTTGTCGCCGCCGCTTTCAATCATGATCAGGTCGCTGTCGGGGAATTTCTCTTCCATTTCCTCGACCGCTGCAATATTCATGCTCGGGTCTTCACGCACCGCCGTATGCGGGCAGGCACCGGTCTCGACGCCCAGGATCTTGTCTTCGTCCAGGATCCCCTTGAGGGTGCGCTTGACCTGCTTGGCGTCTTCGGTGGTCACGATGTCGTTGGTGATGATCAACGGCTTGTAGCCACGGTTGATCAGGATCGGAGTGATCACTTCGATGATCGCGGTTTTACCTGAACCGACCGGGCCGCCAATACCAATGCGAGTAATCTTTTTCACGATGCGTTCCTTAACAAGAATTGAAGCTGATTGAGCGCCGACACAGGCCGGCGCTGTTGATTCAAGTGGATCAGTTCATAAACAGCCGCACGTGGGCCTTCACGTGGACGGCGGCAAGCACATCGACAATCGGCACATAGGAGGACATCTGATCGATATCACCGATTTCGGCGATATCGCAGAAGGCTTCAATGTCGTGGTTGAGCTCGAACAGGATGTGCTGGGTGTCAAGGTGCGTGACCCGCATCAGGCGCATGGCGGCGCTGAGAATGGTCATGGCGACACCGTACTGGTGCATCACCACAACCTCCCTGGCGCCGATGCCCTGGGTCGACATCACCACGGCCTGGGTGACGGGGTAGGTGCCTGCCGCGTTGCCGGCCTTGATCTGTTCCAGCCACCAGCGCACCAAGGGTTTTTCGACGACATGGATCGACATTTCGGCCAGTTTTTTGCCCATGCGCGTGGCCATCAACCGGCTTTCTTCGTTGAGCTTGCGGTTATTGACCGCCCAATCAGCGCGCAAAATCCCGTCGCGGTCATCGGCGACGCATGCCCGGTGAGCGGCGACGACGCCCATGCCATCACAGCTGGCCGCTTGTTTGAGCGCGGTGAGCACAAAGCCCTTGAGGGTCGCGACATCGTGAACGATGCCTTTCTGAATGGCGGATTCCACGCCGTTCGAGAACGAAAAGGCACCGACTGGCAATACGGAGTCGCCAAACTGCATGATGCGAATTAGATCTGATGCGTTCATCAAAGCGCCTTCTGCCGGGTTCAGTGCTTATGGCTGTGAAACGAATGGCCGTTGTCGTGACTGTGACTGTGCGCGTCATGGCTGTGTACGCCCTGGATCTTCAGGGCGGCAGCCTCCAGCTTGTCTTGCGGGCTGGCGACGTGAACGTGGGTGTCGGTTTCTTCGGCTCCGCCAAACAGCAGGCGCGCCTCGGAGGTGGTGAGCAGAGGCAGGATTTCAGCGCCGGCGACAAAGGCGTACGGCAGGTGCTGAAAGCCGTGGGTGCGCATCACCGAGTCCATCATTTTGGTTTCGACCGTGAGGGGGATATACACCTCGTTGTGTTTGGTCACGGCTTTCCAGTGTTGGTTGCCCAGGGCGTGGCCCAGCTCGAAACTGGTCTTGATCAGTACGTCCAGGGGTTGTTGTTTAAGCTCCTTGAGGTCAATCACCATCACGTCGCGCAGGTTGAGTTGCACCACGACGGCGGTGTTGGTGGCCTCATCCCACAGCAGGATATCCCCGTCGCCGAGCACCACGTTGCGCTCCAGCGAGATACCCAGGTCCAGCCCGCCGAGGCTGGTGCGACGGCAGCGGCTTTTTTGCGCTTCACGTTGGTCCAGCACCAGAAGGTCGACGTTGGCGCCTTCGAGTTTTTGCTTCCAGCTCGGATCTTTCTTGGCGTTGCCCAGAATGTGTTCAATCAAAATCACGTCGCAAACTCCTTCCCTGAATCATTTGCCGGGCGTTTGCCACCGGGAATCAATCCATCCCCGGTGGCTGCCCGTTCAGGCGTTAGCCAAAGAAATAACGCTGGTTCATGGTGGCGACATCGATCGGTTTGCACGTGGCGTGCACACCGTCGACTTTCACCGCGAAGGTTTCCGGATCAACGTCAATGTGCGGCGTCTGGTCGTTGCGCACCAGATCCTTCTTGGAGATGCTGCGGCAGTTGCGTACCGCCATGACCTGACGGTCCAGCCCGGCTTTCTCCTTGACGCCGTCATCAAACGCGGCCTGTGACACGAAGGTCACGCAGGTGTCCTGCAAGGTCTTGCCCTGCGCCCCGAACATCGGGCGGTAGAACACTGGCTGCGGGGTTGGCAGGGACGCGTTCGGGTCGCCCATGGCGGCCCAGTTGATCATGCCGCCCTTGATGACCATCTTCGGTTTGGCGCCGAAGAAGCGCGGATCCCACAGCACCAGATCGGCCATCTTGCCGACTTCAACCGAACCCAGAACGTGGCTCACGCCTTGGGTAATGGCCGGGTTGAGGGTGATTTTGGCCACGTAACGCAGCACACGGAAGTTGTCGTTGTCAGGGCTGTCTTCCGGCAGTTTGCCGCGTGAGATTTTCATCGCGTGGGCGGTTTGCATCACCCGCAGCCAGTTTTCACCGACCCGGCCCATGGCCTGGGAGTCACTGGAAAACATGGAAATCACGCCCATGTCCTGCAACACGTTTTCGGCGGCGATGGTTTCGGGGCGCACCCGGCTTTCGGCAAACGACACGTCAGCCGGTACGTTCGGGTTGAGGTTGTGACAGACCATGATCATGTCGAACAACTCGGCCTGGCTGTTGACGCCGTAGGGCAGGGTCGGGTTGGTCGAACTCGGCAGCACGTTGCTCTGGCTCGCCACCTTGATGATGTCGGGGGCGTGACCGCCACCGGCGCCTTCAGTGTGGAAGGTGTGAATGGTGCGACCTTCGAAGGCATCGATGGTGTCTTCGACATAACCGCATTCGTTCAGGCTGTCGGTGTGAACCGAAACCTGGACGTCAAACTCGTCGGCAGTACGCAGCGCATGGCGCAATGCGTTGGAGGTTGCGCCCCAGTCCTCGTGAACCTTGAAACCGGCAACACCGGCAATCAGTTGCTCGACCAGCGGATCGCGGCCAAAGGAGTTGCCCTTGCCGAGCATGCCGACGTTGATCGGCAGCCCTTCCAGCGAGCGCAGCATCTGGCGAATATTCCACGGGCCAGCGGTCACGGTAGTGCCGTTGGTGCCGTCGGTAGGGCCGATGCCGCCGCCAAAGAAGGTGGTGATGCCGTTGGACAGCCCGTGATAGGCCTGTTGTGGCGAGATCAGGTGAACGTGGGTGTCGATCCCGGCAGCGGTCAGGATCAAATGCTCACCGGAGATGGCGTCGGTGCTCACACCCACCACCAGGCTTGGGGTCACGCCATCCATAGTGCTCGGGTTGCCGCTTTTGCCGATACCGGCAATCTTGCCGTCACGGATGCCGACGTCGGCTTTGATTACGCCCTGGATCGCATCGATGATGGTGACGTTGGTGATCACCAGGTCCAGTACGCCGTTGTCGCGGGTCAGGGTGTTGTCGGCCCCCATGCCGTCGCGCAGTGACTTACCGCCGCCGTATACAGACTCGTCTCCGTAGCCGCGCAAGTCCTTTTCGATCTCGACAAACAGGTTGGTGTCACCCAGGCGGATTTTATCGCCCGTGGTCGGGCCGAACAGCCCTGCGTATTCTTTGCGTGAAATGGTTGGCATCGGTGGCTCCTTTCTAATGCCGCGCATGCGTCAATGGCTCGACGGCGCGTATGCAAAAAATGAGAATGCGGTGGTTACTTGTCGTTGACGGGCTTGGACGGCTCGGAGAACTTGAAGCCGTGATCGCGCGCGCGCTGAATGGCTTGCAGTTTTTCCGGGCGCTCATGGTTGCTGGTGAGCTTGTCCGGTGCCCAGCCATCGACCAGGTTGTTGAAGCCGTAAAGGGTTTGCTTGCCACCGAAGGGAACCAACGGCACTTCAATTTCATCACCTGGCTCGAAGCGGATCGCGGTGGTGGACGAGATGTTCAGGCGCTTGCCAAAGGCAGCGGTACGGTCGAACTCAAGTGCACGGTTGACTTCGAAGAAGTGAAAGTGCGAACCAATCTGGATCGGGCGGTCACCGGTGTTGCGCACTTTGACTTTGGTGACAGGACGGTTTTCGTTGAACGTGATTGGCGTGCTGGCGTAGATGGTGCCGCCCAGAGGTACATCGGCTTCATTGCCCTTGTGTACGCCGCCGGGGTTTTTGGCGTGGGGGATGCTGTGGTTCGGGTGAGTGTCCTGGTGCGGACCTGATGTTTCTTTAGTTGTTTCTTTAGTGCTCATGACGGATTCCTCAACACGTGGCTGTCTTGCGTTAACCGGGTTTAAGGCAAGCGGTTACTTGATCGGGTCGTGGACCGTAACCAGGCGGCTGCCGTCGGTGAAAATCGCTTCTACCTGAACGTTGGGAATCAAGTCGCTGACGCCTTCCATTACGTCATCCTTGGTCAGTACTTTGGCGGCTAACTGCATCACATCCTCCACCGACTTGCCGTCCCGTGCGCCTTCCATTGCGGTCACGGTGATAATTGAAACAGCCTCTGGATAGTTCAATTTCAAGCCGCGAGCCTTACGTCGGAATGCCACGTCCGACAAGGTGTAAATCATCAGCTTTTCGACTTCTCTGGGGGTGAGCTGCATAAGCCCTCCTATCAACAGTGCGGTAAAAATTAATGTTCTGGAGTGTCGGTCAGGCGCGCGCGCATGCAAAAACACTTCACACGTTTCTTATGTGCGAAGGCTCGTTGGCTTTGGGGAGTAGTGTCTGGAGCAGGTTGTCGTTTCATAAGGCTCAACCGTTCAAATCCTTTAAGACGGGCGCGACCAGAGCCTAGACCATAATTTCCAGCAGGCCAGGCGATAAGGAATGGAGGTATTGAGGCGGTTGACACGATTGATTAATTGCTATCCTTGCAAATAAATCTATATAAAACAGATAGTTACAGTCATTAATGAAGGGCTGATAGCGACGTTTCTGAGTGTTGAAACGCCGTTTTTTGTAGGTTAATTCCTCACCTTTAGTGCGATAAGTCATCTAAATTAGTCTTAGAAGTCTCGAAATTAACGTCTTGCAGTGCTTGATTCAGTGTTTTTGAGGGCTGTGTGCACAGGCATGCACGTGGCACAGCCACCCTTGAAAGCACCGTTCAGAGGGGCGGCCAAGGGTTACTTTTCATCTGGCAGCTTGCCGTCTTTAAACAAGTGCCTGTGGCCGTTGTGATAAAGCGCGGTATGCAGCTGGTCATTGAAGTCAGTGAGCTGCTTGAGCATTTGCAAGCTCAGCCAGACATAGGCATAAAACGGCGTTTCGGTGATCTTGCCTTCAAGGCTTTTGAGTACCAGATCATTCAAGTCCTGGGTTTTCTGGCGCAGCTCACCACTGATCTGATTGTTTGAAATATCCATGCACAGCTTGTTCTGCAACGACTCGAGTGCCTGGGGGATCAACTGGTGAAGGCCGCTCAAGGCCGGTTCGCTTTCGATCAGCAAATGGCTTTCCCGTGAAGACCAGTACGCATCGATCATCAGGGTCATGGTTGCCAACAAGTTGCGGTGCAGGGTTTGCAGGGACTCGAACACTTCTTTCTTGAGGTTGGTCTCGTTGCTGGCAGGGGCTATCAAGTTGCGCAATTTGATGATCGCATCCAGCTCGTCCTTTAGCTGATCATCCATGTCCGGTCGCTCGGGCACCCTTGGCGAGAAGTACGCCGCATACAGGGTGTTGATCTGGCTCAGGCTTGCGCTGAGTTTGATCCTCAGGTCGGTGTAAGCCCGTTGCGGGTAGATGCTGGTGTACACCATCGCCAGCAAGGAGCCGGCCAGCACATAAATACTGCGGGTTATGGCCGATTCCATGTCATTGGGCGGCGCGCAGCTGACCACCGCCACTGTTGCGCCGATCAGCAAGGCCATATAAGGGCGTTTGCCAAGGGTCAGGTAACCGGCGATAAACATCAGGACTGCGGACCATAGCAGCATGAGGGGGAATGAATAGGTTTCCAGGTACAACCCGATCAGGCCCGACAGCGCGCCGATGATTGTGCCGCCGGTACGTTGCACTGCCCGTGACGAGACATTGCCCCAATAAGGTTGTGGGCCCATCACGATCAGCATGGTAATCAGGGCATAGGAGGCGCCGTCGAGTTTGAAATATCGGATGACGACAAAGGTAATCAGAAACGCCAGGCTGATACGGGTGGCATGAATCCAGCGACTGTATTTGCAGCTCAGTTGTTCCAGCTTTGAAATCTTTTTACCCAACTGCATAAAGTCCCCAACCTTTGTGATGGTTTGGGCTGCCAGCGTAGTTCAGGTTGGGCGGGTCCACCACTTGGGATGGCTCTGAGAGGGGGCGAGGAGGGAGCAGGCGTAAAAAAGGCCATTACCGTCATGGGGATCGGGTAATGGCCAAAAATCTCAACCAAAGAGAGTGTCAGGCATCAACCTGACGGGCGGCAATGTATCAATGCTCAAGTTAGTTAGCTAGCTAAGTGTGTGCGAAACTGTTTTACCTGATGCGCAATAATGGTGCATTGCAATGCCGGCCAGGCATGCCTCCTGCACAGAACCCTATCGGGGAGGATTAACCGCTCCCCGATCCTTGAGCCTCGTAGCCAAGGAATTTCAGTAAGCATCCCGTTTTTCGATCAGTGTTTTTAATTCGACCTATAGTCTCTGTTCCTGAAAATGCTTACGGAAAGCTCGATATGAGGCATAAATCTGCAGCGGGTAGTTCGCGCTTTACACCCAGTCATCGTGTTGAGCTTGAAGTGCATGACAGGTGCACCTGCAGTTCGCCGGACATACAGGATTTTCACGAGAGGATGATGCTCGATCTGTCTCGGCGTGACGTCTACAGCAGCATCAAGCCCAAGGTCGCACAGCTTTCTGATGCACGTTGCGTAAGTCCTTCAGGGCAAGGTGCTAACGCTGAATCGTCCGCAAGCACTCTATTGCTCAAAAATATTCGCTTATTTAACGGTAGCGTTGTGCTCGACGATAACGTCTGCATCCTGATCAAGGACGGGGTGATCGACGCACTTTTACCCGCCAATACTGATGTCGAAGGTGCCGTTGTTATAGATTGCGGTCGAAGGGTGGTGATGCCGGGATTAATTGATGCGCATTGGCACACTACTTTAGCGGGCATCACTCAACTTGACGCGATGAGTGCAGATCCAGGCTATATCCATCTAATTGCCGCCCGCGAAGCAGAACGTACCTTGATGCGTGGATTTACAACGGTGCGCGATCCTGGGGGACCTTCGTTTGCATTGAAGCGTGCAATTGATGAGGGCGTTATTACAGGGCCTCGTATTTTCCCTTCGGGCGCCATGATTTCACAGACGTCAGGTCACGGTGATTTCAGGATGCGATCCGAGATTCCTCGCAGTTCACTCAGGCCGCTGAGTGTTACTGAACAGCTGGGTGCTGCCGCCATAGCCGATGGTGATGCCGAAGTACTCAGGCGGGCAAGAGAGCAGCTCATGCTCGGGGCCTCACAGTTGAAATTGATGGCCGGTGGCGGCGTCGCCTCTGCTTATGATCATCTCGATAGCACCCAGTTTATGGAGTCAGAATTAAGAATGGCGGTTGAAGCCGCTGCCGATTGGGGCACCTATGTGATGGTGCACGCGTACACGCCCAGAAGTATTCAGCGTGCCATTCGAGCCGGTGTGAAATCGATCGAACACGGTCAACTGGCTGATGAGGAAACCGTGCGCATGATGGCAGACAACGACATCTGGTGGAGTCTTCAGCCTTTTCTGCAAGATGAAGATGCCAATGTTTATCCTGATCCTGTAAGGCGTGAGCGTCAGCGTGTGGTGGCTGAGGGCACCGCGAGAGCCTATGAGTTTGCGCAGCGCTTCAACATAAAAACTGCCTGGGGGACTGACATTTTGTTTAATCCGCAAAAGACGCCGAGTCAGGGAAGACAGCTTGCAAAATTGACCCGGTTTTACGCCGCACACGACGTAGTGAACATGGCGACAAAGATGAATGGAGCGCTTTTGGGTATGTCGGGAGCGCGCAACCCTTATCCCGGAAAAATTGGCCTGATAGAGGCAGGTGCATTGGCAGACCTGTTGGTTGTCGAGGGCGATCCCACGGTAAGCCTGGGGTTTCTGGAAGACCCGGACATCAACATCAGCATGATCATGAAAGGCGGGAAAATTTACAAAAAGAACTTTTAGTCATCAGTACCCCCTGCACAAAGCCACTGGAAAGCACGCGCCTGTTTAATTTCAGAATACCTGGCGCCATGACCATACTGGTTGTTCATGGGGTTGATATGAGGACGTGACATGGGTTCCCGGAGACTTAAATACGGCCTGTTGACGGTCGCACTGTTGATGACTGGAGTGGTGATGGCAAACGACAAGACACTGCTCACCGCCGTGAGGGACGGTGAGCTGGGCAGGGTGCAGCACCTGATCGCTGAAGGTGCCAAGCTCGACGATCGTGCGATTGATGGCAGCAGTGCGCTGCTGCTTGCAACCAGTGCGAACCAGATAGACATCGCCAGGGCATTGATCGAGGCCGGTGCCAACGTTAACCAGAAGAACCTGATCCAGGACAGCCCTTATCTGTTGGCCGGGGCAAGTGGGCGCAATGAAATCCTCAAGCTTGCCCTGGCCCATGGTGCCGATCTGAAGAGCACCAACCGCTATGGCGGCACAGCCTTGATCCCGGCGTGTGAGCGGGGCCATGTTGAAACGGTGCGCCTGCTGATCGCGGCAGGCGTTGATGTAAACCATGTAAATCGTCTGGGCTGGACCTGTTTGATGGAAGCCATAGTGCTCTCTGACGGCGGGCCGGCACATCAAGAGATTGTCAGCCAGCTGATTGAGGCCGGCGCCGACTTGAACCTGCCTGACGACAAGGGCGTGAGCCCGTTGCAACACGCGCAAAAGCGCGGCCAGACCGCTATCGCTCACGTGCTGCGCGCCGCCGGGGCTCACTGATTCACGGTCCTTGAGTTTCGGCTTTCCTCGTTGCACGTATTCAACAAACGGTGGTCGTACATAGTCCAGACAGTGCATCCAGCATACGCTCAAGGCAGATCACGTTGCCAAAGGCCAAACCGCAGCAATGAGGGCTAAGACATGAAAGTTCTGATGGTTCTAACGTCCCACGATCAACTCGGGGATACGGGCTTGAAAACAGGATTCTGGCTTGAAGAGTTCGCAGCGCCTTACTACGTCTTCAAGGATGCAGGGGCCGAGGTGGTTTTGGCGTCGCCAGCGGGTGGTCAGCCACCGCTGGACCCAAAGAGTGAATTGCCGGACTTCCAGACAGACATGACCCACCGTTTTAACGCGGATCCTGACGCCCGGCGGGCTTTGGCGAACACCGTCAAGCTGGAGACCGTCAGCAGCAAAGACTTTGACGCCGTGTTCTACCCTGGCGGCCATGGTCCTCTGTGGGATCTGGCCGAGTCGAAAACGTCTGTTGAGCTGATCCAGTCCTTCGAGCGATCCGGCAAGCCCATTGGTTTTGTCTGTCACGCGCCTGGGGCCCTGCGTCATGTGAAGGCCGCTGACGGCGCGCCGCTGGTTAAAGGTCGCCGAGTCACCGGGTTCACCAATGGTGAGGAGGCTGCCGTTGAGCTGACCGATGTCGTCCCCTTTCTGATCGAAGATGAGTTTAAAAGCCTGGGCGGGTTTTATGAAAAAGGTCCGGACTGGGCCCCCTTTGTCATTGAGGATGGCAAGCTGATCACGGGTCAGAACCCTGCGAGTTCTGAAGGCGTTGCCAAAGCACTTGTCGCCCAATTGAAGTAACCGCTGACGGCGCCCGGGCTTGTTGAAAAGTTCGCAAGCTACGGGTGTCCCCCTCATTAGAGAGAGTCTTCATGATCACACTTCACCACCTCAACGCGTCCCGATCGCTGCGTATTCTTTGGTTACTTGAAGAAATTGGAGAGCCTTACACCCTGATTCGCTACCAGCGTGATCCTGCCACTCGTCTCGCCCCGGCCTCACTGAAAAACATTCACCCGCTGGGCAAGTCACCGGTGATTGAGCTGGACGGACACGTACTCGTGGAATCCGGCGCCATAGTCGAATACCTGATCCGCCGGTTCGCACCCCGGCTGGAACCTGCGTTCAGTTCACCGGATTATCTTCAGTACCTGCAATGGATTCACTTTGCGGAAAGCTCGGCGATGGTGCCGGTGCTCCTTAAGCTCTTTACCCAGTTTGAGGTCAATGCAGGGACTCAGTTGAAGTTCCTGGACGGCTATACCCGGACTGAGTTTGATAAGGTCCTGGGGTTTCTGGACAGTGTGCTTGCGAACAGAACTTTTATCGTGGGAGACACATTGTCAGGGGCTGACTTCATGCTGGCCTTTGTTGCCCTCACGGTGGTCGAGCAGATGAAGTCAGGGGCGCAATACCCGCATCTGCAGGCATACCTGCAACGTCTGGCTGCACTGGACAGCTGGAAACGAGCATTGAAGCTTGAGAGTGAACTCGACAAATAGTTGAGGTGCGCGCCGCCCCTGAGAGATGAGAACGGGTGCCCGGGTACAAATGCCGCCAACAGCGCGGCATTTGCGGGGCAACTTATCTGTAGCGCTCAAGCCAATGGGCGTAGGGCGCGGGGAGTGTCCAGGAGGCTTTTTCAACGCCCAGTTCTTTGGCTGCAAAGTACGGCCAGTGCGGATCAGCCAAGTGAGCCCGGCCCACAGACACCAGGTCCAGCTGGCCAGATTCAATAGCGGCGTTTGCCAGTTGCGGAGTACCGAAGCCCCATGCAGACGTCACTGGCAGACCGGCTTCACGACGCACCCGTTCGGCGATCGGGCCCAGGAAGGCGGGGCCCCACGGAATATTGGTTTGCGGGATGGTGAAACCTACACTGACGCTCAGCAGGTCAAGCCCACCGTCCTTGAAGCGCCGCGCCAGTTCAATCGATTCAGTCAGCGTTTGCTCATCGCGACCGTCGTACTCGATGACCCCGAAACGCGCAGTGAGCGGCAGATTCTCTGGCCACACCTCACGAACAGCTGCCAAAGTCTCAAGCAAGAACCGGCTACGGTTTTCAAAGCTGCCGCCGTACTCATCGGTGCGCTGATTGGAGTGCTCCGAGAAGAAGCTCTGGCCCAGATAACCGTGCGCGAAGTGCAGCTCGATCCATTCAAAACCGGCATCACGGGCCCGGCGTGCAGCATCAACGAAGTCCTGGCGCACGCGGGCAATGTCTTGCAGGGTCATTTGCTGGGGGACTTTCGGCAGGTTGGCGCCGAACGCGACAGGAGAGGGCGCAAGGGTCTGCCAACCATTCGGATTGCCCTCAGCGATGTGATCATCGCCTTCCCAGGGACGGTTAGCGCTGGCCTTGCGACCGGCATGTGCGATCTGAATACCGGGCACAGAACCGGCATCCTTGATCGCTTTTACCATGGGCACGAAAGCCTGGGCATGGGCATCGCTCCAGATGCCAGCGCATCCGGGGGTAATACGCCCCTCAGGAGAAACGGCTGTCGCCTCAACGACAACCAGGCCAGCGCCGCCCCTTGCCAGGCTGGCCAGGTGGACCAAGTGCCAATCGTTGACCATGCCGTTTTCTGCCATGTACTGACACATCGGCGGAATGGCGATACGGTTTCTTAAGGTGACGTCTTTCAACGTGTACGGTTCGAACAGGGCAGACATGTGCAGGCTCCGGTAGATTGATTCGCTTGTTCGATAGTATTCGAAATATGGCATTCATTGAAAGCCTTCGTTATCATCGTCACATGCGTGCCTTCAAACATCCCATTCCATCCGACTTCATCCTCGAGCGTTTGCTTTACGCCCTGAGCGACCCCGTGCGTATCGAGATTGTCCGGTATCTGGCGGGTGTCACTGAAGCATCGTGCGGCGAGCTGGATGGCGGTCGACCCAAGTCCAGCATGTCCCATCACTTCCGGGTCTTGCGCGACTCAGGTCTTGTTCAGACGCGAAATGTCGGGACCACGCACATGAACTCACTGCGCTCGCAGGAGCTCAACCTGCGCTTCCCGGGCTTGCTGGATTGCATCCTCTCGCAAGCCTGAGTGGCTGGCGCTGTCTCATCAGCCGCCCGTTGTTTCTCGCCTTCTCGCCTTCTCGTGTTTTGTAGCTAACCTTCTCGAAAAAACCACATCTTGCTCTGCAAAAGTCAGGAGGCCGGCTGTCTGCTGTCGATCAGCATAGCGTCGTGTGCCGACTCTCCATTGTGTCCGATCCGGGCAAGCCAAAACCCATATTCCGGAGCGGGCTCCTATCGACCTGGTTCGAGTCAGCGACTTAACAAAGCTTCACATTTGAACAGCAGGGAAATGGGTGGGCTTCGGTTAGCATCGCGGCCCAGCCCTGAGCCGCAAGCAGGGCAAAAACGGCTTTGGGGATGTTGTGCGACCTCAAAGGCTGACCATTAAAGTGCTGTAATCCAGATAAAAAGGCTTATCTATTTTGTCCAGTGGTCATGCGAACCGTTGGTGGGTCCTGATGTCGGTCATTCTGGCTTTTATGCCGATTGTCCTGGATTACACCATTCTTCATGTCGCGGTTCCGTCACTCACCCTTGCGCTGCAAGCAACGGGTACCGAGATTCTGTGGATCATCGACATATACCCTTTGTTGATGGCCAGCCTGCTGATCCCCATGGGCACGCTTGCGGACAGAGTTGGCCATCGCCGAATGCTGCTGGCTGGTTTGGGTATCTTCTGCGCCGGTTCTGTATTGGCCGCCTTTTCTCCCAATGTTGGAGCGTTGATCGGGGCAAGGGCGTTCATGGCATTCGGCGGCGCCATGGTCATGCCCAGCGTCCTTGCGATTATTCGACAAACTTTTGAAGATGAGGGCGATCAAGCGGTAGCGCTGGGTATCTGGGGCGCTGTTGCCTCCACCGGTGCCGCCATCGGGCCCTTGGTGGGTGGAGCACTGCTTGAGCATTTCTGGTGGGGAGCGGTCTTCCTGGTTAACGTGCCTGTGATGCTCCTGGTCATACCGTTAGTCATTGCCTACATACCGCGACGCAGTGTGGTCGGCGATGGAAACTGGACCATCGGACAGTCCGTGATTCTGATTCTGGGCGTCATGGCAACTGTTTACGCCCTCAAATCGGGCTTTAAGACCGACAGCTCCCTTATCGAAACCGGTGCATGCTTTTTATTCGGTGCACTGATGCTTGTCTGGTTTGTGCGCAAACAGCTTCACACCTCTACCCCAATGCTTGATCTAAGCCTTTTTTCCATTCCGGCGGTCAGCACGGGTGTCGCCATGGCTGTCGTCACAATGGGAGCGCTTGCCGGGTTCGAATTGTTGCTGGCTCAAGAACTGCAGTTCGTCATGGGCCGTACACCCCTGGAGGCCGGTATTTTCATGATGCCGCTAATGATTGCGGCTGCAATCGGTGGGCCTCTGGCAGGCGTCATCCTTCGGGCAATTGGGCTCAGGTGGGTGGCGAGCTGCTCATTGTTGGTGTCCGCTGCAAGTCTGCTCGGGTTGGCCCATTTACACTTGGGCAGCGGCGGGGTAGCCGTTGTTGTGATGCTGGTGGCTTTGGGGCTCTCGCTCAGCATTGGTTTAACCGCATCGTCGGTGGCGATCATGAACAGTATTCCAATAGAGAAGGCTGGCTCTGCCGGAGCCCTTGAAGCCACGAGTTACGATCTTGGTACCGGATTGGGTATATCCGTCTTCGGTGTTCTTCTCGTATCCACCTATGAAAAATCAATACGCCTGCCTGACGGCATTCCAACAGCAATTGCCGAGACAGCCGTCCGGTCTATTGGTGAAACGCTGGTGGCCGCAAACAGTCTTGGAGGCATCCAGGGGCAGCAGCTCGTTGCAGCGGGGCAAAAGGCTTTTAGTGCCTCTCACAGCGTAGTTTTACTGACAGCGGCTGCACTCGTCGGCGCATTGAGCCTATTGGTCTGGTTTGTGTTGAGGCATCACAAACGCAGGTCGGGTGATTCGGGTGCCGTCAGTTGAAAAAGCACGCGCAAGCGCTTCGAGCGCACCCTGGAAGAGAAGCATTTTAAAGTCGTCAGGCTCACCGCCTTCTTGCCGCAGGGCTGGCGGATGCACAGCCCGCTCTCACAGGTTTTGCCGGTGGTTTCTCCAGGATTTGCTATGCTCGCGCCCTCGACCGCAAGCGCCAACATAGGCGTGTCCAGTTCACATTGAGCCTATTTATGTCTGCTGATACTCAAGCCACACCGGTGCGCTTTTCCCGTTCCGACTACAGAACCCTGGGCCTTGCAGCCCTGGGCGGGGCGCTGGAAATCTACGATTTCATCATTTTTGTGTTCTTTGCCCTGATCCTCAGTCAGCTGTTTTTCCCGCCGGACATGCCCGAGTGGTTGCGTCTGCTGCAAAGCTTCGGGATTTTCGTGACCGGCTATCTGGCGCGACCGCTGGGCGGGATCCTGATGGCGCACTTTGCTGACCATCTGGGGCGCAAGCGGGTGTTCAGCCTGAGCATCCTGATGATGGCGCTGCCTTGTCTGTTGATCGGGATCATGCCCACTTACGCCGAGATCGGTTATTTCGCCCCTTTGATCCTGTTGGCACTGCGGATTCTGCAAGGTGCGGCGGTGGGCGGGGAAGTGCCGAGCGCATGGGCATTTGTTGCCGAGCACGCCCCGGCCGGTCGCCGTGGTTATGCATTGGGTTTTTTACAGGCCGGGCTCACGTTCGGCTACTTGCTGGGCGCACTGACAGCCACATTGCTGGCGCAACTGTTCACCCCGGCGGAAATCCTCGATTACGCCTGGCGCTTTCCGTTCCTGCTCGGAGGGGTGTTTGGCGTGATTGGCGTGTGGCTGCGCCGCTGGCTCAGCGAAACTCCGGTGTTCCTGGCTTTGCGTGACCAGCGTGAGGGCAGGGCCGAGTTCCCGTTGCGCACCGTGCTGCGCGATCATCGCGCCTCATTGTTGCCGGCAGCCCTGCTGACCTGTGTGCTGACCAGTGCCGTGGTGGTGTTTGTGGTCATCACGCCTACCGTGATGCAGCAGCGCTTTGGCATGACCGCCAGTCATACCTTTGCCCTGAGCAGTCTGGGCATCGTGTTTTTGAATATTGGCTGCGTGCTGGCCGGGTTGATCGTCGACCGTATTGGCGTATGGCGCAGCATCGTGCTGTACAGCCTGTTGCTGCCGCTGGGGATCGGCTTGCTCTACGCCAGCCTGGTGGGCCAGTGGGCGTTGCCTGGCCTGGCCTACGCATTTGCCGGATTGACCTGCGGGATTGTCGGGGTGGTGCCGTCGGTGATGGTCGGTTTATTCCCGGCGCCGATCCGCGTGTCGGGGATCTCCTTCACCTACAACATCGCCTACGCACTGTGGGCCAGCACTACGCCGTTGCTGCTGATCGCACTGATGCCATGGAGCCCGTGGGTGTGCGTGGTGTTTTGCGCGCTGATGGGCCTGGTCGGTGTACTGACTGCCCGACGCTACGGGTTTGGCGGGGCCAGCCAGGTTGAAAAGCGCATGTTGGCCAAGGCTGAGATGTAAAGCGGCAACCCGGGGTCATCGCAATGATTGCTGCCTTTAATAGGAAGCATTACTATTCGCGCCCCACCCTTGTCAGTCCCGTGCGATGACTCAGAAAGTGCCCCGTCGAACGGGCTTCTTTGAACATTACGAAGAGTTGATCGGAACCTGGACCCGGCGCCTGCGCAATCGTCAGCAGGCGCAAGACCTTGCCCATGACACCTTTGTACGCGTGCTCGAATCCAATCCGGATGCGGTCGAGCAGCCGCGGGCGTATTTGCATCAGACTGCACGCAATATCGCGGTGGACGGTTTTCGCCGTGCAGAGTTACGCGACGCCAAGGAGCAGGCAGCCGTTCCCCCAAGTTCGTCGCAAACCGGCGATCCGGAGCAGTACATGCGCGCTATCCAGTTGGCTGAATCGGTCGAAAGGGCTTTGCAGGAACTCCCGCTTAATTGCCGCAAGGTTTTTGTCTGGCAGAAGATCGAAGGCCTGACCCAGGCCGAGATTGCCGAACGCTTGGGGCTGTCCAAGAACATGGTGGAAAAGTATATGATCCGCACCCTGCGCCACCTGCGTGAGCGGGTGGAGGCTCCGTGATGGCATCGGTAAAGGATTGCAGGATGGATACGCGTGACTGTACCTGTGGCAGCGCCAGCGTGCGCGACGCTGCCGCGACCTGGTTTGCGCGGGCGCAAGCGCAAACCCTGGGCGTGGCCGAGCAGGCCGAACTGGCCGCCTGGCGAGCGCAACACCCCTGCCATGAGGCGGAGTACCAGTGGCTGGCCAGTTTGTGGTCCGCCGCAGACCTGTTGCCCCAGGCCCGACTGCAGGCACTGTGCGAAGTCCCTTCCCCGAGGCTTGAACGTCGATCGTTTTTGGCTTACGGGCTGGCTGCGAGTGTCGTAGCTGTGGCAGCCGGTGCGGGTGTATGGATGCAACTGCAATCGTCTGCGGGTTATCACGCAGAATTTGCCACGGCCCTGGGCGAGCGCAGCACCGTCACCTTGCCCGATGGTTCATCCATCGAACTCAATGGCCGCAGCCGTATACGCGTCCACTTCGAACGCCGGCAGCGCAGTGTCGAACTGGAGCAGGGCGAGGGGATGTTCAGCGTGGCCCATGACGCGGACCGGCCCTTCGTGGTGCAGGCCGGCGCCGGTCAGGTGACGGTTACCGGTACCCGCTTCGATGTGCTGCGCGAGGGCGACCAGGCGCGGGTTGCTGTGGAGTCGGGGCATGTCCGGGTGCAAGGGGGGGATTCGCAGGCAGTGGTCAACCTGACGGCGGGGCTTGGCACTGTGGTCGATGCCCAGGGCCAGGTGGCCGCCGCTCAGCCGGTCAATACCCAGGCGCTGACGGCCTGGCGCAAGGGGCAACTGGTGTTCAATGACGCCAGCCTTGGCGAGGTGGCCGCCCAGGCCTCGCGCTATCGCGACAAGCCGCTGCATGTGAGCACGCCTGAGCTGGCCCGGTTGCGACTGACCAGCGTGTTTAAAACCGATGACACCGATGCACTGCTCAAGGCCTTGCCGCAGATCCTGCCCGTGGCCATCAGGACCCGTGCAGACGGCAGCCAGGAAATAGTCGCCAAAAAATAATCACGGATCAGATTCAGGTTTTTTTCGAGTTCTTCGTCTTCTTGTACAACTGCAACTGGTTTGCATTAACAGTCGCACTCAAGTGCGATCCACAGGGCAAGACTCGACGTGAAAAACAACAATCTTCGTGGGCGACTTTCCTCGCTTGAAACACCTTTGAGCACTCCATCTTCCGTTGCCCGGGCCCGCTGGTTGCCGCTGGCGCTGGCCCTGGCGGTCAGTGCCGCGATGCCCTGTGCGTTTGCCGGCGAATCCGCGTCGAGCGCAATCCATATCCAGTCCCAGCCCTTGGGCGCTGCGTTGAGCCAGTTGGCCCAGCAGACGTCGCTGCAGGTGTTTTTTAGCCCGCAACTGGTGGCTGGCAAGCAGGCTCCTGCGGTCGATGGCAACCTCTCCCCCGAGCAGGCCCTGGCCCGGCTGCTGCAAGGCAGTGGCCTGAGTTACGAGTTGAATGGCGATGCCGTGACCCTGCGTGCTGCGCCAACGGTCAGTGCCGCCGCCTCCGGCCCGTTGGAACTGGGCCCGGTGGATGTGAAGGTGGTCGGTAACTGGTTGAGCGATGCCAATGACGCGGTGGTGCAAAACCACCCCGGCGCCCGGACAGTGGTGCGCCGCGAGGCGATGATCGAACAGGGGGCGATGAACGTCAGTGACGTGCTCAAGCGCATCCCCGGGGTGCAGGTGCAAGCGTCCAACGGCACCGGCGGCAGTGATATCTCGCTCAACGTGGGCGTACGCGGCCTGACCTCGCGCCTGTCGCCGCGCTCAACCGTGTTGATCGACGGTATTCCGGCGGCGTTCGCGCCTTATGGCCAGCCGCAGTTGTCGATGGCCCCGATTTCCTCGGGCAACCTGGACAGCATCGATGTGGTGCGCGGTGCGGGCTCGGTGCGTTACGGACCGCAAAACGTGGGCGGGGTGATCAACTTCGTCACACGGGCCATTCCTGAAACCTTCCAGGGCGAAGTGGGCACCACGCTGGAGACCTCCGAGCGCGGTGGCTGGAAGCACATTGAGTCGGCATTTGTGGGCGGCACGGCTGACAACGGCATGGGTGCCGCGCTGCTGTACTCCGGGGTCAAGGGCGATGGCTACCGGGCCCGCAACAATGACAACGATATCGATGACGTGATGCTCAAAACCCACTGGGCGCCCACCGATCAGGATGATTTCACCCTCAACTTTCACTATTACGATGCCACCGCGGACATGCCCGGCGGCCTGACCCAGAAGCAGTTCGATGCCGATCCGTATCAGTCGGTGCGCGACTACGACAGCTTCACCGGGCGCCGCAAGGACGTGTCCTTCAAGTACTTGCGCCAGATTGACGACCAGACCCAGTTTGAAGTCCTGACCTATTACACCGACAGTTTCCGTGGCAGCAATATTGCCGCGCGCAACCTGCAAACCCTGGCGGCGTACCCGCGCAGCTACCACACCTTCGGCATCGAGCCGCGGGTGTCCCATGTCTTCACGCTGGGGCCGGTCACCCAGGAAGTCGGCCTGGGTTATCGCTACCTCAAAGAGGCGATGCACGAAGAGGCCAGCCAGGTTTACCTGGTCAACAACGTGCCAGTGCCGGGGCCAGGAGCGGATGGCCATGCGTATCAGGACCGCACTGGCGGCACTGAGGCCAACGCCTTCTATATCGATGACAAGATCGATGTGGGCAACTGGACGGTAACGCCGGGCATTCGCTTCGAGCGCATCAGCACCCAGTGGCACGACCGCCCGGTACTGGGCAACAACGGTGTGCCGGTGCTTGAGAAGAAGCGCAGCATCGACAGCAGCGAAGCCCTGCCGGCCCTGAGCGTGATGTATCACCTCTCGGACGCCTGGAAGCTGTTTGCCAACTACGAAACCTCGTTCGGCAGCCTGCAATACTTCCAGCTGGGGCAGGGCGGTGTCGGCGATGCGACGGCGGCTGGCCTGCGCCCTGAAAAGGCCAAGACCTACGAACTGGGTACGCGCTACGACAATGGCGTGTGGGGCGGTGAAGTGACGCTGTTCTACATCGACTTTGCCGACGAGTTGCAATACGTCAGCAACGATGTGGGCTGGACCAACCTGGGGGCGACCAAGCACCAGGGCCTGGAAACTTCGGTCCACTACGATATGTCGGCATTGGACGCGCGCCTTGACGGGTTGTCCCTGAATGCGGGCTTTACCTACACCAAGGCGACGGCTGAAGGGGACATCATGAACTTCAAGGGCCGCGACCTGCCGCTGTACTCACGTCAGGTGGTCAACCTTGGGGCGCGTTATGTGGTTAACCGCTGGACGTACAACGTCGACATGTTCGCCCAGTCCCAGCAGCATGCGCCGGGTACCGGCGGGGTGTACATCACCGATCCGACCCCGGACGGGCAGTACGGTGATATCCCGGGGTATGCGACCTGGAGCACACGCGTGGGCTACGACTTCGGGCCACAAGCGTCGAACCTGAAGGTGGGCGCGGGGATCAAGAACCTGTTCAATCAGGAGTACTACACCCGTTCCAGCGACAACAACTCCGGGATCTACCTGGGTGAGCCGCGTACCTTCTTCGTGCAGGCGAGTGTGGGGTTCTAGGTCAAAAGCGGCCTGACCCTCTCCCGAGGGTCAGGGGGCAGTGCTCTACACCCGCAAAATCCGCCCGCTGATGGCCACGGCCACCAGCATGGCGGTGATCAGCAAAAAGGCACTGCTCAGGCTGCTCGCATGGGCGATAAAGCCGATGGCCGCAGGCCCGGCCAGAATCCCCGCATACCCCAGGGTAGTAATGGCCGGCACGGCGATGTTTTCCGGCATTACGGTCTGCTTGCCGACGGCGGTGTACAGCACCGGCACAATGTTGGAGCAACCCACGCCCACCAGTGCGTAACCGAGCAGTGCGATTTCCCAGTTCGGTGCCAGCGTCGCCAGGGCCATGCCCGCGGCGGCAAACACGCCTCCCAATACAATCACTCGTCGGGCGCCCAGGTGCCTGACGATGGTGTCACCCATCAATCGGCCTGCGGTCATGGTCAGGGCGAACGCGGCATAACCAAGCCCGGCGTAGGCTTCGCCGATACTTTTCTCTGTGGTCAAAAACACGGCGCTCCAGTCCAGCATCGCGCCTTCGGCCAGGAACACGGTAAAACACAGCAAACCGATAAACAGCACCACGCCGTGGGGCACGGCAAATGCCGGTCCGCTACTTTCACTGCCATAAGGCAGCAGGTGCGGGGCCGCTTTGAGCAGGGCGGCGAGGATCAGCACAATGACCACCACAATCGCCCACAGGGGTGACAGGCCCAGCGCGAGCAGGGCGCTGACACCGGCTGCCCCGGCAATCCCGCCGACACTGAACAGCCCATGGAAACCCGACATCATATTGCGCCCGCTGGCGCGTTCGACGATCACGGCTTGCAGGTTGACGGTGGAGTCGACGGCGCCCAGCCCCGCGCCGAACACAAAGAGTGTCGCGACCAGCAACGGCATGGAACTGGCCGTCGCCAGCAGCGGCAGTGCGAGGCAGATCAACAGCGTGCCGCCGATCAATACCCGACGACAGCCAAAACGCGTGGCCAGAACCCCGGCGACGGGCATCGCCAGGATCGAGCCTGCGCCCAGGCACAGCAGCAACAGGCCAAGCGTGGCTTCATCGAGCCCGGCCCGCGCCTTGGCATAAGGCACCAGCGGTGCCCAGGCCGCGAGGCCAAAACCGGCAATGAAAAAGGCAATACGGGTCGACATTTGTTCGAGTCGCCCCGGCACAAGGGGCATTTGGGTGTTGATGGCGGTCATGGTCATCCTTGGGGATCGGGCTCTGGTGCGGTGCGGCGTAACATCCTTGCATATTTGCGGCATGTGCCGCGAGGGCACTGGCATGGGGATTGGCGACAGTGGTTGAATAGCGCGCTTGCCAACTCTACTGCCCCAAGGTGCGAATTTTATGGATAAGAACCTTCACCCTGCCGTGCAACTGATCAACCCGGCCGGGCTGTATGACCCTGCGCCCAACGGATACTCCCATGTCGCACGCCTGGCACCCAATGTGCGTCTGGTGTACACCGCGGGCCAGGGCGGTGAAAACGCCGACAGCGAGCTGTCCCCCGATTTCGCCGAACAGGTGCGCCAGGCATTTGCCAACCTGCAGATCGCCCTGGCGGCGGCAGATGCGCAGATCAAGGACGTGGCCAAGATCACCGTAATGATCGTTGATCACAGCATGGAGAGGTTGCACATTTTGGGCGCCGAAGTGGCGCGGGTCTGGGGCTCGCTGCCGGCGCCGGCCTGCACATTAATCCCCGTCCCGCGACTGGCGCTGGATGAAATGCTGTTTGAGGTAGAGGCGGTGGCGGCAGTGGCGGTGTAAGTGGGAGACTGAACCCGTCGTTAACGCGCAGTTACTGGATAAGCCGCGCTGCCTGGAAGACTTCGCGAGCAGGCTCGCTCCCACTTAGTTGAATTTTTTCTGTGCCCCTGTGGGAGCGAGCCTGCTCGCGAACGGTTAAACCTGCAACAACCGCTCCCTGAGCTTGCCAATTTCGTCGCGCATTTGCGCAGCGGCCTCGAACTCCAGGTCGCGGGCCAGGGCGTACATTTTCTCTTCCAGCTGACGAATGCGCTTGCTGATCTCGCTCGGCGAGCGCAGTTCGTTTTCGTACCTGGCGTTTTCTTCGGCGGCTTTGGCCATGCCCTTGCGCTTCTTGCTGCGCGAGCCCGGCACCACCGCACCTTCCATGATGTCGGCCACGTCCTTGAACACACCTTTGGGGGTGATGCCGTTGGCGAGGTTGAAGGCGATCTGTTTCTCGCGACGACGTTCGGTTTCGCCCATCGCCCGTTCCATCGACCCGGTGATCCGGTCGGCGTACAGAATTGCCCGGCCATTGAGGTTACGGGCCGCCCGGCCAATGGTTTGAATCAGTGAACGCTCCGAACGCAGGAAACCTTCCTTGTCGGCATCGAGAATCGCCACCAGCGACACTTCGGGCATGTCCAGGCCTTCGCGCAGCAAGTTGATGCCGACCAGCACGTCAAACACCCCCAGGCGTAGGTCGCGAATGATCTCGACACGCTCCACGGTGTCGATGTCCGAGTGCAGGTAACGCACGCGCACGCCGTGATCGGCAAGGTAGTCGGTGAGGTCTTCGGACATGCGCTTGGTCAGCGTGGTGACCAGCACGCGCTCTTCCAGGGCGACGCGCTTGGCAATCTCGGAGAGCAAGTCATCGACCTGGGTCAGCGCCGGGCGCACTTCGATTTGCGGGTCGACCAGGCCGGTCGGGCGCACCACTTGCTCGACCACGCGGCCCGCGTGCTCGGCCTCGTAATTGCCGGGGGTGGCCGAGACGAAGATCGTTTGTGGGCTGATGCGCTCCCATTCATCAAAGCGCATCGGCCGGTTATCCAGTGCCGACGGCAGGCGGAACCCGTATTCCACCAGGGTCTCTTTACGCGAACGGTCGCCTTTGTACATGGCGCCTACCTGCGGCACGCTGACGTGGGACTCATCGATCACCAGCAAGGCATCAGCCGGCAGGTAGTCGAACAGGGTAGGTGGCGGCGCACCGGACTCACGGCCCGAGAGGTAGCGCGAGTAGTTTTCGATGCCGTTGCAGTAGCCCAGCTCCATGATCATTTCCAGATCAAAACGGGTGCGTTGCTCAAGGCGCTGCGCCTCCACCAGTTTGTTGTTGGCGCGCAGGTACTCAAGGCGCTCCTTGAGTTCCACCTTGATGCCTTCAACGGCGTCGAGCAGGGTTTCGCGCGGGGTTACGTAGTGGCTCTTGGGGTAGAAGGTAAAGCGCGGCATCTTGCGGATGACTTCGCCGGTCAGCGGGTCAAAGGCGCTGATACTTTCGACTTCGTCATCGAACAGCTCGATGCGAACTGCTTCCAGGTCAGATTCGGCCGGGTAGATGTCGATCACGTCGCCGCGAACGCGGAACGTCGAGCGGGCAAAGTCCATGTCATTGCGGGTGTATTGCAGGTCGGCCAGGCGGCGCAGCAGCTCGCGCTGGTCGAGCTTGTCGCCGCGATCGACGTGCAACACCATCTTCAAATAGGTTTCCGGGCTGCCCAGGCCATAAATGCACGACACCGTGGTGACGATAATCGCGTCCTTGCGCTCCAGCAGCGCCTTGGTGGCGGACAGGCGCATCTGCTCGATATGGTCGTTGATCGAGGCATCTTTCTCGATAAAGGTATCGGAGGAGGGCACGTAGGCTTCGGGCTGGTAGTAGTCGTAGTACGAGACGAAGTACTCCACCGCGTTGTTCGGGAAGAACGACTTGAACTCGCCGTACAACTGCGCCGCCAGGGTTTTGTTGGGGGCGAGTACCAATGTGGGGCGGTTCACATGGGCGATCACGTTGGCAATGCTGAAGGTCTTGCCCGAGCCCGTTACCCCGAGCAGGGTCTGGTGTGACAGACCGGCCTCAATGCCTTCGATCATCTGGCGAATGGCTTCGGGTTGGTCTCCCGCGGGCTTGAAGCGGGTAACAAGCTGAAAATCGGGCATAACGGACCTCTGGGTTTGCCTCTATAAAGGCAGTGGCCTTTACAAGTGCATGCGACTCGGGCCGCAGGAATAAAACAGGATACCGCTAGTTATGGAGGTCATGTCTGACTGTTTCAAGGCACTGCTCTGATACGGGCATCCGCACAAAGATTGCAATTAGACCAGTGGCCTGAAAATAAACTCAAATACTTGGCCAAAACCGGGAATAGCCTGTTGCCCGAATCCTGATCGGCCTTATACTTGCTCCCCGTTTGTGCACCGCTCTAGTGCAATCGGCTGGAGCGTTGTCACCCCCTCCATACTCCATTCAGAGCCGCCGTAATAATGAGCCTGTTCTCCGCTGTCGAAATGGCACCACGCGATCCTATCCTGGGCCTCAACGAAGCATTTAACGCCGATACCCGTACCAGCAAAGTGAATCTGGGGGTCGGTGTTTATTGCAACGAGGAGGGACGAATTCCGCTCTTGCGTGCCGTTGTCGAAGCCGAAACTATTCGGGTTGCTCAGCACGCGTCGCGCGGCTACTTGCCGATCGACGGCATTGCTGCCTACGACCAAGCTGTGCAAAAGCTGTTGTTCGGTGCCGAGTCGCCACTGCTGGCCGCTGGCCGTGTCATTACAACCCAGGCCGTTGGCGGCACGGGTGCACTGAAAATCGGTGCTGACTTCCTCAAGCAGCTGCAGCCAGGCGCTGTGGTAGCCATCAGCGACCCAAGCTGGGAAAACCACCGCGCACTGTTCGAAACCGCGGGTTTTCCGGTGCAGAACTACCGCTACTACGACGCTGCCAGCCATGACGTAAACCGTGCCGGCATGCTCGAAGACCTCAACGCCCTGCCAGCCGGCTCCATCGTTGTGCTGCACGCTTGCTGCCATAACCCGACCGGTGTCGACCTGACGCCTGCTGACTGGCAGAACGTGCTGGACGTGGTCAAGGCCAAAGGCCTGATCCCGTTCCTGGACATGGCCTACCAGGGCTTTGGCGACGGCATCGACGAAGATGCTGCGGCAGTTCGCCTGTTCGCGGAGTCGGGCCTGAGCTTCTTCGTTTCCAGCTCGTTCTCCAAGTCGTTCTCGCTGTACGGCGAGCGCGTTGGCGCACTGTCGATCATCACCGAGTCCAAGGATGAGAGCGCTCGCGTCCTGTCCCAGGTCAAGCGTGTGATCCGCACCAACTACTCCAACCCGCCGACCCACGGTGCAACCATCGCCGCTGCAGTGCTCAACAGCCCTGAGCTGCGTGCAATGTGGGAAGAAGAACTGGCAGAAATGCGCCTGCGCATTCGCGGCATGCGCCTGCAAATGGTCGAGCTGCTGTCGAAAAAGGCTCCGGGGCATGACTTCAGCTTTGTGGCGCGTCAGCGCGGCATGTTCTCGTACTCCGGCCTGACCGTTGAACAAGTGACACGCCTGCGCACCGAGTTCGGTATTTATGCCCTCGACACCGGCCGAATCTGCGTCGCTTCGTTGAATCAGCGCAACATTGAAGCTGTTACTGACGCCATTGTTCAGGTCATCTGAATAATGCGTTGAGAAGTCATCGAAAGTGTTGACTTCTCTATTTATATCAGTAAGATAGACGCCATTCCGCGATAGCTCAGTTGGTAGAGCAAATGACTGTTAATCATTGGGTCCCTGGTTCGAGTCCAGGTCGTGGAGCCAGATAGTAAAAAAGCCGCTAGCGATAGCGGCTTTTTTTTGCCTGAAATTTGGTGTTTAGCGGTCTGATATCACTCAGGCTGAGCCCAGCCCCGTAGTTATCGGCTCACGTCCTCACTATCCACCAGCAGGGCTTTTGGATCGCAAGGGTTCAGAACGACCTCATGCCTCTACCACACCTATCACAGCACGCCACTGCTCAAGCGCCTGGAGATCAAGCAAACACTGGCGTTTAGCCAGCTAGGTACGATCGCCCCCATTTTTTATGCGCTCCATCACGTATATCGCTATTCGATAATAAAAATCGTTTACTCTCATCTGAGAATGATTATTATTGGCTTCAGTGTTGCCTCGCTCAAAGGACCTGTGTCAGTGATAAGAACCTCTCCGGTATTTTCCCGACTTCAAGAAGGGAAGCACGTGTACGGCATGCTCAATTCCCTCCCGTCACCCATGCTCTGCGAAATGCTCGCGTTTGCTGGGTACGACTTTGTAATCCTCGATCTTGAGCACTTGCTGCGTTCCGAAGAAGACATCATGCATTGCGTCCGGGCATGTGAAGCCGCAGGCATTTCGCCCTGGCTGCGCATACCGCAAGTGGATGAAAAAATGATCGGCAGGGCGCTGGACGCCGGTATCGAAGGCATTGTCCTGTCGCGCACCGAAAGTGCTGCGCACGTTCAGCGCGCCATCGAAGCCGCCCGTTTTCCGCCCTTGGGTAAACGCGGAATCACCGGCGGGCGCATTACCGGGTTCGGTCGCCTGCCATTACCCGAATACATCGAGCTGGCCAATCGTCAAACCCCCATTGTTCCCATGATCGAAAGCCGTGCCGGGGTCGACGCCCTCGGCGAAATCCTGCAACTGCCCGGGGTCGGCATGATCATGGAAGGCGCCCTGGACCTGTCTCTCGACCTCGGTCTGGGGCCTGTTCCCCTTGATTCTCAAGTCTGGCAAACGCTGCAACATATGGCCGATGCCTGCCTCGGCGCGGGAATACCTTTCTGCGCCAACCCCCGCACGGCTGAACAGAACGCGCTGTGGCGCGCCCGCGGGATCCGAAGCTTTCTGGCCGGTGAAGACCGAGGCTTGATGCATAACGCGTTGAAAGCCCGCCTGCATTCTCTCCAACAGTAAAAAGAGCTAACGAAGCCCAAATGAAAACAACAACAACTGCCCTGCATTTTTCACTCAGTTTAATCACGCTGGGTATCTGCCACAGCGCCATGGCCGCCGACAAACCCGCAGCACCTGCCAGCAGCGTGGAGCTGGCACCCATGACGATTCAGGGGGACGTCCTGGGCGCAGCCAGCGATCAGGAGGTGCGTACCTATGCCGGCAGCCGTAGCGTCGTCGACGCAAGCGATCTGAAAAAAGCCAGCGTTCGCGGTCTGGACGATGCTTTGCAGCGGGTACCCGGGATCAAGATTTTTGACGAAACCGGCACCGGCGCCTTGCCGCAGATTTCCGTGCGCGGGCTCTATGAGAGTCGCAGCGGCCGGATCCAGGCCTTGTCGGATGGCATTCCCCTGGCGCTGGCGCCTTACGGCCAGACCGGTCTGTCGTTGTTCCCGATGACCATGGCCACCGTCGACCGTATTGATATCGTGCGTGGGGGCGCAGCGGTGCAATACGGTCCGAACAACGTGGGCGGGGTGATCAACTTTATCAGCAAGCCGATTCCGCGCGAGTGGGAAACCACATTGCAGGAGAAGACCACCTTCAACGCTGGCGGGCGCCAGTTGTGGGACACCTACCTGGGCACCGGCGGCTACCTGACCGACAACTTCGGCCTGCAGCTGGACATCAACACCCTGAGCGGCGAATACGGTCGCGAGCATTCCGATACCGATGTGCAGAACTACCGTCTGCGCGGCCAGTGGAACATCGATGATGATCGAGACCTGAGCTTCGGCATCCAGCACTACAAGGCCGACATGGACCTGGCCGGAGCGCTCAGCGTGAAGGACTACAAGGATGATCCGCGCCAGTCGACACGTCCTCTGGACCGCTTCGAGGGCGACACCAATCGCGTCTGGGGCACCTACACCCAGCGCCTGGGCGCCATGGGCCCGTTTGACTCGGTGGAGTTCAGCTGGACCAACTTCGCCCACAACAGCTACCGCAACTTCGTGGTCGGCCTGCCGTTCACCCCGGACGGTACGGCAGTGACCAAGCAGGACGGCCCTCGGGACTTCAAGGTCTGGGGGACGGAGCCGCGCCTGAGCGCCACGATCGATGGCGACAACGTCGGCCAGACCTGGTTGCTCGGCGCGCGTTATGTGAGTGAAAACATCGACTACAAGGTCAACCGTCAGAGCGTCGCCACCGGCGTGACCACGCCGTTCCGCGACTGGAAGTTTGATGACGACGCCCGTGCGTTCTACATCAGCAACGCCATCAGCCTGTTCGACCGCCGCCTGACTATCACGCCCGGCGTGCGCTACGAAAACGCCCGCATGAATTACGGTGACGGCATCACCGGGTTCGAGCGCGAGAACAAATCCGAGGAGTGGCTGCCGGGTCTGACCGTGGGTTATCAGGCGAACGACGCCTGGTATGTCTATGCCAACGCCCAGAAGTCCCTGCGGCCACCGCAGGTCACGCAGATCGTCAAGGAGGGCGCTGTGGGGGCCGAACTGGCGTGGAACTACGAGACCGGCGTGCGCTATACCCCGTGGGACGGCATGCGCGTCGACTTCAATCTGTACCGCATCGATTTCGACGACCAGATCGCCTATAACGCCACGACCGACCGCTTCGACAACCTGGGCAGCACCCGTCACCAGGGTTTCGAAACCGACATTTTCTGGACGCCGCAAGCCATGCGTGATCTGGACCTGCATGCCGGTTATGCCTACCTCGACGCCAAGCAACGCAACGGCGTCTACAAGGACAACGAGGTCCCGTACTCCTCGCGCAACCAGTTCATGGTGGATGCCCGTTACCGCTTTGCCGAGCACTGGACCTACAACCTTGACGGCCTGTACATCAGTAAGGCCTATACCGATGCTGCCAATACCCGCGAAGAAAATGCCTCTGCCAGCGTGGGCGAATTGCCTGCTTACTGGGTCTGGAACACGGCCGTCGAGCGGGAGTTCCCGCTGGCAGACAAGAGCGTCCTGACCGCGTCTGCGGGCATCAGCAACCTGTTCAACCGCGAATATTACTTCCGCGGTATCGACACCAGCCCTTGGGGTCGTCAAGCCGCGCCAGAGCGTTCGCTCACCTTAGGCGTCAATTACCGCTTCTAAACCGCGCAGCCGCGCCTCTGAAAACCAGTTGCCCGATCCCCCGGGACGGGCAACTGCTGCCCCCAGGAAACAGCCATGCAACGTCCATTCGTCATCCTTGCACATGTCGCACACCCCGCTATTCTCGAGGGGTTTTTGCCTGCCGTGCACAAACGCGGGCTGCCGATTGTGGTCATTACGGACCACGCTCAGGAGCACCGCCGGCTGCTCGCCACCTCGCACATTTCACCGGACCGGCTGCACATCATCGAATGTGATGTGTTCAACCCGCTGGCTGTCATCGAGGTACTCAACGGTCAGGGTTTTGACCCCGTTGCCGTGTTCTCCAACAGCGACCACCTGCAAACCGCGACAGCGATAGTAGCCGAGGCATTTGACTGCCCGGGCAAGGACTGGCGCCTGTGCTACGCGGCGAAGAACAAGGCGGCAATGCGTGAGCGCATGCAGCGTCTGGGTTTACCCGGGCCATGGTTCCAGGTGCTCACATCGAATGCGCAACTGCCGGACGATGCACCATGGCCGGTGGTCGCCAAGCCCCGTGAAGGCGTCGCCAGCCTGGACGTTCGGCTGTGCCACAACGCTGCTGAGTTGAGCATTTACTGCGAGCAGTTCTGGCAGCAGCAACCGGACCGGGCGCTGTTGCTGGAAGCCTATATGGAAGGCCCGCTGTTCACCCTCGAAACCCTGGGCGACGGTCGCAATCTGCAAGCCATCGGTGGCTTCGACGTGACCCTTTCGCCACCGCCACATTTTGTAGAGCTCGCCGCGCGCTGGAACGGGCCACTCAGTTGTTCTCAGCGTGCGGGCGCGTTGGCCCAGGTGGCTGCGTTCGGGGTCAATTTCGGGGTCTGTCACAGCGAATTCATATTGACCGCTCAAGGCCCGGTACTGGTTGAAATCAACTACCGCAGCATTGGTGACGGCCGAGAGTTCCTGCTCGACCGGCTGCTGCCACAGGGCTGGTTCGACCGTATCGTCGCGCTGCATCTGGGGGGGAGCCTGGTCGACGCACTGCCGGCGAAATCCTCGGCAACCGTGCATTACCTTGTCGCCGACCGCTCGGGCCGCCTGGACCAGGCCAGCGCGAGCTTCAACGTCGAGCGGGAAGGGCATTGGTGCGATTACCGTGCTCTGCACCTTACTGGCGACACAGTGACCATCAGCCATTCCAACAAGGATTACGTTGGTGTTCTGCGACTGATTGCACCGGATGACGTGAGCCTCGAAACGCAACTGAACTCGACCCTGAGCGATCTGAAATGGGTGGTGGCATGAGCCTGCCTGTACCGGGCGCCGATCAGGCGTTCATTACCCGCCGCATCATCGATTGCTGCCTGCGTGAAGACATCCGCGGGGTGGTGAGCCAGGGTCATATTTGTCCGCTGCCCGATGACCTGAGCCAGCACGCACTGCAGCAGCCCGATGCACGCTGGCTGCGAATCGCTCATCTGGGCAGCGATGAACTCTGGCTGCCGGTGGTCAGGGCGTATCCGCTGCAGGACTGGATCGGTACGGGTGATACCTGGATCAAGGTGTCGGAGCACAATCAGATTGAAGTTCAACGCGGCTATCCGCTGTGGCTGGGCCACCTGAGCCACGGTCTGGATGACGAGAGCCTGACGCTGTTTGCGGCGTATCTGAAAGAAGCGGATTGTGCGACTGAACACCGGACCCTGTGCAATCAGGCCTATCACCAGCACGCTCCCGCACTGGCTGACGTGACCGGGCTCAAGGACTGGTCACAGAGGCTGCTGAAAATCGATCAGCTGGCGAGCTACCTGGACCACCCGTTCTATCCGACGGCACGGGCCAAGAGCGGTTTTGATGCCGCTGCGCTCAAAGCCTATGCTCCGGAGTTTGCACCGCGCTTTGAACTCAAGTGGCTGGCGATCCCCAACCACGCCCTGACCCTGACCAGCCCACAGCCACCGCACTGGCCGGACTTCGAGGAAGTCGGCCTGTCACCGACCCTGCACAACAGCCACTCATTACTGCCCGTACACCCGCTGACCTGGGACGAGCTGGAACAATACGGCCTGCCTGAAGGCACGCTCAAGGCTCCGCGCAGCGCCATGCAGGTCGAGCCCACGCTGTCCGTGCGCACCGTAGTGTGCGTCGATCAGCCCCAATGGCATATCAAGTTGCCGCTGCTGGTCAGCACCCTCGGTGCGCGCAATTTGCGTCTGATCAAGCCCGGCACACTGTATGACGGTCACTGGTTCCAGACCACGCTGTTGGCCCTGGCCGAGCGGGACCCGGCCTTGGCGTCGCGTTATGTGCACGTTGATGAAAAGCACGGGGGGCATGCCGCCGAAAGCCGTCACCTGGCCTATATCGTGCGCCGTTACCCGACGGGGCTGGAGAACACCACCCTGGTACCGGTCGCCGCATTGGCCAGCCCGCTTGCCGACGGGCGCCTGTTCCTCGAACAGCTGGTCGAACGTTTTTATGCCGGGTCATTGCAGCATTGGCTGGACGACTACCTTGACCTGCTGCTGCAGGTTCATCTGCGGCTGTGGCTGCGTTACGGCATTGCGCTGGAGGCCAACCAGCAGAACGCGGTGTTGATGTTCGAAGCAGGCCAGCCTTTGTGCCTGCTGATGAAGGACAACGACGCCGCCCGCCTGTGGCCCCAGCGCTTCGCCGCGAGCTGCCCGGACCTCGCCGACCTGCCGGCCACCTTGCAGGATGAGCGGATTCGCGTCGACAGCAGCCAGCCGTTGGCCGAGATGTTCTGCACTATCACCGTGCAACTGAACATCGTTGCGATCCTGGAAGCGATTGCCAGCGCCGGCCTGGCCACTCGAAGCAGCCTGTACGGCACGCTGCGTCAGCGGTTGATTGATTGTCTGCGGCAGCTCGAAGCCGAAGGCATCGACTGTGACGACGCACGCCGCTGGCTGCTGGACAGCCCGAAACTGCCGGTCAAATACCTGCTCAGCGCCGGCAGCCTGTTCAGCAAGGCGCATTCCGGTGCGAGCGATATCAACAAGTTCTATGGCTATAGCGCGGCGAACTTCCTGCTGGAGGAGGGTCCATGCAGCGCCGTCTGATCAGCAGCGTCTTGCTGGGGCATTACCTGTCGGCCTTCACGGCGCTGGGTATTCCCTTGTATCTGCCGCGCATCCTTGCCGATCTGGCGCCCGACACACCGGGCTGGGCCATCGGTGTGCTGTTTGTATTGCCCACACTGTGCACCGCCCTGGCGGCACCGGTCTGGGGGCGCTGGGCCGATCGGAACGGTTGTCGCCTGTCGTTGCTGCGTGCCCATGCGGGGCTGTTCGCGGGCTTTTTGCTGGCAGGCCTGAGCCCCAACCTGACGGTGTTCGTCGTGGCGTTGATCATCCAGGGCACCTTCGGCGGCGCGATGGCGGCGTCCAACGCCTACCTGTCGACCCAGTTCAAGGAGGGCGACCTGTCCCGCGCGCTTAACTGGACGCAGTATTCGGCACGCCTGGCGCTGATCAGTGGTCCGATTCTGCTCGGGTTGATGATTTCGCGAGGTTTGGGATTAAGCCTGTATCTCTACCTGGCCTGGTTGCCGTTGCTGGCCTTTGTACTTGTACTGCCGCTGCCCAAGGATGCTCCCAGGCATGTCCTGGACCGCAAGAAAACCGAGGCGGCGGGCGAGCTGCCGGATGACATGTCACGGCTGCTCGCGGTGCAGTTTCTGTTCAGCTTCGCGATGGTTGTGACCTTTCCCTACTTTGTGCTCTTCGGCGAGCAACTGAACATAGGCAACGATGCCTTGATCGGTCTGCTCTACAGCTTGCCCAACCTGGTTTACCTGCTGGCGTTGCCCTGGGTGCAGAAGCATCAGGGCAACCTGCTGCTGCCCGGGCTGGCGCTGCTGGCCATCAGTAATGCGCTGCAATTCTGGAGCGTGCAGGCCGAGCCGTTGTTCGCCCTGCGACTGCTCAGTGGCGCCGGCATGTTGCTCAGTTTTGTCGGGCTGCACCGTTGTCTGAGCCAGCGCAGCCGCAAAGGCAGCGCCGGTCGCCTGTTCGGCTGGTTCGACGCCAGTGGCAAGTGGGCCGGCACCGCAGCCGGTGTCACTGCCGCCGTGGTCAGTCAGACCTGCGGTATCGCATCACCCTTTCTTGTTGCGTGCCTGGCGGCCATGGCCGCCATGGTGCTCGCGCGCCCTCTATTGATGACTTCCCGGGAGATTCCTGCATGATGCCTGCCCTGAATACCGCATCGCCCAACACTGTCTCCCTGCATGACCACGCCCTCGATGGCGAAGCCCGGCGGCATGCCATCGAGTGCCTGCTCAATTGCTATCTGCGCGAATACGCGTTGCCGCGCAACGAAGCGGACCTGGATTATCGGGCGCAGGACCTGCCAATGAGCCTGCGCCAGGCCAACGGCCGTTGCATCGGCATTCGCCTGCCCGGTGGCCGGTTGGTTGTGCGCATTGACCGCGCCAGTCTTCTGGGCCGTTGTCACTACATCAGCGCGCCTTACTTCAAAGGCAGCAACCAGAGTTGGCGCCCGCTGGATGCCCAGGAACTGGCGAGCCTGCTGTGTACCCCGCTGAGTGGCGCCGAGCGTGTTGGCGAGATGCTGCAACAGGTCGCCAACAGCCTGCAGATCACCCGCACTTTCCTGCGTCATTCACGCCCGGCCAACGAAGCGGCCGACAGCCTGCTGGCGTCCGAGCAACATCAGCTGTGGGGTCACGCCCTGCATCCGACGCCGAAAAGCCGCGAGGGCATTTCCCATGCCGATTTGCTGGCCTGCTCGCCGGAAGTGGGGGCTCACTTTCAGTTGCACTGGTTCAAGGTCGAGCCGACGTTGATGCGTCATCAGGGCGAGGACCCGCGCAGTACGCTGCGCCAATTGTCAGGGCGTGACGATGCCTACCCGTGCCACCCCTGGGAAGTTGCCCGGGTGCTTGCCGACCCGCTGGTGCAACGTGCGCAAGAGCAGGGTTTGATCGAATACCTGGGGCCGCTTGGGCAGGCCATGTACCCGACATCGTCGGTGCGCACGCTCTACCATCCGCAGATGCCCTATTTCATGAAGTTCTCGATGCATGTGCGCCTGACCAATTGTGTGCGCAAGAATGCCTGGTATGAACTGGACAGCGCCGTGGCCCTGACCCGTCTGCTGCGGCCCGTGATGAGCGAGTTGGCGGTGCAGCAACCGGGCTTCATGCTGATGCCCGAACCCAGCGCCACCAGTCTGGACCTCAGCGCCCTGGGTACGCTGGAGGAGGCCCGTGAAGTCACCGAGTGCTTCGGTATCGTTTACCGGGAAAACCTGCCTGTCGCCGACCGCGAGCGGTATCGGCCACAAGTGGCCATGGCGCTGTTCACCTGGGATCAACAAGGCCGTAGCGTTTGCCGCCAGCAGGTACAGCGTTACGCCGATAACATCGGCTTGCCCGTTGAGCAGGCCACGCTGAACTGGCTGGATGCCTACGCTGCCCTGATGCTGGGCGGCGTGCTGTATTGCCTGTTCCGTCAGGGGGTGGCGCTGGAGCCGCACTTGCAGAACACGGTGATCGGCTTTGCTGAAGACGGGCTACCCGGCCGGGTCTGGATTCGCGATCTGGAAGGCACCAAGCTGGTGCCTGAAATCTGGCCTGCCGAACGCCTGAGCGAACTGGATGAACGCACCCGAAGTTCGGTCTACTACAGCGCGCAAAAAGCCTGGCAGCGGGTGGGTTACTGCGCGCTGGTGAACAATCTGGGCGAAGCGATTTTCCATCTTGCCAATGGCAGCGGCGCGCTGGAACAACAGCTGTGGGGACGGATCGGCGACCTGCTGCACGTGCAGTCCATGCGCCTTGGGTATCCGCAGCCACTGCGCGAGTTGTGCGCCGGCGGGGCCTTCCCCAGCAAGGAAAACTTTATGACGCGCCTGATGATGCGCGCCGACCGGGAGGCCGGTTACACCTTGCTGCCGAGCCCGCTTGCGATCATTGAACAGAGGAAACAGGCATGACTCTTCCGGCTGGCGTCACCCGACGCATCGAGCAGCTCAAGGCTGAACACGACGCGCCTTTGTGTGCCTACGTCTACGACTTGCCCGCCCTTGAGCAGCATGTAAGGACCATGCGTCAGGTGCTGCCCGAGAACTGCGAATTGTTCTACGCCGCCAAGGCCAACCCGGAAGCACGGGTGCTGAAAACCCTTGCGCCGTGGGTGGACGGTTTCGAGGCAGCGTCAGGGGGCGAGCTGACGTGGCTGCATGAGCAGTGCCCCGACCAGCCGCTGATCTTTGGTGGCCCCGGCAAACTGGACCGCGAACTGGACATCGCCATGCAGTACCGGATATCGGCATTTCATGTGGAAAGCGTGACCGAACTGCGTAGCCTGGCGCGCATTGCCCGCGAACGCGGCGTGCGGGCTCCGGTCATGCTGCGGCTTAACCTGAAGCTGGCCCAGGCCCCGCAGAGCCGCCTGGTCATGGGCGGCAAGCCCACGCCATTCGGCCTGGATGAAGAGGGGCTGGCCAGCGCGCTGCAATTGCTGCGCGAAGAGCCGTCGCTGGAGCTCAAGGGGCTGCACTTTCATATGCTGTCGCACCAGCTGGATGTCGATGCGCACCTTGAATTGATCCGCAGCTACTTCCTGACCTTCCGCCAGCTGTGCGCCGACCACGACCTGCAGCTGGCGCTGCTCAATGTCGGGGGAGGGATGGGCATCAACTATCAGGACGCGGCGCAGTCGTTCGACTGGCCAAGGTTTTGCGGGGGGCTCAAGGGGTTGATCGCTGAATACGACATGGGCGCGACCCGCATACGGTTTGAGATCGGTCGCTTTATCAGCGCTGCCTGTGGCTACTACGTCATGCAGGTGCTGGATATAAAAAGCAGTCATGGCGAGTTTTTCGCCATCGGCCGCGGCGGTACCCATCACTTCCGCACGCCCGCGGCTCAGGGGCACGACCATCCGTTCACGGTACTGCGGGGCAACCAGCCAGCACAGATCCGCGATCAGCCGGTTACGCTGGTGGGGCAGTTGTGTACGCCAAAGGATGTGCTGGCCAGGCAACAACCGGTGGCGCAATTGGCCATTGGTGATCTGCTGGTATTTACCCTGGCGGGGGCCTATGCCTGGAACATCTCGCACCAGAACTTCCTGATGCACGAACCGCCGCTGAAGGTGTTTATCGAGGGCTGACACCCCTTTTTTTGCGCAAGGTGTTGCGCGGGCTCAGAGAGCGCCCGCGCAATAAGGCCGGCTAGGGGGCGTTCTCAATCAGTTTGCGCGCCGCGTTGTCGCCTTAAAGCGGGCCAGGCAAGGCGCAGGCCGCAGGTAATGGTTGTTCCCTTGCCAAGGCCTGGAACGCAGCATGGCCCGCTTTAAGGCACAACCCGAAGGGCCGGGCCTGCTGTTGCGCAGGGCTGCGTTGCTCGAAGCTTATTTGGAGTGACCAAACTACGCTTCTCGCGTCTTGCCCTGCACAACAGCAGACCCGGCGCGGCGCGCAAACTGATTGAGAACACCCCCTAGGCACATAGCGCTTGTGAGCCGATAAAGTTTTTGCCTCTTGCACCCTGCATCGCGCAGTCAATCATCTCCCGGGCTTGCAGCGCGGTTATGCCGTAGTCGGTGAACTCGGTTTTCACTTCCAGGCGATGCAGAAACTCGCGCAACTGATCCTGGGCCTTGTGCAGGTCATTACCGAAGATGCGCTGCAGGGTGCGGTCCCGTGCCTGGTCGCGGCCCCAGGCCAGACCCAGCACCAGCGGCAGGCTGAACGAGCAGGCGATACCATGCGCCAGGCCGTAGCGCAGGGTCATTTCGTAGGAGATGGAATGGGCCAGGGCGGTTTTGGTGTTGGAGAACGCCAGCCCTGCCTTGAGTGCGGCCAATGCCATGCGCGAGCGCAATTCCTTGTTGGACAAGTCGCGATGCAGGCGCGGCAGGCACTCCAGGATGTCCTCGATGGCCGAGAGGGCGAGGGTGTCCGAAATCGGGTTGGCGTTGATGTTCCAGATGGATTCCAGTGCATGCGACAGGGCATCCAGCCCCGTTGATACAGTGACCGCAGCGGGAACCGTGAGCATTAACTGCGGATCGATAATGGCCACTTTGGGCCAGGTGCATTCAAGGTGCAGGGAGTATTTCTGTTGGCTGGCCGAGTCCCAGATCGTCGCCCAGGGCGTGACTTCGCTGCCGGTGCCCGCTGTGGTCGGCGCCGCGATCAGCTGCTTGCAGCGCGCAGGAACAAAGGGTTTCCCCGTGGCCAGCAAGGCCAGCAACTCATCGAAACGCCCCGACTCTGTGCCCACGATCAGCACTTTGGCCGTGTCGATGGCGCTGCCACCGCCCACTGCAATAACGGTGTGGCAATCGTGGGCGTTCTGCCAGAAATGCTCGTACGCAGTGCGTAACTGAGCGACGTCAGGATTGGGTTGGACATCTTCGATGATATAGACCAGACGGTCCCCCAGCAGGTCTTGAATCCGGTCGATCAGGCCCAGCCCGCGGGCTTCGGGAAAGGTGACCAGGGCGACCTTCTGGTGTTCGGTGATCGAGGCCAGTTCGACCAGGCTGTTCCAGCCAAAACGGGTATCAACCGGGTTGTAGAATCGTGCGCTCATGGCGGCTCCTTGGTGCTTGTCGCAGGAAGAACGTTTAGTGGCTGGATCCGCGCTGGATGGCGTTGCGCAACTTGCCGGACACCGCATCGGCGGCGATCACCATCAAGGTGATGACAATGATGCAGGTGGCGGTTTCCTGGTATTTGAACAACTTCAGGCTGCTCACCAGCTCGAAGCCGAGCCCGCCGGCACCGACCATGCCCAGTACGGTGGCCGAACGCAGATTGACTTCGAAGCGGTACAGGACCACCGCAATCCAGGCTGTGATGACTTGTGGCAACACGCCAAACACGATGACCTGCAGTGGCCGTGCGCCGGTGGCCTGTAGTGCTTCTATCGGGCCCTGGTCGATCTCTTCGATGCTCTCGGCGAAAAACTTGCCCAGCATGCCCAGGCCATGCAATGCCAGCGCGAGCACGCCGGGGAAGGGGCCCAGGCCGACCGCCGATACAAATATCAACGCCAGAATCAGTTCGTTGATGCTGCGGGTGAAATTAAGGAACTGGCGGGTCGCGTGGAACACCAGGCGATTGCGGCTCAGGTTGCGCGCCGCCAGAAATGACAGCGGCACGGCCAGCAACACGCCGAGCAAGGTGCCCCAGATAGCGATTTGCAGCGTCTCTACGGCCGGAGCCAGTAGCCGTGGGAGGATGCTCAGATCCGGTGGTACGGTGCGTGCGAGAAAATCACCAATCTGCGGCAAACCGGCAGCCAGTTCTCCCACGCTCAATTGCGCGCCCGTAGCGCTCCACTGAAGTGTCAGGATCACGGCCAGCACAATGGCGCCAGTGGTCAACCAGCTGCGCGGGCCGCGTGGCAGATCCACCGTCCACTGATAGTGTTGCTGTTTCATGCTTAAAACCTCAGTGGCGTGGCCGGGATCATTGCGTTGTCTGTTGCCGCAAGGGCTGTATCGGGCTCTGTGGCCTGGCCGGGATAAATGCGCTGCAAATCGGCTTCGGTCATGCTCGAAGCGTCACCGTCAAACACCATCCTGCCGTGGGCCAGGCCGACGATCCGGTCGCCAAACTCGCGGGCATAATCGACCTGATGAAGGTTGCACAGCACGGTGATGCCCAGCTCACGGGTGGCATCTCGCAGGTACTGCAACACCAGGCGTGCAGTCTTGGGGTCGAGGCTGGCCACCGGTTCGTCCGCCAGGATCACCTTTGGCCGCTGGGCCAGAGCCCGTGCAATGCCCACCCGTTGCATCTGCCCGCCGGACAGCGCATCGGTTCGCTGGTGGGCCTTGTGCGCCAGCTCTACGCGCTCCAGGCATTGCATGGCCAAGGCCACATCTTCGCGGCTAAACAGTTGCAGGATCGAGGTGAATGTAGACGCGGCACCCAGGCAGCCGGTGAGCACGTTCTTGAGCACACTCAGCCTTGGCACCACGTTATGGTGCTGGAAAATCATCGCGGCCTGGCGGCGCAGGGCACGGGTGTCGCTGCATGTCAGTGCATCAATGCCTGCCACGTTGAGCGTTCCGGAATCAGCCTGGACCAGGCGGTTGATGCAGCGCAGCAACGTGGACTTGCCTGCGCCGGACTGCCCCAGCACCACCACAAATTCACCCGCCGACACCTCCAGATCAATGCCGCGTAAAACCGGGTTGTCCCCGTAATGCTTGGTCAGCTGGCTGATACGGATCATTTCAGCCTCCGCAGGTCGAGGTTGAGCACTTTTGCCGTGTCGCGTACTACGTCGTACGCAGCATCGGAAGTGGGCTGGAAACCATCCAGCTGCCCCTGGTCACCCCATGGAACATCCTTGATCGAGGCGAGGGCAGCGGCCACTTTCTGCTTGAGTGCCGGGTCCAGATTTTTGCGCCAGACCATGGGCGACTCGGGAATCGGGCGTGAGCTCCAGACCACCTGCATGTCATCTGGCTTCACCAGACCTCTGGCCACGGCGTTCGCCAGGATGCGGTCGGCGACTGCGGCGGCATCAACCTTATGGTTGGCCACGGCGAGGATGCTTGCGTCATGGGAACCGGAGAAGATCACGCGCGAAAACAGAGTGGCTGGATCAAAACCTGCCTGTTCGAGCCCGGCCTTGGGGAACAGATGACCGGACGCAGAGCTGGGGTCGACAAAGGCAAAGGTGCGCCCCTTGAGGTCGGCCAAATCGCGAATGCCGCTGTCCTTGCGGGCCAGGATCAAACTTCGGTAGGCACTCTGGCCGGTGTTTTTGGTGACCGCCACTGCGAACGCTTCAACATCGGCCACCGAGGTCGCCAACACATAGGAGAAAGGGCCGAGGTAGGCCACATCCAGCTTGCCTGAGCGCAGCGCTTCGATAATGCCGTTGTAATCGGTAGCAACGAAAGGCTCGACAGGCATGCCCAGTTTGGTTTCGAGGCTGCTGAGCACCTGTTTGCTGGACTCGATCATGGCTTGCGAGTCTTCTGAGGGAATCAGGCCAATTCTCAGTTTGTCGGCTGCCGCGGCTTGGCCGGCAACACTGATGGATAGGCAGGCAATAGCGGCAACACGCAAGAAGCTGGAGAACTTTTTCATGGCATTCCACGAGGCTGTTTGAAGTTGCCCAAGGCTAGGAATGTCACGTGACAGTCATGCGATCAATTCAATATGGGTTTAAGCAGCCAACTATTGATGGAGTCTATGGATGTCTACCGCCAGGATGCGCGCTTTCCTCGCCGTGGCGCGCCACGGGAGTTTTAGTGCCGGGGCCAGAGCGCTGGGGCTCAGCCAGCCCACGCTGACCACTCAAGTACAGAGCCTGGAGCGCCAATACAACCTTGAACTGTTTCATCGTCGGGGGCGGCGCATCGAGTTATCCGATGTCGGTCGGCAATTACTGCCGATTGCCCAGGCGATGGCGGCACTGGATCTGGATGCACACAACCTGCTGCGCGACTCCGGCCAGCTGGACAGCGGGCAGCTAAAGCTGGGGGCCGTTGGCCCGTTTCATGTGATTGAGATGGTGGACAGCTATCTGAAGTGTCATCCGCGCATCGACGTTTCGATCCGGGTAGGCAACTCGGCGCAGGTGCTGGCCGATCTCGAAAGTTACGTCACGGATATCGCGGTGCTGGCGGGGCGGCATGAGCACCCCGGGCTCTGTACCGTGCATTACGCGCGTCACCCCATCATCCTGTTTGCTCACCATGAACACCCTTTCGCCGGGCGGGGCTCCGTGCGGCTTCAAGAGCTGGAAGGCCAGCGGTTGCTGCAACGCGAACCCGGGTCAACCACGAGGCTTGTACTGGAACAGGCCTTGCTGGCGGCAGAGGTAGCCCCGCGCATTGCCATGGAAGTGGGCAGTCGAGAAGCGCTGCGTGAAGCTGTGCTGCGTGGCATGGGGCTGGGAGTGGTATCCGAAGCGGAATTTATCGCCGACCCCCGTATCTGCACGATCCGCATCGAAGGCGATCCGCTGTACACCGAAACCTATCTCTATTGCCTCGCCGAGCGTCGCTCCAGCCGCCTGATCAGTTCGTTCTTTGATGTCGTCCTGCCCCAGGGCGCTCGTCGCACATGAGGGGCATTGCCGGGTGCAGAGTCGCAGTGCGCAGTTGCTCCGTTTCCCTCGGAGCTTGGGGCCCGACATAAAAAAAGCCTGCATCGCTGCAGGCTTTTTTGTGTGATTCAACTGCGCGCCCTGAGCATTACCTTGTCGCAGGTTGAACCACTGGTTGCGGTGTCACGCTTCCAACGCTGTGAGCTGGCATCATTTCCCAGGCATCACGGGGTTCATCCAGGTCGCGGTTAAGGGTTTCTGGCGTTTTGAACGTGGTGTACAGGGTGATCAGCGTCAGCAGCGACAGGTAGCAGGCAATGGGTACCCATGCGCCGATACCGGCGTTAGGGTCGCCGTCGTTGCTGGCCACGACCAGGGCGATCAGCCCGGCCCCGATCAGCGGGGCAATGCCGCCGGCGATGACGGCCGAGGCTTCCCGGGCGATGGAGACACCCATGTAGCGATGACGGGAGCCGAACAGTTCAGGCATCAGCGCCGCCTGAGTGCCGAACATGCCCCAGGTGCCGATGCCCAGTGCGATGGAGATGGCGATGATGCTCGCCACCACGTTGCCCTGGCTCAGTACCCACCATACCGGGAAGGCCAGTACCAGTTGCAGCAGCGCAAAGGCCCGATAAACCACCACCCGGCCAAAACGGTCGCTGAGTTTGCCGGCAATCGGTACGGTCAACGCGCCGAGGCTGGCGGCGCAGATCAGGGTCAGTACGCCCACCGGCCCTTGCAGGCCGACTACGCTAACGATGTAGCTCACGGCCAGGGCCTGATAAATCGAGGAACCGCCATTTTCACCCAGGCGCAGGCCAATGCCGATCAACAGTGTTGGTTTGGAATGTTTCATCGCGCTTTTGAGCGGGTTTTCGCAGACGCGTTTGAGTGCCTTGAGGCGGATAAAAGTCGGCGACTCCTTGAGTGACAGCCGCATGTACAGGCCCAGGGCAACGATCACCACGCTGCTGAAAAACGGTATGCGCCACAGTCCGCTTTCCAGGACGTTATCACTGCTGCTGACCACCGTGAAGTACACCACCGCCGCGAGGATGGTGCCCAGTTGAATGCCCAGGAATGGCAGGGCTGCGTAGAAACCGCGGCGGCCTTCGGGGGCGTACTCGGTCATCATCACTGCCGCACCGGCCTGTTCGGCCCCTGCGCCAAGGCCCTGGAGCAGGCGCAGGACCACCAGCAGTACTGGCGCCAGGTAGCCGACCTGGCTGAAAGTGGGGAGGGCACCGATCAAGGTGCTGGAAATACCCATCAGCAGCACCGTCGATGTCAGCACGAACTTGCGCCCCACGCGGTCACCGATCATCCCGAACAGCACACCGCCAAGGGGCCGTATCGCGAAGCCCAGGAAGTAGGTGCCGAAGCTGGCGATCAGGCTCATGGTGCGTGTCTGTTCAGGAAAGAACAGCGGGCCGAAGATCAGTGCAGCGGCCAGGGTATACAGGGCAAAGTCGTAGTACTCCAGGGCGCTGCCCAGGGAGCAGGCCCAGGCGGCACGGTGCAAATCCTTCTTGCGTTCAGGCTCGTCGACGGGCGGGGCAATGTCAGATGGGGCGTGATCGTGAGTCATGGCGGTACCTTCTGGTAGGTGCCTTTACGGCATCTTGTTATTGATAGGCAGCAGGGTTACTTACAATTTCAGCCTCTGTATTTCTTCAAGCATGGCCTGTTCCATGATGTCGATGGGGGCATCCTGGCCGGTGTACAACTCGATTTGCCGACACGCCTGGAGCACCAGCATGCGTGTGCCGGGTACGGTGCGGCAGCCCAGCGCGGCGGCTTGCAACAGCAGGGCGGTCTGCACGGGCATGAATGCCACGTCCATGACAATCAGGTGGCTGGCCAGGCGGCCGTCCAGCGGGTTGCTGTCAGGCTGTTTGAAGCCCACGGATGTCGCGTTGATCACGATATCGAAGGCCTGAGCGTCGAATGCGTCGAGGCTGCCGCCCCATTGCGCACCCAGGTCCTGGGTCAGTGCCTGGCCGCGCTCGGCGTTGCGGTTGAACACCGTGACCCGGGCCGCCGCGTGCAGGCAGCCGTAAACCACGGCGCGCGCTGCGCCGCCGGCACCGATCACGGCGACACGCTTGCTGCCCAGTTCGCAGACTTCCTGCAGGGCACGTACCGCCCCCAGGTAGTCGGTGTTGTAGCCGGTCAGTACACCGTCGATGTTATTGATGGTGTTGACCGCGCCAATCACTCGGGCTGACTCGTCGATGGCATCCAAATGCTCCATCACTGCCGTTTTGTAGGGCATGGACACGTTCATGCCGCGCACGCCCAGCGCCCGGATGGCCGCCACTGCGGCCCCCGGGTCTTCGACGCCAAAACAGACAAAGGTGTAGTCCAGACCCAGGGCCGCGTAGGCCGCGTTGTGGATTTTGGCCGAGAGCGAAAACGGCGTGCCCATGATCGAACCGCACAGGGTTGGCAGGGATTGGGGCATGGGGGCCTCCTTGTCTTGGATTTATGAGTGGGGCTATGTCGTCACTTTCAACCGAGGCTGCCTGTGTGTGCCAATCGTTTATGGTGATGCCGTGATCACGGATCGTGATCACCAAAAGAGCGGTGCCGCTGGCGTCAGATGTTTTGTGCTTGCCGCCAAGTGCCGGGGAAGTTTCGTAGCCGCTGAGAAGCGGAGCGAGGCTGCGTAAAACCATGCGGCGCATTTCTTCGGGCTTGAGCACGGTTACCTGATGTGCGGGGACGTTGTCCTCGATCGCCGCCTCGTACCACTCGTCAACTGCTACGCAACCTTCCCCCGTACCTGCAAGGCTGCGACCGGACACCACACAGGCTCAGATAAATCCCGGACTCATCAGCTCAGGGCGTCGAGCAGTCCTTGCAACTGCTTGCACGCGCCATCATCCAGTGCCGATACCGGCAGGCGCGGGTTGCCGGCTTTCAGCCCGGTGCTGCGCAACCCGGCCTTGATGGTTGCCGGCAAGCCGCCCTTGAGGATGAAATCCAGTAACGGCAGCTGACGGTAGAACAGCGCCCGGGCCTGTTGCAGATCGTTGGCCTGAACCGCTGCGTACAGCGCCAGGTTGAGCTCCGCAATCAGGTTGGGGGCTGCGGTGCACCAGCCTTTTGCGCCTGCGGCAAAGGCTTCCAGTGCCAGTGGATTGCAGCCGTTGTAAAACGGCACTTGCCCCTCGCCCAGCAGTTGCAGACGGTGCATGCGCTGGATATCCCCTGTGCTCTCCTTGACCATGGTGACGTTCTCCACGGCATTGAAAATCCGCAGGATCAGCTCTGGCGACATGTCCGTGCCGCTGGTGGCCGGGTTGTTATAAAGCATGATCGGCAGGTCGATGCTGCTGCCAATGGCCTGGTAGTGGGCGAGGATTTCGCTTTCGCTGAGCTTCCAGTAGGACGCAGGCAGCACCATGACCACATCGGCGCCCCGGGCTTGGGCGTACCGCGCGCGGCGAACGGCTTTGGCCGTGGTTAAGTCAGACACGCTGACGATGGTCGGCACGCGTTGGGCCACGTGCTGGATGCTGAATTCGCACACCCGGTCCCATTCGCTGTCACTCAGGTAGGCGCCTTCGCCCGTACTGCCCAGGGGGGCAATGGCATGAACGCCGCTGTCGATCAGGCGGTCGATGGAGAGCCCGAGCGCTTCCAGATCCAGCTGTTCGCCGTCAACTGAAAACGGGGTGATGGTGTAGCCGATGATGCCGTGGATATCAGGGGTCGACATGTCGAATTCCTTGGAGAAGTGGGAGTCAGTTGAGGCAATCGGCATGACGACGCAGGTTTTGCCGGACGTAGTAGTTGAATGCGGCGGTGTGGCGTTTGGGCCTGGCAATCCAGTCATGGGCTTCGCGGCCCAGTTCCGGCTGGATCGGCTTGATTTCGCCGGCAGCCATGGCCAGCAATTGCAGCCTGGCGGCCCGTTCGATCAGTTGCGCAATCACGCAGGCTTCTTCAATGCTGGCCCCGGTCGATAATTGACCGTGGTGGGAAAGCAGCACCGCCCGTTTGTTGCCCAATGCACCGGCAATCAGCTCGCCTTCTTCGTTGCCCACCGGTACACCCGGCCAGCCTTCGAGGAACGCGCAGTCGTCATACAGCGGGCACAGGTCCATGTGCGAAATCTGCAGTGGAACCTCCAGCATCGACAACGCGCTGACGTGGGTCGGGTGGGTATGGATGATGCAGTTCACGTCCGGTCGGGCGCGGTACACCCAGCTGTGGAAACGGTTGGCCGGGTTGGGCATGCCGTGGCCTTCGAGGACTTCCAGATCCTCGTTGACCAGCAGCAGGTTACCCGCGCTGATTTCATCGAAACCCAGGCCCAATTGCTGGGTGTAGTAGGTGCCGGGCTGCGGGCCGCGGGCGGTTATTTGCCCGGCCAGGCCGGAGTCGTGGCCGTTTTCGAACAAAATACGGCAGGTGAGTGCCAGCTTTTGCCGGTCAGTCCACGTATTATCCGCCAGGGTTTGTTGCATTTGACTCAGTGCTTGCTGGACCAGTTGGTCTTTGGGGAGCGCTAGTGTCTTGGCCATACAGGTGTCCTCTGATGCGTTCATTGAGCGTCGAGTGCGCCGTTCACTCATCTCTAGGGAGGGTATGGGTGACTGCAAATGACACGAAAGATCCTATATGACACAATGTGTCATTGGCAAGCGTGAGTCGTTTCCTTTTAACTGAGTTAACTGTTTTTTATGTCTATCCGATTGAAATTACTGAGAAAAAAACTCGGGATAAGCCTGGAGGCCCTGGCCGAAAAATCCGGCATGACCAAGAGTTATCTGTCAAAAATCGAGCGCGGGCTGAATACGCCGTCGATTGCGGCGGCCCTGAAACTGGCCAAAGCGCTGAATGTGAAAGTCGAAGAATTGTTCAGCGAAGAAAGCGCCAGGCTCGACAGCTACAGCCTGGTGCGCAGCGATGAGCGTCAATCGTTGGCGGCTAATGACCAGAGCCTTGGCTACGCGGTGCTGGCCCATCAGGTGGGGGAGCGCAGCATGCTGCCTTTCATGATTTACCCGCCCGCCGATTTCATCGACAAGGCCTTCAAGGAGCACACGGGCGAAGAGTTTTTATTCGTTCACGAGGGGCAGGTCGAAGTGGACTTCATGAATGAGCGTGTGTTGCTCAATCGCGGGGATGCATTGCATTTCAACGCGCAGAAACCGCACCGCATCCGTTCGGTGGGCGAGCAACAGGCACAACTGCTGGTGGTGGTGCATAGCGCCCAAGAGTGAGGCGGTGGGAGGGGGCTCGAAGCCGTGGCGGCTGAGCCCCGGACAATCACTGAACCGGCAGTTTTTCCAGCGCGGTACGCAACTCGTCAGCGGTAGCAAATTCCTGCTGGGAAACCAGCGTGCCGTCGTCCAGTTGCAACCACAGCACTTTCTCTTCAGCACCCGGGTATTGGGCGGCAATGCTGCCGTCGCGGTCGAGCACGACGCGGTAGCTGTAATCACGCATGGCCGGGATCGCGATGAATTTGCCGATCAGCGAAGGCATGCGTTGCACATCGGCGAGGAAAGCGACATTGCGCGCTTCCAGATAACCCTTCGGCTGGTTTTCCAGTGCGGCCTTGACCAGTTTGGAACCGTCCATATTGCGTGCCACCAGCAATACGCGGGTTTTGGTGTCCAGCGTGTAGGGCTGGTCGTGCTGGTCCATCAGGGTCCAGGGCGTCAGGCGTTCACCGATATTCGCCGCGAAGGCCTGCATGGACAGCGCGCTCAACAGCAGCACAAGTACAATTCTCACCGTTTAATACCTCTTGGTTGTGTAGCACCTGATAGGCATCAGGCACGCCGCGCATGGTATCCCATCAAGTCAGAGCAAGACCTTGCATTGAGCAGGGTCTTTGAGGGCGTTTGCATGCTGATTTGCGGCCCAGTCGGTGTCATTGATGCCTGTGATCCATCTCCACACAACCTTGTAATACAAATCCCTATCCGTTATAGGTAAAAGGTAATTAATAACCATAAGAGGCTAAATAAGCTCAATGTATGAGAACACACGCATCTTTTGCCCTTCGGGCCCGCGTTCTGCGCAATGCAGTAACGGATTCGGGCCGAGACATCACCCCCTTTCTCCTGGCTCATTGTTAGCCACACGCTTTCACGTTCCACCCACATCGCTGCGAGATGCCCTTGTTACGGGCAAGCGCAGTCGCTCGGTTCCTCCGCCGACTTTTTGATTTCTGAATGTGTTTTCACCACCCGGGGCTTGGCCTTTTTTGGGTGGGGTTTCTGTTTTTTCAGTTTTCAATCGGTTGAGGAAATTCTATGTCTGTTCGTGTCGCAATTATCGGTGCCGGTCCTTCAGGTCTCGCGCAGCTGCGTGCTTTTCAATCGGCGCATGCCAAAGGCGCGGTCATGCCGCAGGTGGTTTGTTTCGAGAAGCAGGCCGATTGGGGGGGGATGTGGAATTACACGTGGCGTACAGGCCTGGATGAGCACGGCGAGCCGGTTCACGCAAGCATGTACCGCTATCTCTGGTCGAACGGCCCGAAAGAATGCCTGGAATTCGCGGACTATAGTTTCGACGAGCATTTCGGTAGGCCGATTTCTTCCTATCCGCCTCGTGAAGTGCTGTGGGACTACATACAGGGCCGGGTGCGCAAGGCGGGGGTACGCGAATTCATTCGCTTCAATACGGCGGTCAAGCACGTCAGTTTTGACGAGGACACGCGCGAATTCACGGTCACGGTGTATGACTACGAGCAAGAGCAAACACAGACTCAGGTCTTCGATTATGTGATCGTGGCCAGCGGCCATTTCTCTACCCCTCATGTGCCTGAGTTTGAGGGGTTTGAGCGTTTTTCGGGGCGCATCATGCACGCCCACGACTTTCGCGAAGCCACGGAACTCACAGGCAAGGATCTGCTGATTATCGGCAGCAGTTACTCGGCTGAAGACATCGGTTCGCAATGCTACAAGTACGGTGCGCGTTCGATTACCAGCACCTACCGCACGCAGCCCATGGGCTACAAATGGCCCAAGGGCTGGGAAGAACGTCCGCTTTTGAGTCGTGTTGAGGGTGAAATCGCCTACTTCGCCGACGGATCAAGCAAACGGGTCGATGCGATTATTCTGTGCACCGGTTACAAGCATCATTTTCCTTTTCTGCCTGACGAACTGACCCTTAAAACCGGTAATCGACTTTGGCCGCTGGGCCTGTATCAGGGTGTTTTCTGGGAGCAGAACCCGCAACTGATCTACCTCGGCATGCAGGATCTCTGGTACAGCTTTAACCTGTTCGATGCGCAAGCCTGGTTCGTTCGCGACTGCATCCTGGGGCGCATTGCCTTGCCTGAGAAGGCCGTTATGCAGGCCGACAGCGCACGCTGGCGGGCCGAGGAAGAAAGCCTGGACACCACTGCATCCATGTACGAATTTCAGGGCAGTTACATCAAGCATCTGATCGAGCAGACCGATTACCCCAACTTTGATATCGATGCGGTAAATCAAATCTTCCTCAAGTGGAAGACGGACAAAAAGCGCGACATCATGGGTTATCGCGACAAGTCCTACCGCTCAGTGATCACAGGTACTACCGCTGTGCCCCATCACACGCGCTGGCTCCAGGCGCTGGATGATTCGATGGCCGAGTACCTGCGTGAAACGGCCAGTCAGGGCGGGGTCAATACGCTGCGTCAGCGTTAGCCCTCTGTGGTCAGCCTGGCGTTCTGCAGAACACCAGGCTGTTGGGCGATGCATATTGCTCTATGGTTAAGCGGGAACCGAGAACTGTCCAAAGGGAGTGACGCGATGCCCCGCCTTACCGCCAAAGACTTTGCCCCTGAATTGCTTGAGCTCTACGACTACTACGCCCACGGCCGGATTAATCGGCGTGAGTTTCTGGATCGAGCCGCGATTTTCACTGCAGGCGTGTCAGCACTCTCGGTATTGAGTGCACTGAGCCCCAACTACGCCCTTGCCGAACAGGTCTCTTTTACCGACCCGGATATCGTTGCCGAGTACGTCATGTATCCCTCGCCCAAAGGCCATGGCCAGGTGCGCGGCTATCTTGTGCGCCCCGCCAAGGCGACTGGCAAGTTGCCGGCCGTGGTGGTGGTGCATGAAAACCGCGGGCTTAACCCGTACATCGAGGATGTCGCCCGGCGCCTGGGCAAGGCGGGGTTTGTTGCCCTGGCACCCGATGGCCTGACGTCAGTCGGCGGCTACCCCGGCAACGACGAGCAGGGCCTGGCGCTGCAGCAAAAGGTCGACCCCACCCAGCTGATGAACGACTTTTTTGCGGCGGTGGAGTGGTTGATGCAACACGACGCAAGCACCGGCAAAGTGGGGATTACCGGTTTCTGCTATGGAGGAGGGGTGGCCAATGCGGCAGCCGTGGCCTACCCGGAATTGGGGGCAGCGGTATCGTTTTACGGGCGCCAGCCCGGTGCCGATGAGGTCGGCCGGATTCAGGCGCCGCTGATGCTGCATTACGCCGGGCTGGACACGCGGATCAATGAAGGCTGGCCGGCGTTTGAACAGGCGCTGAAGGCCAATGGAAAAGTCTATGAAGGGCATGTCTACCCTGGGGTAAATCACGGTTTTCATAACGATTCCACGCCTCGCTACGATGAAGCAGCGGCGACGCTGGCCTGGAACCGGACGCTGGGCTGGTTCGGCAAGTACCTGACGTAGCGCCTAACTGTTCTTTTTGCGCAGGCTCTTGAGCCGCGTGCTGGCGCGTTGCACGGCGGCCATTTTTTCCGGGCGCTTCATGCTCCGCCACTTGCGGATGTCTTCCTTGGTACGCCCGCAACTCACGCATAACTCGCCACTTAGCTGGCACACCGCAATGCACGGGTTTTCAATGTCTTTTGCCACGGCTCAGCGGCCTGTCTGCTTCTGGGCCAGACGCTTTGGCCAGTTGCCGCCGCAGCTGCGCTGGCATTCTTCTTCGGAGTCGAAATACACGTGGGCCGAGCCATTGCGTACCTTCACCTGGGCATCCGCCAGTGCCTGTGCCGTCAGCTCACCCATAAAGGTGGCCTCGCCATCAGCCAGGGCGAAGTCTTTACTGTCCTGGGTGTCGAATACCCAGACCACCTTCAGGCTGGCCGGGAAGGCCTCGTAGTCGACCACATGAGTCAGCCAGACAAACCCCGGGATCTGTGTTTTGGCCGTTTCGCAGACCTCGGTCAGGGAGGTAATCAGGCGGCGTTCAATCTGTGCCTGAGTGCGCTTGCTTAAAGACATGGGTGAATCCTGTTGATAGGCGGGGCAAAGGCGCGATTATACCTGAGCTTTATGCCCGGATTTGTCCTCTGTAGCCCGGCTGGCACTTCGCCCACCGTGCTGCCTGAGGTAGAATGTCGCGGCTAGTCGGCTGGCCGCCCCGGATTTTCGTTTCCACGCAGCTTCCCGGAAGGAGTTGTGAGCAGGCCGGACATTAAGGGAGTCGCATTAGTTACACCATAAATGTCACCCAAGTAGCTGAAGCCAAAACCAACAAGAGATCAGCGCCCAAGGTACATAAAGTGAGGTCTGTAACGTGCACAGGCCTTATATATCTGCCCGTTCCGGGCTTGAGGGATGACTCGATTGCAGGCGACAAGCCTGTGGTGGGTCGAAGGACTTCATGCTCCGCGTGCCGGGTAGATGGCGTTTTATCTTAGGTACTACAACATGTTCAAAAAAGTGAATAAGGGGCTACTGGGCCTGGCGCTGACCATGGGACTTTCGTCCGTGCAGGCTGCCGAGACCAAACAAGTCGACGTGCTGCTGATCGGTGGCGGCATCATGAGCGCTACTTTGGGTGTCTGGCTCAACGAGCTGGAACCTGGCATGTCCATGGAGATGATTGAACGTCTCGATGGCGTTGCCCTTGAGAGCTCCAACGGCTGGAACAACGCCGGTACGGGCCACTCGGCCCTGGCCGAGTTGAACTACACGCCTGAAGACAAGAACGGCAACGTTGAAATCCCGAAGGCCATTGAAATCAATGAAGCTTTCCAGGTATCGCGTCAGTTCTGGTCGTGGCAGGTCAAGAACGGTGTTCTGAAAGACCCGCGTTCGTTCATCAACTCCACTCCGCACATGAGCTTTGTGTGGGGCGATGACAACATCAAGTTCTTGAAGAAGCGCTACGAAGCTCTGCAGGCCAGCCCTCTGTTCGCGGGCATGCAGTACTCCGAAGACCCGGTTCAGATCAAGAAGTGGGTTCCGCTGATGATGGAAGGGCGTGACCCGAACCAGAAAATCGCGGCCACCTGGTCCCCGATCGGTACCGACGTGAACTTCGGCGAAATTACGCGCCAGTTTGCGGCCTACCTGCAAACCAAGCCTAACTTCTCGCTGAAACTGTCGAGCGAAGTTGAAGACATCAAGCGCAATGAAGATGGTTCATGGCGTGTGGTGTACAAAAACCTGAAAGACGGCACCAAGACCGAAACTGATGCCAAGTTCGTGTTTATCGGCGCTGGCGGCGGTGCACTGCACTTGCTGCAGAAGTCCGGCATTCCAGAAGCCAAGGAATACGCCGGCTTCCCGGTTGGCGGCTCGTTCCTGGTCACCGAAAACCCGACTGTAGCCCAGCAGCACTTGGCCAAGGCCTACGGTAAGGCTTCGGTTGGCGCACCACCGATGTCGGTTCCTCACCTGGACACCCGCGTGCTGGATGGCAAGCGCGTCATCCTGTTTGGCCCGTTCGCGACCTTCTCCACCAAGTTCCTCAAAGAAGGCTCGTACTTCGACCTGCTGACCAGCACTACGACCCACAACATCTGGCCAATGACCAAAGTCGGTATCGAACAGTACCCACTGGTTGAGTACCTGGCCGGCCAACTGATGTTGTCCGACGAAGACCGCTTCAATGCTCTCAAAGAGTACTTCCCGAACGCCAAGCCTGAAGACTGGCGCCTGTGGCAAGCCGGCCAGCGCGTTCAGATCATCAAGCGTGATGAAGAGAAGGGCGGCGTGCTGAAACTCGGTACCGAGATTGTCAGCGCCAAAGATGGCAGCATCGCAGGTCTGCTGGGCGCATCGCCGGGTGCCTCTACCGCTGCGCCGATCATGCTGACCGTGCTAGAAACCGTGTTCAAGGACAAGGTTGCAACGCCAGAGTGGCAAGCCAAGCTGCACCAGATCGTGCCGAGCTACGGCACCAAGCTCAACGGTTCGCCTGAGCGCGTTGCTCAGGAGTGGGCATACACTGCTGAAGTTCTGCAGTTGACTCCACCGCCTGCGATCCCTGCAGCAACCGCTACACCAGCAGCACCTGCTGCGCCGGCCAAGCCTGCGCCAAGCAACCCAGCGGCCGACATGGCGCTGTAAAAAAAAGCCCCACCTGACGGCCGTCGGGTGGGGCTTCTTTGTTCGCTTTATCCTCGCAAGATCCCTTCGCTACTCCCTCTGCGCATTTACTGCGTACCGAACAACGCCGTCCAGTAAATCCCTGCGTCACTCTTCGGGTCTACCGCATAGGCGGCACCCACCTCGCGAAACTGCGGGTTCATCACGTTGGCGCAATGGCCAGGGCTGGCCAGCCAGCCGTCAACCAGCTTGCGCGTGGTGTCTTGTCCGGCCGCGATATTTTCACCGATCTGTTGCGCGTCATAACCCGCCAGTTCAGCGCGATCGCCTGGTGTAGAGCCATCGCGACCTTTGTGATCGAAGTAGTTGTTATTGGCCATGTCCCGCGAATGGGTTTCGGCGGCGGTTGCCAGCGGGGCACTCCAGGTCAGCGGGGCTGCAGGGCCGAAGGCTTGGGTGCCGCACTGGCGTGGCTGGGTGCGGGCGCTGTTGAGCATTTCAAGTACCTTGCGGCCTTCGGCTTGCCAGTCGCCCAAGCGTGCCGCCAGCAGCGGGCGGGCCAGCACGATGCGCCAGTCGCGCTGGTCATGGCTGACGCCGATATCGACAAACTGAGGGTCCAGCACCACGCGACAGAAGCTTTCCTGCACGGCCTTCATGGCGGCCTGGGCATCGCGGGGGCCGGAGAGATTGATCGCCTGCACGTTGACCATCGGGTACGCAGCCCGTCCGAGTGCTTGCTGCAGATCCCCGAAGCTGCTGGCCGGCAGTATCAGCCGGGTGTCCGCCGACAACGGCGGCAGCTCTTGGGAGGGCTGCCCCCCGCACAGCTGGATCTGGCTGCGCCAGGCATTGATTGACTCGATCAGTTGCGACTCTTCGCTGGCGAAGGCCCAAGGGCCAAACGCCAGACCCAGGGTCAAGGCACCGAGGCGGGCCAGGGTAAAGTGAGTACGCATTTAGGTTCCCTCTAAGCGGAGTGCGCCCATGATGCGTTATTTCTGCTTTTTAGTCTTTTGCCTGGGCCACGAAGGCTTTGGCCCTGGCCGTCAGCTGGTCGATTTGACGGTCACGTTTTTTTTCCGCGTCGAGCATCGCCTTTTTGCCGTTGCGTTGCAGCAGGTAGGTATGGATCTGGCGCACTTCAGTGGAGTTGTAGATCGCTGCCACGTCGAGAACGCCCGTCAAGCCATCGCTGCTGTGGTCGCGGGTGTTCATCAGTACTTGCGGGCCGCGGGTACCGATGACTTGCAAACCCATGGCTTGAAACGCCGCTACCCTGGCCACTGAACAGCTCAGTTCGGTATGGGGGTAGCGGCGCACCACTTCTTGCACCATTGCCCGGGTGACACCCAGATGGCGATGGCTGGCCAGTTCTGCCATGTAGGCGATGGCGCAGGCCTGCGGGTCATCCTTGGTCGGCAGGTACAGAGCGAAGCCGGTCACCTTCAGTGGGTCTTGAGCGTCGGTCGCGACGATCAGCTCAACCGCAATACCCTTGGACCCGCCAAGGGCTTGCAGGTACAGGTGCACTTCAAAGCCAATGGCATATTGATAAATGCTGTACAGCAGGTTGCTCGGCGCGATTTCCATCGCGCTGATGTCGGTGAGGTGGTCGACCACCAGCTGCAGGATCTGGCTGTTGATCGGCTCGCTGACCGGGGTGTCGAAGTGGGTGAGGGTGGTCATGGATCAGCGCTGGCTCAACCAGAAGTCATGCAGTGCCCGTGCAGCCGGCGCAATGGCGGCAACAGCTTGCTGATGAGCCACCACGTCCAGGTCTTCGGGCAGTTCGAAGTTGTCCTGCTCGGCACAATCGGCAATGGCTTGCAGCAGGATGGCCTGGGGTGCAGGCAATGCCGGCCAGTTGCAGATAGCAACTGCGCGGGTGTAACCGAAGCACCACTCTTCAGCCAGCGTCACGTCTTGCCCCAGGTGCTCGGTCTGTTCGAAGCGGGGAGCGAATGCAACGCTGTCCTCGGCCAGTTGCCTGGCAAGGGTGTTGATGTGGCGCACGCTCAACTCGATGAACTGCTTGGCTTCCTGCGGGGTTTGCCAGGCCGGGTTCTGACCGCCCCAGATCGCCGGGAACCAATCGGCGATATCCACCCGTGTCGGGCTCGAAACCAGGGCCGTGAAGTAGCCGTCCAGTTCTGAAGGGTTGAGGACAGAGTGATCGTCGCCGTATTTGAGCAGCGTGTTTTCGATCACTTCAAAGTCGCTGGCGTTCAGGGGTTGGGATTGCATGTACGGGCTCCTTGGATGGGCGCGAGGGGCCTGACGTTTGCCGGGCAGGTTGATGACTTAACGTCAGTCCACAGACACGATGGACGAGAGTTCAAAGTATTTGAAGCCGGCCTTGGCCAGTGCCTTTTTGGCCTCTTGTTCGGCATTGAACCGGCTCAGGTCCTTGGAGTCGTGCACGAACAGGGTTTCTTCGCCGTCGAACACTTTGGTTACCCGCATCGTGACGCGAAGGATCGGGCCGCTGCGTTTTTTGGGCGCAGGTGATTGCGCCGGGGCAGGGGCAGCAACTTTCTTCGGGGCAGGCTTGGGGGCTGGCGCGACTTTGGCCGGGGCCGCTTCGACCTCGGGTTGAACAGGGGCAGCAGGTAGGTCAAGGCCGAGCGCTCTGCGCATGTCGTCCTCGGTGAATCCGGCACTCATGGTATGACTCGTTTAATTTAAAAGACGCGCTTATATGGCAGCCATTCGGGTTATGGCAAGTTAAATCATGTATCTGCTGCAAAATACGGCTATTTCATGGCCAAAGGCCCTTGCGAGAGCTGTTTCAGGTGTCACGGAACAGCCCTTGATCATCCAGTAATTTGTAGGCGATTTCGGGGTTTTTTTCCAGGGCCCGGCGAATGGCGGCCGGGATGGCTTGTCGTGTTTTGCGGCAAAGCCCCGGCTGCTCGGCCAAGCGAATGGCAATGCCTCGCATGGTGCGAACTTCAGTGACCCCCGGGTCGATCAGCACCTCAATCCCCAATTGCTCGCGCATGCGGCGGCGCAGATGCTCCAGATCGCTCAGGCTTTGAATATTTTCCAATCGATCCAGCAGCACCTTCTCGGCCTGGCGTGTGAGGCTGAAGATGCGCAGGTCGCTGTCTGGCGCCGCCAACAGCTGTTCCCGCTCGCAAATGCAGGCGCCGGGAGGGCAGGGTGAGCGAAGCACCGTTGAGGGAGTCATTGGGGCAGCATAGCCGCGTGATGATTCAGGCGTCCAGACGCAAGGCCATGATCACTGTGCGCTCGGCCCCGTGAAACTCATCGCGGACTTTTTGAAAACCCAGTTGCGCGTAGAACGATTCGGCGGTCAGCGATGAGGGCACCCGCAACTCTTCGACTTGCGCCGCCGTGGCGACTTCCTTGAGACGTGCCATTAATCGCTGGCCGATCCCGCGCCCCTGATGCCGCGGGCTGACGAACACACTGCGTACCACGGCCTGATCCAGGCTGGCGGTGCCGACCACGTGTTGCTCGACAACGGCCACGTACATCTGGCGTTGCTTCATCAGTGTCAGGATCGCGGCCGGGCAGAAGTGCTGCTCGACCTGGGCGATCACCTCGGGTGAATAGTCCCGGGCATTGGATTCACGCAAGGCGGCGATCACCACTTTGCTGATGGCTTGAGCATCATGGGCGAGGGCGCGTCGAATCTGGCACTGCATGCAGGCTCCTTGTATTTCTACAGTTGGGCAGAAGGTTCAACACCGTCGGCCAGAATCCCGGCATACAGCTGCCGGTCAATATTGGCCCCGCTCAGGATCAGGGCAACCCGTCGGCCCTGTTGCTGCGATTGCTCACGGATCAACCCGGCCAGCGCCGCGGCACCGGCCCCTTCGGCGGTGTTGTGGGTGGTTTCATGGTAGACCCTGATGGCGTGTTCGATCTCCCGGTCCGATACCCGAATCACCCGTGCCGCGCCTTGGGCAATAATGGCCAGGGCTTCAGGCAGCGGCTGGCGGCAGGCCAGGCCGTCGGCAAAGGTGTGGGCCGAGTCTGTGCAGACTACGCGGCCCTGTTCGAAGCTTTGTGCAAAGGCGTCGGCATGGGCAGACACCACGCCCACGATCTCGGTATTCAGGCCCAGCAGGTCACGGGCCTGGATCAACCCGCAAATCCCTGAGCCCATGCCAATGGGGACATACACCGTGTCCAGCTCTTCCACGGCTTCAAACAGCTCCAGCGCATAGGTGGCCACCCCGCGAATCAGATCGGGGTGAAAGGCGGGCACCAGATGCCATTGATGGGTGTTGGCCAATGCTGCGGCTTCGGCCCGCGCCTCATCGAAGTCTTTGCCGCACTCAATCACTGTCGCGCCCAGGGCTCGCATGGCGGCGTTTTTTTCCAGTGAGTTGCCTTCGGGCACCACGATACGGATCGACAGCCCCATGCTTCGGGCCGCCAGCGCCAGGCTTTGCCCGTGGTTGCCGCGGGTGGCGGTGACCAGCCCTTTGGTCTGTGGCTCCCGGGCGAGCAAACCCTGCACATACAGCAACCCGCCGCGCACTTTGAATGCGCCGGTAGGCGTGTGGTTTTCATGTTTGACCCACACGGTGCAACCCAGGCGATCAGCCAGCAAAGGCCAGGCCAGCTGCGGGGTGGGTGCCAGGGTCTGGTGCACGGCGTGTGCTGCAAGGCGAAGGGCATTCAAATCAAACATGGCGCACCGTCATCGAGGGGTTTGACTCGATTCTAGGCACAACGCATTGTATGGGCCGACCCTTATATTGCATGGCCAACAATAAATGTGGATACCGACGCTCAACGACACTGCCCAGCCCCGTTACCTGGCGCTGGTCGAAGCCATTGCCCAGGCCATCGCGTGCGGTGAACTGCAACCCGGCGCCCGTTTGCCGCCCCAGCGGCGACTGGCCTGGGCGCTGGGCTGGAACCCCAGCACCACGATGCAGGCGTATCGGGAGGCGGCGCGTCGACATCTGGTTTCGGGTGAGGTGGGCCGTGGCACCTATGTCCTGTCGGGCAGTCAGGAGGCAACCCTGTTCAGGCTGCAACACGCCGATGAACAGGCGACGCGAATCGATCTGAGGACCAATGTCCCGGCCATCGACCACCTCGGTGAAACGGATGCACAGGCCTTGTCCTGGTTACTCGACAGCCGCCAGGCGGTCCGTTTGCAGGGCTACCTGAGTGCGGTGGATCTGCTCCGGGCGCGTGTGCAGGGCGCACTCTGGTTCAAGGGCCGCGGGCTGGACCTGACGGTGGATAACGTCATGCTCTGTACCGGCGCCCAGCAAGGGTTGTTCACCGTGTTGTTGTCACTGTGCCAAGCCGGTGATCCGGTGCTGGTTGAAGCCTTTACCGCGCCGGGGATAAAGGCCGCCTGCGCGCAGCTGCGCCTGCCGATGCACGGGGTAGCGCTCGACCGGGAGGGCATCGTGCCGGAGGACTTTGACCGGATGATCCGCGCCACGGGCGCACGGATTGCCGTACTGACGCCGACCCTGCAAAACCCGACCTCGGCGGTGATGAGCCTTGAGCGCAAACAAGCGATTGCCCACGTCGCCCGGCGTCACGGGGTCATGGTGATTGAAGATGACGTGTACGGGGCACTTACCGACAGCCCGCCGCTGTACCGTTTTCTGCCCGAGCTCGCGGTGCTGGTCAGCAGCCTGTCCAAGACCGTTGCGGCGGGCGTACGTTTGGGATGGATCGTAGCGAGCCCTCAACTGCTGGGCCGCATTGATCCCTATGCCCAGTCGGCGCACTGGGGAGTATCGCCACTGTGCATGGCCATTGCTTGCCAATGGATCGGCGACGGCACTGCGCAAACGCGTGTGCAGTGGCAAACCCGGGAAGTTGCCCGACGCTGGCGGCTGGCAAAAAAGATCCTGGGCCCTTGGATGTATCAGACACAGACCCCTTCGCCCCATATCTGGCTGACGGTGGGCGAGGGTGAGAGCGCGCTTGCCGAGGCTTGCCGCGCCGCGGGGGTTGATGTGGTGCCTGCGGATGTATTTGCGGTCAAACCCACCGCGACCAATGCGGTGCGCATCAGCCTGACAGCGGCAGCCAGTGTCCAGGATCTGAAAGTGGCACTGGAGCGGATTGCGGGCAGGCGATAAACCTGTCGCACGCTGCTCACACGGGTCTTGTGTATCCTTGGGCGCCCGCATTGCTCAAGGAACTCCCATGCGCAGAGAAATTGGTTACTGGCACCGAGAAGGTCGCGAGTTGTTTTACTACCTGGAATTCATGCCCGAAACCGCTGAGTTCTACCTGACCTGTGAGCACATCCCCGGCGAAGGCGAGGGCAGTGTGCGCTCTGTATTGCTCAGCGAGGCCCGGGGCGAGCGCTACTACGAAGACGCGCTGCTGATCATCAAGGAAGAACTGTTCAAGCAGTACACCCTATAAGGTCGTGCCATCGCGGTTTCAACGCACCACTTCACTGACCTGCAACACCCAGGCGATGGTTTGCGACCTGTCGTCCCACACATAGCGAAAATGCGGGCCCTGCACCGGCAGCGAGAGCGCTGGCGGGCGGAACGCTGCCACGCATTCGTGGCCATCAAGCCGCATGCTGTTGTAGAGCAGGCCCCAGGCACGTTCTTCACGCAGGGGGCGGGCGAAAGCCTGGCAGAGGCCGTAACTGGAAGGTGATGGTTGGTGCAAGCCGGACTCGGCGCGGATGTCGATCATCGGTTGCAGCACCTGGTTGATGTAGGTGCGCATGGTGATCTCAATGCCGGGCTCCTGGGTGGCCCGCCAGAACTGCTCCTGATGAAAGCAGGTTTCGGCGATTGCCGCCTCAACGCTGCTGGCGCAGTAGTACACACCATAAGTGCCGTCGGTAAAGCGGCTGGCGCGGCCGATATGGGTAAAGGCGGCCATCACCGCAGTTGAGCCCTCGCCGCACAGCCGGTCCTCGGGCCTGACCCGGGCCAGCAAACCCGCCGTGTCACGCAGCCGGTCATTGGTCAGGCTTTCGAGGGCAAAGGCAATCTCCAGGTCTGCCGGGTCCAGAGTGTCTTCAAACACGCTGATGGGCGGGAACGCGCTGTTGATGATGCGATAAGCCTTGTTCCATTCAGGCAGCATTGCATCGGGCATCAGCCGCGCACTCCATCCAGATAACGGCGCACATCCGCCAGGTCGACCACCTGGCCTGCGAGCATGTAGCTCAAGGCGCTCTGCCCGTTGAAGGGCGCAGCCGTGTTGGGTTTGTGCACCCACTCATAGGCGCGATCGGGCTGGTTGCTGAACAGGATGCGCAATGCCTTGTGCACGCCCATCAGGTACGAAATGCGCTCCAGTGTGTCGTGGGGCAAGCGCACATTGGGCAGTTTTTTGTACTTGAAATAGGTGGTGTTGCCGATGGCCCCCAGCAGTGTGCATTGCTGCTCCTTGCTGCAACCCCAATGCTCCATCAGGTTGAAGAAAAAGGTCAGGGCCACACGACCGGCATCACCTGTTGTGATGTCGGGTTCGAGGTTTCGGGCTGCGAGTCCCATGGCGTTCTCCTGAATGTCATTAACTTTGACCATACTCCGCATATGAATTAATTCAATGGTTTTATTCGTATCCGAATTTTCTCAGTGTGCCGGTAGTGCCTTCGCCCGGCTAATGCAGCGCTGGCGACGATCATCGACCCGCTTGGCAAACCAGGCCGTGGTCAGTGTGCGGGTAATTTTCGGGCTTTGCAGGGTGATGCCCGGCAGCACGGCGCGGGGCAGGGGTTTGCCTTGCTGACGCTCGGCCAGGGCGAAGACACGCGTGTAGAGGTCAGTGTCATTGAAGTCCAGGCTGTCGCCTTTGAGCAGCTGGTTTCTGATGGCGCTGTCGCTGAGCTTCAGTTGCTTGCCCAGTGCCCGGACCGCCCGCTCGGTTGACCCGAGCGCATACGAGCCGGGCACCGTCAGGTCGCCATCCAGTGCCAGCGGGATGCCGGACGCCTGGCTCACGGCGTTCTGGAACGCGGCATTACGGCTGGCGTACCAGCCGGCATTAAAGTCGGCAAAACGGTACAGCGACTCGTTGTAGTCGACGGGGTAGCCCAGCAAGTGGGCGATGCCGAAATACATGCCGCCGCGCCGGGTAAAGACTTCCTGGCGGATCGAGTGGGCAACCGGGTAGGGATAGTCCCGCGCCCGTTGCTGGGCAAAGGCGATGCTGACCTGCATCGGGCCGCCGGTGTGCACCGGGTTCAAACTGCCAAACAGGGTTTTACCCATCGGCACCATGCCAATGAAATCATCAAAAATTGCGCTGAGCTGGCCTTCGGTGCGGGCGGCATCCAGGCGCTGGTTGTAGGTTTTGCCCGTAGGGGAGGTAATGTTCAGCGCGCTGTTGACCAAAAATTCCGGGATATGCAGCTTGCTGGCGCGACGGTTGATTTCCGTGCGGGCGATTTTGGCCAGGCCCGGCACCGGCGGGTCGGCCTGGAAGGTGGACTCCTGCTCGGTGACGGCGAGTACTGAGCACAGGTTTTCGTCGCTGGGGGCTAGCCCCTGGGCGGCAAAGGCGGCCTGGATGTCGGTGGCCCAGCCCTGGCGATCCGGTGTTTTGGCCGGCATCAATTGCACGATGCGGGCGCGGGTCTGTTCGGGGGTCAGGTTTGGCAGTGTCTGAGTGCCCTGACTGCTACAACCCGCCAGTGCCACTAGCGGCAATACCGATAAAAAATGCCTGAAAAATCGATTCACCCAGCCTGACTCCTTAAAAGTGCTGCTTATGTGCCGCCGCGATCAATCGTCGCGGGTGAGCACTTCCAGCAGTTCGATCTCAAACCTGAGGTTGGAGTTCGGTGTGATATGCGCGCCCATGCTTCTTTCACCATAGGCCAGATGAGCAGGAACCTTCAGTTCGCGCTTGCCGCCGACTTTCATGCCCATGAGGCCGATGTCCCAGCCCTTGATGACACGCCCGGTGCCAATCACGCACTGGAACGGCTTGCCGCGCTCAAAGGAAGAGTCGAACACCGTGCCGTCTTCGAGCCAGCCTGTGTATTGGGTGGTGATCAAGGCACCTTTGACCACGGCTTTGCCGTCGCCCGGCACAAGGTCGGTGATCTGAAGTTCGGTCGTCATGATGTGGGACTCAAAAAGTGAGGGGAAGAGGGCGGCTTGAGGCGGTGTTTCTCTCAATTCGAGGCATTTTTTGCAATGTTTTTAATTTTTTTTCTGTAGGAAAAGGCTCTAAAACAAAGGGATTGGGGAACTTGCGAATGAGGATTAGTGTCAATTGCGCTTTACTCTCAAATGAGAGTGTTTATCATTGCAGTCCTGGCAGTGCCGGGGAGAGCTAAAAAACGTCGTGTCCTTTCGGGTTCGTGCGACAGCGATTTCCAGCCTTTGGCCTGCTGAGCACACTCCATTGTTAAGGGATCAACTGGACATGTCGTCTCGATTCAACCGCAGTCATCTTTCACTGGCTTTCGTTGCCGCCCTGGCGTCACCCACCATTTTAGCCGATGCGCTTGAGCGCGATCGTGACGAGGTGCCGGTGGAAACCACCGACCTGCCGGTCGATGGCACCAGGCAAGCATTGCAACTGGAAGAAACCCGTGTTTTGGGCACTGCTGCCGAAGAGCTCAAGCAGGCGCCCGGGGTGTCGATCATCACGGCCGAAGACATCAAGAAACGCCCGCCGGCCAATGACCTCTCCGACATCATCCGTCGCGAGCCGGGCGTCAACCTGACCGGTAACAGCTCCAGTGGCGCTCGCGGCAACAACCGCCAGATCGACCTGCGCGGCATGGGCCCGGAAAACACCCTGATCCTGATTGACGGCAAACCGTCTTCTTCGCGTAACGCCCAGCGTTATGGCTGGAGCGGCGACCGTGATACCCGTGGTGAAACCAACTGGGTACCGGCAGAAGAAGTCGAGCGCATCGAAATCCTGCGCGGCCCGGCAGCTGCCCGCTACGGTTCGGGCGCCATGGGCGGGGTGGTCAACATCATCACCAAGCGCCCGTCCGACAAACTCAAAGGCTCGGTGACAGCGTACTACCTGTCGCCGGAAGACGATTCCGAAGGCATCAGCAAACGTACCAACTTCAACCTCAGCGGGCCGATCACGGATGATCTGGTGTTTCGTGTGTATGGCGGCGTGAACAAGACCGACGCCGACGATCCGGGCATCAACACCGCCGCGCAAGCCTCGCCCGACAGCGTTGTGGCCGGCCGCGAAGGTGTACGCAACAAGGACGTGAATGGCCTGATCAGCTGGCAGTTCACCCCCGAGCAATCGCTGGACCTGGAAGCCAGCTACAGCCGCCAGGGCAACATTTTTGCCGGCGACACCATGCTCAACAGCGGGGGTGACTTTGTTAACAGCCTCACGGGCAAGGAAACCAGCGTGTTGCAACGCAGCACCTTCTCCGCGACCCACAATGGTTCGTTCGACTGGGGCTCCACCAGCGCTTCGCTGAGCCACGACCTGACCCGTAACGCCCGTTTGAACGAAGGCCTGGCCGGTTATGGCGAAGGCGCACCGTCTGAAAGTGCCGGTAAATTTGAATCGCGCTTGCGCAACACCCGCGCCACCGGCGAAGTGAATTTGCCGTTGACCATGGGCACTCCCCAGGTGCTGACTTTGGGCGGCGAATACCTTTACGAGTCGTTGAACGACCCGGGTTCACTGCGCCCGCAAAGCTGGGATCCAGGTGCAAATGGTACTCCGGGCCTTCCCGGAACCGACCGAACCCAAACCAAGTCCACGGCCAACAGCTACGCGTTCTATGTGGAAGACAACATCGAAGTCGGCGCCAAGACCATCGTCACTCCCGGCGTGCGTTTTGACCACCACAGCGAGTTCGGCGGCAACTGGAGCCCGAGCCTCAACGCTTCGCACCAGATCACCGATGAGCTGAGCATCAAGGGCGGTATTGCCCGGGCCTACAAAACCCCGAACCTGTACCAGTCCAACCCCAACTACCTGTTGTACAGCCGCGGTGCGGGCTGCAGTTCGGTTGAAGTGAACATCGGTGGCTGCTACCTGGTGGGTAACCCGGACCTTAAGCCGGAAATCAGCGTCAACAAAGAAATTGGCCTGGCGTTCGATAAAGGCACCTGGCGCACCAGCGCGACGTATTTCCGCAACGACTACCAGAACAAGATCAATGCCAGCAACGAGGCGGCATTCCGCTTGCCAAACGGGCGTCGTGTCCTGCAATGGGAAAACAGCGGCAAGGCCATCGTACAAGGGGTTGAAGGCAATCTGTTCGTCAACCTGCGCGACGATCTGGACTGGAACACCAACCTGACCTACATGATCGAAAGCAAGGACAAGGAAACCGGTGATCCGCTGAGCATCATCCCCAAGTACACCCTCAACACCATGCTGGACTGGTACGCCACCGAGAAGCTGTCGGTTCAGGTCAGCGGTACTTACTACGGCAAGCAGGAAGCGCCAAAGCGTAACAATCGCGCCAACGAAGCACTCGACAAGTCGGTGCAGCAACCTGTTGACCCATACGGTCTGGTGGGTTTGAGCAGCGGTTATGAGTTCAACAAAAACCTCAGCGTGCGGGTGGGTATCAACAACCTGTTCGATAAGCAGCTGTACCGCAAGGGCAACGCAGACGAGGCGGGCGCACAAACCTATAACGAAGCGGGCCGTGCCTACTTCGCGTCGGTGACCAGTTCGTTCTGATAACAACGCAGGCCTCACTGCTCGCAGTGCAGGCACTTTCAGGCGCGACATCCGTGAGTAACGGGTGCCGCGCCGTTGTCGCATCTGGCACAGGCAAAACGCAGGGCTCGATGAAGGATCAATACATGAAACTCGCAACCTCGGCCTGGGTGCCGATCCTGTCTCGCACACTGGCCGCACTGGTGGGCGGTTATGTCTTTACCTACGCCTTTACTGCGGCGCTGGCCCGGCTGTTGCCGCTGGACAACGTCGACTCGATGATCGTCGCCAGCCTGCTGTCGTTTGTGATCTACACCTTCGCCATTTTGTGGGCGTTTGCTGCGCGCCATCAGTGGTCGGCATGGATGGGCGCGGTGCTCGCGGTGCCCCTGGCCGCCATCGGTTTTTGGCCTCAACTGCTGGAGCGCATGGGATGAAACAGACCCTGACCCAATCCATGGCCTGGTTGCACACGTGGGGCGGCTTGATTGTTGGCTGGCTGCTGTTCGTGATTTTTCTGACCGGCACCCTTGCGGTGTTCGATCAGGAGATCGACAACTGGATGAACCCCGAACTGCCCGCGCACCAGTTGACCGATGAACAGGCAGTGCAGCGTGCGCTGGGTTATCTGAGTGAGCATGAACCCGGCGCCAAACAATGGGGCATCAGCCTGCCTTACGCGCGGTCGCCGCAGCTACAGGCCTCGACCGGCGGGCGCCGTGACGGGGTTTCAGTCACGCTGGACCCCAACAGCGGCGAAGTGTTGCCGGTGCGCGAAACGGTGGGGGGGCGGTTCTTCTTCCTGTTTCACTTCACCTTGCACATGCCGCGCATGATCGGGATTTACCTGGTCGGCGCCCTGGCGATGGGCATGCTCGCGGCGCTGGTCAGCGGTATCGTGATCCACAAAAAGTTCTTCAAGGAATTCTTCACCTTTCGTCCTGCCAAGGGCCAGCGCTCCTGGCTTGACGCCCACAACGCCAGTGCCGTGCTGTTGTTGCCGTTTCACTTGATGATCACTTACAGCGGTCTGGCGATTTTTTTGGTGATCTACATGCCTGCGGCCATGGACGCCTTGTTCGATGGCAACCGCGAGGCCTTTTTCAAGGCCCAGGATACGGCGCCATCGGCGCTTGAAATCAAACGCCCGCAGGCGGTTGAACCTGCGCCGCTGGTGGCCATCGCGCCGCTGCTGGCCAAGGCCCGCGAGATCATGGGGCCATTGAGCGGGGTGAGCATCAGCAACCCGGGGCAGAGCAATGCCGAAATCCAGATTCGCCCGATCCTGGGTAATCGCATCGCCTTGATCAAAGGGGGAGGCATGCGCTTTGACGGGGTCACGGGTGAGCAGTTGTCCGGGCCGACCGAGATGCGCTCCACGGTGCTTACGCACCGGGTGGTTTCCGGGCTGCACTTCGCCCAGTTCGGTGGCTACCCGATGCGTTGGCTCTACTTCATCTGCGGCCTGATCAGCAGCGCCATGATTGGCAGTGGCCTGGTGCTGTTCACGGTCAAGCGCCGGCGCAAATACGCCAGCGAAAGCCGCGTTGCGCAGGTGCTGTACCGCGTGGTGGAAGCGATCAACGTCACCGTCATGGCGGGCTTGAGCCTGGCCTGCATCAGCTTGCTGTGGGGCAACCACCTGTTGCCGGCCGGCATGGCGCAGCGCAGCGATGCCGAGTTGAACGTGTTCTTTGGCGTGTGGGCGTTGAGCCTGCTGCATGCCTTGATCAGGCCACGGATGCAGGCCTGGCGCGAGCAGTTGGCGCTGGCGGGGGTGATGTGCCTGACCTTGCCGCTGCTGAGCCTGGCCACGGTCAACCAGCCGTGGGCACTGCACAGCAGCATGGGGCTGGAGCTGACGGCAATGGCGCTGGGTGCCCTGTTGCTGTGGGCGTGCTGGAAAGTATCGCAACCGGCGGTGGAGCGGGTGCCGCGTAAAAAGACCGCTGTTATGGCCGAGGTGAATTGACATGCTGGCTCATTTTTTTGCTGCGTTGGCGTTCGCCTACCTCGGCATGCTGGCGCTGTGCCAGGGGCTGGAGCGTCATTACAAACAGGTTTGGGGCAAAGCCCCTTCAGCCAGGTTGCGGCGAGTATTGCGGGTTGGCGGCTGGATCTGCCTGGGGCTGAGTTTGTACTTTTGTGGCAAGGCCTGGGGCTGGGCCATGGGGCCTGTTGGCTGGCTGGGGATGCTTTCGCTGGGCGGATTTGGGTTGCTGATGTTGCTGCCTTATCGTCCACGGTTGGCGGTGTGGCTGCCGCTGGGGTTTGTGCCGCTTTGGGCGGTGATTGAAACCCTGACCTGATCACTAACCCCTGTAGCCGCTGCCGAAGGCTGCGATGGGCTGCGTAGCAGCCCCGCTTTCAAGGCCGAAAGCGAAGGCCCTTCGGTCCTTGTCGCAGCCTGCGGCAGCGGCTACAGGTTCTAGCGTTTGACCAGACGATTGGCAATCACATCCAGGCTGCTGCAAAACACGAAGTACACCAGCGCCACAAACAGGAAGATCTCGGTCGGGTGCACCATCACCCGATTGCTGACCTGGGTGGCGACAAACGACAACTCCCCCACGCCAATCACATAGGCCAGCGAGGTGTCCTTGATCAGTGAAATCCACTGGTTGAGGAAGGAGGGCAGCATCATCGGCAAGGCTTGCGGCAGGATGATCAGTCGCAGCACTTGCCAGGTGCCCAGGCCCAACGCCTTGCCTGCCGCCCACTGGCCTTGCGGCAAGCTGCTGATGCCGGCATACACCGAGTGCGCCAGATACGCGCCGCCGATCAACGACAGGGCGCATACCACCGTGGCCAGCGCGGGCACATCGACCTTGAACACGATGGGCAGCAGGAAGTAACTCCAAAAAATCAGCATCACCACCGGAATCGCCCGCAAAAATCCCAGCACTGCGAGCAATACCCAACGTACCTTGCCGCGGATCATCACCAGTGCGACCCCGAGCATCAGCCCCAGCATTGCCGAGATGATCCCCGACAACAGGCTCAGCACCAGTGTCAGCGCCGCGCCGCCCAAAGGCCCGTTGGGCCAGGCGCCGAGCATGAAGTACGAAAAATTGTCGCTGATAACCGAAAAGTCCATGACTTACACCACTCCCTGGCGATACCACTTGCTGCGTGCAATCAATTGGCCGACCACTTCGATCAAGGCAATGCTGAGTACATACAGGATTGTGGCAAAACCGAAGGCCTGGAACGTCTTGAAGGTTTCGGTCTCGACTTGCCGCGAGGCATACGACAGTTCGGCCAAACCGATGGCCATCGTCAGCGACGAATTCTTCAGGGCATTCATGTATTGCCCCAGCAACGGCCCCAACGCCGTGCGCAGCGCTTGCGGGAATACGATGTAGCGCCACACCTGCGCAGGTTTGAAGCCCAGCGCCAGGCCTGCAGCCCGTTGCTCAACACGCACCGAGCTGATGCCTGCGCGAAACTCTTCGCAAATGAAGGCTGCCGTATAGAGCATCAGGCCCCAGAACCCGGCAATGAATTCAAAGGACGGCCATTCAATCTCCAACCAGCCCAATGTCAGGCTGCGCGGCTGGTTGAGCCACATCACCAGGCCTTCGGGCAGCATCGCCGTGACCCCGAAGTACCAGAAAAAAAGCTGCACCAGCAGCGGCGTGTTGCGAAACAGGGCCAGGTAGGCCCGTGCAGGCCACGACCACAGGCGCGAAGGCGAAATGCGTGCCAGGCACAGCAAAAATCCCAGCCCGGTAGCCACCAGGCAGGTCAGCAGGGAAAGGGTCAGGGTCAGAACAAAACCATCGAGCAGCCAGTGCAGGTATTGCGGGGCCAGCAGTTCACCGAACATAAAAACAGCGTCCATCTATAAACGAACAAACCCGTCCGGTTATCCGGGACGGGCTGAAGGATGCAGGAGCCGTGGGAGCGAGCCTGCTCGCGAAAAGCCTTCGCGAGCAGGCTCACTCCCACTCAGGCAGTGGCTTAGCTCTTGTCGCCGATCTTGTACAGACGGGTCAGCGGGGTTTTGGTGGTCGGGCCGAACCAGGCGTCATAGATGCCCTGTGCCTTGCCCTGGCTTTCCAGCTCGGTGAGGGTCTGGTTAACCACGTCAGTCAGGCGCGCTTCACCCTTGGGAATGCCGACGCCGATCAGGTCATTGGAAATGGTGAATGGCGGCACTTCGTACTTGTCCTTGTCCGGCACATTGGCCAGCAGGCCGATCAGCTTCGGGCCGTCCTGGGTGATGGCCTGCACGTTGCCGTTGCGCAGGGCGGTGAAGGCAAACGGGGTGTCATCGTAGGCCACTACTTTGGCACCCGGGAATTTCTCGCGCAGCACGCCTTCGTTGACCGTGCCCTTGTCGACACCGACGCGCCATTTGTTCAGTTCTTCAGGGGAGGTGAGGGTGCCTTTTTTAACGATGAACTGCTGCCCCGAGGCGAAGTACGGAATGCTGAAATTCACCTGTTCGGCGCGCTCCGGGGTGATGGTGAAGTTGGCCAGCACCAGATCCACCTTGTTCGCGACCAGCAGCGGCACACGGTTGGCCGGGTTGGTCGGCTGCAACTGCAACTTCACGCCCAGCTTGTCGGCAATGGCCTTGGCGTAATCCACGTCCAGGCCTTCAATCTGCTTGCTTTTGGCATCGACAAAACCGAACGGAGGGTTGCTGTCAAACGACGCCACCCGCAGCACACCGGACTTTTTGATGTCATCCAGACGGTCAGCGTGGGCCAGGCCAGACAAAACGGCCAGGGTCAGGGCGGTGAGGGCAGTGAGTTTTTTCATTTCGTTCTCATCATGAGTTGGAAGAGTTATGACGAGAGTCTTGCAGGAAATTTAGAGTTTAAAAAAGAATATAAAACGATTTAAATATATCGTTTTGGTATATGCGGAGAAGGTGTAATGACTGTGGTGTGCTTAAAGCACCTCGTGGGCTGCACTGCGATCGGGTGCAAGGCACCGGCAAAATCAGTATTGGCAGAACCTGATCCGATTACCGAAAGGGTCGTACACCTCCAGGACTTGCCCCCAACCTTGCTGAACAATATCCGAGCGCCCGTATTTGTAGCGTTTGCCAAGTAACTCATCCCGAAGCATTTCAATATTCTGCATGGGGATAAATGTCGTCGACCCCGGGCTCGCGTCGCCATGATGTTCGGACAGATGGAGCTGTAGACCGCTTCGGTTGATTCCCAGGTACAACGGTAGATCCGATTCGAACCGGTGCTCAAACTCGACGCTGAAGCCCAGAAAATCCAGATAGAACTCGCGGGCCTTGGTTTCGTCAAATATTCGCAATACCGGAATTGCTTTTTCGAACGTAGCCGCCTGCCGGGGACCTTCCTCTGGGAGCATTGCCGATGCGACGCTCCAGTCCGTGTAGCCCAGTTGCTGCGCGACCAGTTCGAGTGCTGTGGCGTGAGTGACTTCCTGATTGTTTCGGCCTAACGAAGCGTGCAAATTTTCGGCCATTTGCCTGGCTTTCTGGACTGAAATCATGGTTCCTCCTGGAGTTGAAACACTTTAGTGCTGCCATCGCCAACGGGCGATGGCAGCAGAGATAACACCGCTGCTTACCCCGGGTTTATCAGACTTTGCCGGCAGTGCAGGGTCAGCCAGGCGCCGCCGCTTTCACGGTTGCTCACGTCCAGGCTAAAGCCATGCAGGTTGACGATGGCGGCCACGATGGACAAGCCAAGACCAAACCCGGCGTGTGTCTCATCACAGCGATAAAAGCGCTGGAATACCGCCACCCGTTCGGCTTCGGGGATACCGGGGCCGGTGTCGAGAACTTCGATACGCAGGCTGTCGTTGTCGTCCGAGGCACGCAAAATCACTTCTCCGCCCGGCGGGGTGAATTTGATCGAGTTGCTCAGCAGGTTGGCCAGGGCTTCGAACAGCAGCGCACGGTCGCCGGTCAGGCTGGGCAGCGTCGGTGCCACGTCGAGCGTCAGCGTGACCTGGCCTTCTTCTGCCAGCGGCAGGTAAAAGTCATACAGCTCCTGCAGCAGTGGCAGCGGGTCGAGTTGCAGGAAGCCCGAGCGTCGTTGATGGTCTTCCAGTTCCGATATACGCAGCAAGCCGCGAAAACGTGCCATCAGGGTGTCGGTTTCGCCGATGACTTCGTCCAGTTGCAGCGCTTCGGGGGAGCCTTCGCCCGCCTGCTGGCGAATCCGGTACAGCTGGGCCCGCAAGCGGGTGAGCGGGGTGCGCAGGTCGTGGGCGATGTTGTCGCACACGCCCTTGACCTCGTGCATCAGCAGTTCGATGCGGTCGAGCATGGCGTTGACGATGGCTGCCAGCATGTCCAGCTCGTCACGCCGATTGGACAGCGGCAGGCGATAGGTCAAATCCCCCGCGACAATCGCTTCAGCGCTGGCCTGAATCGCCCGGATGCGCTGCAACGGACGGCGGCGCAGCAAGTGCCAGCCGGCAATGCCGGGGATGATGGTCAGCGACACCCCCCAGAACAGCGCATGCAAAATGATCCGGGTGACGGCAAACAGCGAGCCGTTGTCGCGCACCAGAACCAGCCAGCGCCCGTCGTTGGTCTGGGTGGCCACGGCATCGCAACTGTCTTGCGGCAGGTTGGGGTCGTCGGAATCGATGCAGGTGCTCAGGGCGTGGATCTGGCCATCCAGGGGCAAGCCCTCGGGGAATGACCGGATCGGTCCACTGAGCGGCTTGCGCTGTTCATCGAACAGGCCGTAGGCATCCACGGCACGCATGTCGAAGGTCATGCTGGTGGCCAGCGCTTCGTCCAGCTGTTCGCCTTCAAAGCGCGCAAACAGATGTTGGCGCTGCATCAGCGAATGCTTGGCCAGGCTGCCCAGGTAGTCCGAGACCTCGTAATACAGCACCCCCATGAGGATGCAGCTCCAGGCCACGAACAGAAAACTGTATAGCGCCAGCAGCCGGCTGCTGGAAGAACGCCAGCCCTTAGAGGGGTTCGGCAATGACATAGCCCGAGCCTCGAACGGTGCGGATCAGGGGCACCAGGCCCGGTGGGTCGATCTTTTTGCGCAGGCGGCCGATGTGCACGTCAATCAGGTTGGTGCCCGGGTCGAAGTGATAACCCCAGACTTCCTCGAAAATCATCATGCGCGAGAGGATTTGCCCGGTGTTGCGCATCAGGAATTCCAGCAACTTGTACTCGGTGGGCAGCAGGCTCAGCTGTTGATCGCTGCGGCTGGCTTCGCGGGTGATCAGGTTCAGCTCCAGGTCGCAGACGCGCAATGAGGTTTCGTACTTGTCCACCGGGCTCTTGCGCCGCAGCAAGACTTCAACCCGGGCCGCCATCTCGTCGCTGGCAAAAGGTTTGGTCAGGTAGTCATCGCCCCCGGCGCGCAGGCCGCGTACACGCTCGTCGACATCGGACAAGGCGCTGATCATCAGGATCGGGGTACTGACGCCGATGGTGCGCAAGGTGGTGACAATCGCCAGCCCGTCCAGCTCCGGGAGCATGCGGTCGAGGGTGATCAGGTCGTAGTCGCCACTGACGGCGCGTACCAGACCTTCGCGGCCATTGGCTACCCAGTCGACCTCAAGGCCGTGGCTGGTCAATTCAGCCACGATTTCTTTCGCCGTCACGGCATCGTCTTCAATGGTCAAAATACGGGTCATACCGTCACCTGATGGGCTTTTTCAGCGGTAAGCACATTTTGCCTACAAAATGCTGAAACGTTTCTTAATATTTCTTCACGTTCAGCGGGCTGTCAGGAAGCGTAGCCGAAATGCCTTTTATGCCGTGGGCCCAGGATTCAACATTCAGATACATTTGCGGTATAAACCTTTGACGTTTATTTCATCAGGCCCTCTCTTAATGCAAACCCCTTCGCAACGGCCGCTGTGGCAGATCTACCTGATCTTTCTGGCGCCGATGGTGCTGTCCAATTTCCTTCAGAGTTTTTCCGGCACGCTCAACGGTATTTATGTCGGGCAGTTGCTGGGCACCCAGGCGCTGGCAGCGGTGTCGGGGATGTTTCCCATCGTGTTTTTCTTTATCGCGTTGGTGATCGGCCTGGGGGCGGGGGCTTCGGTGCTGATCGGGCAGGCCTGGGGGGCGCGCGAGACCGCAATGGTCAAGCAGATCACGGGGGCCACGCTGACCCTGGGGGCGTTGATCGGCCTGGCCGCGGCGGTGCTGGGCAGCTTGCTGGCGCGGCCTGCCTTGCAGGCACTGGGCACGCCGGCCGACGTGCTGGACGAGGCGGTGGGCTATGCCCGGGTGATGATGCTGATCATGCCGTTGCTGCTGGTGTTTATTCTGTTTACGCAAATTTTGCGTGGCGTCAGTGACACGGTTTCGCCGTTGCTGGCGCTGATGGTGTCTACGGCGGTGGGTTTGCTGCTGACGCCGGCGCTGATCCTCGGCTGGACCGGGTTGCCACCGATGGGCATTCAAAGTGCTGCCTATGCGGGGCTGGTGGGCAACGTGCTGGCCATGCTGTTTCTGGTGCTGCGTCTGCGGCACAAAAACCATGTCATGGCGCCGGACCGCGAGCTGTTGGCCGCGCTGCGCCTGACCCCCGAAATTCTGGGCAAGGTGTTGCGCATCGGCTTGCCCACCGGCGTGCAAATGGTGGTGCTGTCGTTGTCGGAGCTGGTGATTCTGGCGCTGGTCAACAGCCACGGTTCCCAGGCTACAGCGGCCTATGGCGCGGTCACCCAGATCGTCAACTACGTGCAGTTTCCGGCGTTGTCGATTGCCATCACCGCCTCCATTCTTGGGGCCCAGGCTATCGGTGCGGGACGCATTGAACGTATAGGCGCGATCCTGCGCACAGGCCTGCTGATCAACCTGTGCCTGACCGGTGCCCTGATTGTGCTGGGCTACGTGCTGTCGCACTGGTTGCTGGGGCTGTTTATCACTGACGTCGATGCGCGGGTTCGGGCCGAACACCTGCTGCACATCATGCTGTGGAGCATTCTGGTATTTGGCTTCCAGGCGGTGATCGGCGGGATCATGCGGGCCAGCGGCGTGGTGCTGGTGCCGATGGGGATCACCATCTTCTGTGTGCTGTGCATCGAGCTGCCGGTGGCGTATGCCCTCAATGCCCACTTCGGTCTTGAAGGCGTGTGGATGGCGTTCCCCGTGACCTACATCGCCATGCTGGCGCTGCAAACCGCGTACTACCGGCTGGTATGGCGGCACAAGCAGATTCAGCGGCTGGTTTGAGTGTGTGAGGCTGCGCAGCAGTCGTTAAGTCAGCTTCCTCGGTTAATGAGGCACTGCGCGTGTAGCGGTTTTGCGACCGCTTCGCGCTCGTTCGCAGCCTCGTTCTACTCGTCAGCGGCTACAACACGGAATTGCTGGCGAATTTGTAGGAGCTGACGAGCCATGCGAGGCTGCGATCGGCTGCGTAGCAGTCGTAAAGTCAGCTTCCTCGGTTAATCAGGCAAACCGCGTGTACCGGTTTTGCGACCGCTTCGCGCTCGAACGCAGCCTCGTTCTACTCGTCAGCGGCTACAACTCGGAGTCGGTGGCGAATCTGTAGCCGCTGACGAGCCGTGCGAGGCTGCGTTCGGCTGCGCAGCAGTCGTAAAGTCAGCTTCCTCGGTTAATCAGGCAAACCGCGTGTACCGGTTTTGCGACCGCTTCGCGCTCGAACGTAGCCTCGTTCTACTCGTCAGCGGCTACAACACGGAGTCGGTGGCGAATCTGTAGCCGCTGACGAGCCGTGCGAGGCTGCGTAGCAGTCGTGATATCAGCTTCCACGGTTAATCAGGCATACCGCGTGTACCGGCTTTGCGACCGCTGCGCGCTCGTTCGCAGCCTCGTTCTACTCGTCAGCGGCTACAACACGGAATTGGTGGCGAATCTGTAGCCGCTGACGAGCCGTGCGAGGCTGCGTTCGGCTGCGCAGCAGTCGTAAAGTCAGCTTCCACGGCTAATCAGGCATACCGCGTGTACCGGTTTTGCGACCGCTTCGCGCTCGAACGCAGCCTCGTTCCACTCGTCAGCGGCTACCGGTGCAAAACCATTCTCTCTGGCCGTTTTTTCACTCCTCCATCCGGGCTAGGCCGTTTGGACGATGTGTGTGTGACCGACCAGTCCGATGATCGAAGGCAGGTTCTGGCCACTTCGCCGAGGAGGCAGCCAGGGCATCCAAGATAATAAAAAGAGGACTGGCTGCATGAACTCTGCCCAGCAACTGAATCGTGCAGCGAGGCATCTACCATGCGCTCATTAATCGGCTATCTGGTATGCCTGATTGTCGCTGCAACCATCGCGTTTACCTTCTCCCCCCGCACTGCCTCAAACGTCGCCTCGGCCCAATTGCGCCCGGATCGCCTGCAAATCAACGGCATGCTGTACCTCGACCAGCGTGTGGTCGCGGTGGGTGAGCGCGGCAATATTTTGCTCAGTGATGATCAGGGCGTGTCCTGGCAACCGGCTGCGGTCGAGCCGCAGCGTGATCTGACCCTGACCGCGCTGGTGGCGCTGGATGACAAAAACCTGTTGGCGGTGGGCCACGATGGCTGGATTTTGCGCTCCGTTGACAAAGGCGCGCACTGGACCGAGGTCCGCTATGACGGCGAAATCGCCGAGCCTTTGCTGGGGATCTGGAGTGCCGGCGGCAACCGCGTGATGACCTTCGGCAGTTTTGGCAAGTTTTACCAGTCCGATGATGACGGCCTCACCTGGCAAGCCCAGCCCATTGAGGTAGACAGTGCTCACCTCAATGGCATGGACGGCGGTGCGGATGGTCGGCGGATGGTGGTCGGTGAGCAAGGCCTGGTACTGCGCAGCGATGATGCCGGCCGCAACTGGAAAAAGCTGGAGCCGTTCTACAACGGTTCCTTGTTTGGTGTGGTGCGGCTGAGCCCGGATCGTTGGGTGGCCTACGGCATGCGCGGCCATGTGTTTGTCAGTCAGAATTTTGGCCGTACCTGGGACGCGGTGGCGGTGGGGAATCAGTTGCCACTTTACGGTCATGCGCTGTTGCCCAATGGCGGCGGGTTGCTGATTGTCGGGGCTGGCAGCTCCCTGGTGCGTCTGGACGGTAATGGCCACCTGGTCAGTGCCACTCGGCTGTCGGGCCTGGGGACATTGACTTCAGCGGTACTGGTGGATACCGGGCGCCTGCTGGTGGGCGGTGAACGCGGTGTGTTCCAGGGCACTGATGGCAGTGTTGCTGCACTTGGAGGTGCCAAGTGAGTCGCGAAAAAACTGCGGTAAACCGCGCGGTCGAGCGCGTTGCCGATCTGCTCATCACCTGGCGCAAGGGCTTGCTGGCGCTGTTTGTACTGCTGACCCTGGCCCTGGGCTACAGCGCCACCTATACCCAGCTGGACCCGGGCTTTAACAAGCAGATCCCGGTGCGCAACGCGTTTATGGTCAACTTCCTCAACTTCAGCCAGTACTTCACCGGCGCCAACCGCTTTCTGGTCAGCGTCAAGTGGAAGGGCGAGGGCGATATCTATAACCGCAAGTACCTCGAAACCCTGAACAAAGTCACCGATGACGTGTTCTTCATCAACGGTGTGAGCCGCGCCAGTGTGACCTCGCTGTTTACGGCCAACGTGCGTTACATCGAAATCACCGAAGACGGATTCTTTGGTGACGTGGTGGTGCCGCCGCGCTTTACCGGTTCCGCCGAAGACCTGTCCCAGGTGCGCAGCAACGTGGCCCGTTCGGGGCAGGTGGGGCGGCTGGTATCCAATGACTTGACGTCATCGATGGTACGCGCCGACTTGCAGGACCTGGACCCGCAAACCGGTAAATCGGTGTCCTATGCCGAGGTGGCCAAGCGGCTTGAAGATATCCGCGCCAAGTACAGCAATGACGATGTCGAGATCAATATCGTCGGCTTTGCCAAGCTGGTGGGTGATGTGGTCGACGGGCTGACCACCGTGATCGGTTTCTTCGTGATTGCCTTTGTGATCACGGCCCTGATGTTGTGGTTCTATTCGCGCTCATGGCGCCTGACCGTGGTGGCGCTGGCTGTGGCTTTGCTGCCGGTGGTATGGCTTCTGGGGTTGCTGCCTTTGCTGGGGCTGGGGATCGACCCGATGTCGATCCTGGTGCCGTTCCTGATTTTCTCGATTGGTGTATCCCATGCGGTACAGATGACCAATGCCTGGAAGCAGGATGTGCTGGGCGGCAGTTCGTCGGTGGAGGCTGCCCGCGGTGCCTTTTGCAAGATTTTCATTCCGGGCTCCCTGGCGCTGTTGATGAACGCCCTGGGCTTTGGCGTGATTATGCTGATCGACATTCCCATCGTCCATGAACTGGGGGTGACCGCCTGTATCGGGGTGATGCTGATGATCATCACCAACAAGCTGATGCTGCCGATCATTCTTTCGTACTTGAAGCTTGAGCCGAGTGCCATGGCCCAAGGGCTCAAGGTTCAGGGCAAGCACGCCTTGTGGTGGCGCCTGTCGGCGCTGGCCGAGCCGAAACCGGCGCTGGCGGTGTTTGTGATCAGCCTGCTGCTGTTGGGCGTGGGCGCCTGGAAGGCCCGGGACCTGGCGGTGGGCGATATTGGTGTCGGTGCGCCGGAGCTGCGGGCCGACTCGCGTTACAACCAGGACAACCAGAAGATCATCAACAGTTATTCCATCGGCCTGGATGTGATGTCGGTGTTTGTGCAGGTCAAGGGCATCGAAGAAGGTTGCCTGGCGCCGCAGGTGATGCGGGCAATCGAGTCGTTCGATTTTCAGATCCGCAGCGTGGCCGGCGTGCAGTCGGTACAGAGTGTGGCGGGCATGGGCAAAACCGTGATTGCCGGCAACAACGAAGGCAATCCGCGCTGGTCGGCAATCCCGGGTTCCGAGCGTGGCCTGAGTCAGGGCTCCCGGGCATATATGCCGGATGACGGGCTGGTGACGGAAGGCTGCCAGCGCATGCAGATCCTGGTGTTCCTCACCGACCACGAAGGTGCGACCGTCAGCCATGTGGTCAATGAAACCCAACGCATCATTGCCGGCCTGCAAGGGCCGAATGTGGAGTTCCTGATGGCGGGCGGCAACGTGGGCGTGATGGCCGCGTCCAACGAAGCGGTCAAGCAGGCCGAGGTGGTGATGCTGGCCGCCCTGTTCGGCTCGGTAGCGCTGTTCTGCTGGCTGACCTTCGGCTCATTTCGCGCAGTGCTGTGCATTCTGGTGCCGTTGGCGATCGTCGCCATTCTGTGCAACGCCTTGATGGCGACCCTGGGCATCGGCCTCAAGGTCGCAACCTTGCCCGTGATGGCGCTGGGCGTGGGGGTGGGGGTCGATTACGGGATTTATCTGTACGAGCGCATTGCTCATGAGATGGCCGACGGCAAGGACCTGCGCAACGCGTTTTACCAGGCCATGTGCCAACGTGGTACGGCGGCAGTGTTCACCGCGCTGACCATGTCCATCGGCGTCTGTACCTGGGCCTTTGCTCCCTTGAAATTCCAGGCCGACATGGGCGTGCTGCTGTCCTTCATGTTCCTGGTCAACGTGCTTGGGGCGATCTTTTTACTGCCCGCCCTGGCGGCCTGGTTCAACCTGGGGCGCCCGCTGGTCAAGGTTAAAACCGGCAGCCAGGAGGCGCCTGCCGGGCATTACCCGCTCAAGCAGAGCGTGGCGGCCAAGGACTCGTCAAACCGTTGAAACAGACCGCTTGTCGAGCTTGTATGGCGGTCAACATAAAGACACACTGAGTGGCTTTTGCGCAGTGCTACAGTGCATGCGCAAAAGCAGCCGCTGGTAATAAGAACAATAAAAAGGGTCGGTCCCGAACCTGACCCAATGCGAGGAAACATCCGTGGATACAGTGACCCTGAACCACCAAACCCTGGCCAGTCTGGGGCTCGAACTGGCTGATTACGATCACATGGTCGGCAGCTTCTACGACGGTGCGCTGGACCCGAAGATCATGGGGCGTAGTTTGTGCGCCGTACGCAAAATGTTCCAGGCCAACTACGCAACGCTGATCCTGCGAGTGCCCGACCAGCCGGATCTGGGCCTGATGATCGTGGCCGGCGATATCGAGGGCGAGGGTGAGCTGACGTATCAGACTTACCCGCAAGCTAATACCCCGTTCGCCGGGCAGGCGCTTGATCAGGTGTTCACGGTTGAAGACCTGATGAGCGAATCCGAGTGGGTGCAATCGCCGTACTTCAAGGCCTACTGTGCCAAGCAGGATGTCTACCATGTAATGGGCGCCGATATTTCGACCCCCGACGGTGGCAAGCTGCGCTTTCGTCTTACCCGGCCCAAAACGTCCCCCAAATTCTCCAGTGCCGAACGCGCGTTGTGCAGCAGCTTCCTGCCGCATTTGCGCCGGGCCCTGCACCTGCACAACCTGCTCGATCGCAGCGAGTCCATGAGCGAACTTTACGCACAGGCAATCAGCCGCCTGTCCGTGGCGACCATTGTGCTGGATGAAACCGGCAAGGTACTGCGCCTGAACCCGGTCGCCGAAGAAATCCTCAAGAATGCCGATGGCCTCAAGCTGGTGGGCGGCAGGCTGGAGGCGACCTACCCCAGCGACAACCGTGAGTTGCAGCGTCTGGTCAAACACGCCTTTAGTCAGGAAGTGCGCGATGGTGGCGTGACCGCCGACGCCATGTCCGTCACGCGGCCTTCGGGCCAGGTCAGCCTGGGGCTGGTGGTCGAGGCGATCCCTTCGCTGGAATGGGCCGAGGGCAAAAGCAAGCCGGCTGCGGTGATCTACATCCGCGACTCGGTTGGCAAGTCGCTGGCCAGTGAAGTGGTGACCAAACAGCTGTTCAATCTGACCAAGGCCGAAACGGCGCTGGCAATGGAACTGGCCAACGGTTTGTCCCTGGAAGAAGCCGCAGAGAACCTGAATATTCGGCGCAACACTGCCCGTGCGCATCTGCGTTCGATCTTCTCCAAGACCGGTGTGCGTCGCCAGACCGAACTGGTAAGGATTCTGCTGAACAGCGTGGTCGCGTTGGGAAAGCCCAAGTGCGCCTTGCGAGCGGCTGAGTCCGTGATAGTACCGGCGCCACAGTTGGCACGGCCGATTCGTAAAAGCGCTTAAGCACCGTCTACCGGCCGGCAGTGGCGATTGATCGCCACTGCCGGTTGCTCATCAGTCAGGCCACCGTGCGCCTGCATCATCAAGGAAAGTCTTATGCCAGTTACAGCTGTCAGTGGTTCCGCTTCCGGGATCGGCGCCGCCGTGTGCGCCGTTTTGCGGGCTGCGGGGCACCGCATCATCGGGATTGACCGGGCCAGCGCCGAAGTGGTCGCCGACCTGTCGACCCGTGCCGGGCGCCAGGCGGCGGTGGCGCAGGTACTTGAGCAGTCCGGTGGTGTGCTTGACGGGCTGGTGTGCTGTGCAGGGCTGGGGGTGACGGCGTCTTCAAGCAGTCTGGTGCTGGCGGTGAACTATTTTGGCGTCAGTGAGTTGCTTGACGGCCTGGCGGATGCTCTGGCCAAGGGTGAAAACCCGGCGGCACTGGTGATTGGCTCGGTGGCTGCCACTCAGCCCGGTGCAGATCAACAGCCGATGGTCGCAGCCCTGCTGGCCGGTGACGAGGCGCACGCGCTGGAACTGGCCAATGCACTGGGCCAGCCCCACATCGCCTACGCCAGTTCCAAGTACGCGGTGACCTGTGAGGCACGGCGCAAGTCGGTGCAATGGGCCGCGCAAGGCATACGCCTGAACGTGGTTGCGCCGGGCGCGGTAGAAACCCCGCTGCATCAGGCGGCCAAGGATGACGCTCGGTTCGGCAAGGCGGTGCGTGAGTTTGTGGCGCCATTGGGCCGTGCGGGCACGCCTGAAGAAATCGCCCGGGTGGTGGCTTTTCTGCAATCGGACCAGGCCAGCTTTGTGACCGGCAGCGTGGTGTTTGTCGACGGTGGCATGGACGCGATGGTGCGTGCGCAGCGCTTCTGACTTTTAAGGAATTCCCATGAACAAAGTGGCATTTATTACGGGCGCCAGTCGCGGCATTGGTCGGGAAACCGCTCTGGCGTTTGCCCGGGCAGGTTTTGATCTGGCCATCAGCGCCCGTAGCCTGGATGAAGGCGAAAACCATACCCACGGCTTGCGCAACCCGGACGGCACGGCACTGCCCGGCAGTCTGAATGCCACCGCTGCGGCGATCCGCGAGCTGGGCCGCAAGGCGCTGGTGGTACGCATGGACCTGCTCGACAGCGAGTCGGTGCTCGCGGCCAGCCAGGCGGTGCTTGCCGAATATGGCCGGGTGGATGTGCTGGTCAACAACGCGATCTACCAGGGCAGCGACCTTAACGCGCCATTTATGGAGCTGCAGCCCGAGACGCTGGAGCGGGTGTTCCAGGGCTATGTCATGACCCCGTTCCTGTTGACTCGGGCCGTGGTCAGCCAGATGTTGGAGCAGGGCGGCGGTGTGGTAATCAATGTCACCTCCGGCGCCGGTGAAACCGATCCGCCGGTGGCGGCGGGCAAGGGCGGCTGGGGTTATGCCTATGGCGCGGGCAAAGCGGCGGTGTCGCGTTTGTCGGGCATTTTGTCCGTGGAGTTCGGGGATCAGGGGATTCGCGCTTTCACCCTCAACCCGGGTGTCGTGACCACTGACGCCTTGCGCGCCACTATCGGCGACAAAGGCGTGATTGCCTTGCGTGCAGGCTCTGCGCCGCCGCAAGTGCCGGCTGCGGTCATGGTGTGGCTGGCGACCAGTGATGCAGCGGTGGATCATCAGCGCAAAACCATTCACTGCCAGCCGTTTGCCCGTGAGCACGGGATTGTTGAGGATTGGCGCTGATAAAGGCGGGCTCCCACCCTGTGGGAGCGAGCTTGCTCGCGATGGCATCCCCTCAATCTGTCTGAAACGCCGCGTTGTGCGTATCGCAGGCAAGCCAGCGCCCGCATGGATGTGTGCAGGGCGCTGCAACTAGTCCATCTGAACGATGAGCCAGTTAGTCACCTCGGTGAAGATCACTCAGTAAAGCGCCCTGGCCCTTAACCTGAGGAATAATAAAAATGACTAAACTCGCAGAAATCCACGTCGAGAATGCTTTGTCGCCGCGCTTTGGCCGTGGTTGGCATTGCCTGGGTGAAGCGGATGAATACCGTGATGGCAAGCTGCATACCCTGAATATCTTTGGCTCACGACTGCTGGCGTTCGCCACGTCCAAGGGCGAGATCAGTGTGCTCGACGCCCATTGCCCGCACATGGGCGCTGACCTGTCCCAGGGCACCATCGAGAATGACCGGGTAGTCTGCGCCTTCCACCACTGGCAGTACGATGCCAGCGGCAAGTGCGTCGAGATCCCTTACTGCAAGCGCATTCCGCCCAAGGCCAAAACCCGCGCCTGGCAGACCTGCGAAGTGAACAAGCTGCTGTTTGTATGGAACAACCCTGAAGGCAAGCCGCCCGCCGAAGACGTGGTGATTCCGCACCTGCCGGAGATGGACAGCGAAGACTGGCTGCACAGCTGGCACATGGACAAGCTGATCATCAACACCAACCCCCGCGAGCTGGTCGACAATCTGGTGGATGCCCAGCATTTCGGCCCGGTGCATGGCACGCCGACCAAGTACTTCCATAACGTTTTTGAAGGGCATATCGCCCAGCAGATTTTCCACGGTGACTCCGAGCGTCTGGGCGGCGATCTGGTGGCAGAGTCGGCCTATTACGGCCCGGCGACTCACCTGACGCGCATGAGTGCGGTGTTCGACGGGCAGGAAATCAAGTCCATCCTGCTCAACTGCCACGTGCCGATAGGCCCCAACAGCTTTGAGCTGCGCTTTGGCTGCATGGTGAAAAAAGTCCCTGGCTGGACCGATGCCCAGAACGAAGCGCTGGCGGTGGATTACGTGCAGCGCAACCGCGACTCGTTCTACCAGGACGTTGATATCTGGACCCACAAAGTGCGGGTCAACAACCCGGTACTGGCCGAGGGCGACGGTCCGGTGTATCAGCTGCGCGAGTGGTACCAGCAGTTCTTCACCGATGAAGCCAGCGTTCCGGCGAGCATGGCCGAGCGCCGTGAAATCACAACCGTAGATCAACGCTGAAAGAAGACTCCGTGAAGGGCACTGCCGATGATGCTGAATCCACGTAAAACGCTGACCTTTATGTTGGCGGCAAGCCTGGCGTCGACCATCGGCGGTTTGCCCTTCAATACATTGCCCATTTTGCTGGGGGCGCTGGCGGACAGTTTCAGCTTTGCACCGTCGCAAATCGGTCTGTTGGGCTCTGTGTGTTTCAGTGGCTACCTGGTGGGAACGCTGGTTGCGGTGGGCTTTATTGACCGCTGCAACTGGCGTGTCCTGACATTCGGTTGCGCGCTGGGTGCGGCGCTGGCGTTGCTGGCCTCGTCACAATTACCGGCGCCGGCGCAATTGCCGCTGTGGGCTTTGATCGGTTTTTTTGCTGCATTGATGACCTGCCTCGGGTTGCGGATCATGGCCGAAATGCCCAACAAGGAGCGGGCGTTTGGCATCCGTCAGGGCATTGAGCTTGGCCTGGTGGCGCTGGTGCTGTTTGTGTTGCCATCGCTGGTGATCAGCCATTTTCATTACGCCGGAGCCGCACGGGTATTGGCGGCAATGATTCTGTTGCTGAGCCTGAGCGCCTTCGCGTTGCCGCGGCGCAGTGACTTCTCGGTACAGACCGGTTTGGCTGAAGAGAGCTCCCTTCAAGGCCGCTTTCGCTTCCCGGTGCCGGCGTATTGGGCACTGGGATTTTTCTTTGTATTTGGCGCCGGGCAGATTGGCCTGTGGGCATTTCTTGAGCGTCTGGGGCATGGCCTGGAGGTGGCGCCGGGGCAGATGGGCGTGGTGTTCGCGGTGCTTAAACTGCTCGGCGGCGGTGCGGCGCTGGCGCTGGCCCTGATAGGCGACCGCCTCGGTTCACGCTGGCCGCACCTGTTGGTGCTGGCAGTGATCGGCACTGGCTTGCTGTTACTGGCCTACGCACAAGGTTTTGTGATGTACGCGCTGGGTGCCTGGATTTGGGAAGTGGGTTTCTGCTGGGGCTGCATTTACCAGACGGCCGCCGTTGCCCGTCTGGACCCGAGCGGTCGCTCGATCATGCTGATCCCGGCGGCGTTTGCCCTGAGCTCGATGGTGGGGCCGGCACTGGCGGGGCAACTGGTGGCGGACGGGTTTGCCGGGTTGTTGTGGCTGGCCCTGGCCACTGCGGTGGTGCCGGTGGTGGCGTTTGCCGGGTTGCTGGCCAAGCGTTTGGCGGCACCGTCGGTGGTGACGCCCGTACACGCCTGAGGTACAGGAAGATCGTGCAGGCAGTGCCTGCTGGCTGGCTGGCCGAGCCCGACCACAGCCATGCCGACATAGCCCAGCAACCGGGCTTTGCCGACACTCGCTCGTTTTACAAAGCCTTTCGAAAGTGGACGGGAACCATCCGGGGCATCCCCGGCGGTTGATTTCAGGCGGTGGCTGACCCCAGGCCGCGGGTGGTGCGCAGTCGGCCTTCCAGGCGTCGTTTCAACCCCTGAGGTTCAATGATCAGCTTCGAGCCCTTGGCAGCATTGGCCCGTCCCCATTCTTCAAACAACTCCAGGCAGGAGTGATCGATATAGCTCAGGTTGTTGAGGGGTACATGCACGATGCTGCCGGCCGGTACGCGAGCCAGGACCTGAGTCAATGCCGGTACTTTGAGGAAGGTCGCCGAGCCATTGAGCCGCAACTCCATTTCGCCGCTTTGGGGCAGATCAATCAGGCTGATTTTCAGGCGTGCTGCATTCCACGCCAGATTGGCCAGGGTCAGGCCGAAACCCAGCAGTACCCCGGTCAGCAAGTCAGTGAAGATGATTGACAGGGCGGTCGCCGCATAGGTCAGCATCGGCATGCGGCCATAGCGTGCCAGGCCGCGAAAAGCCTTGATGTCCACCAGTTTGATCCCGGTATACACCAGCACACCCGCCAGGCTCGCCACCGGAATGCTTTGCAGCACACTGGACAGCAACAGCACAAAAGCAAGCAGCCAAAGGCCATGGAACATTGCCGAAAGCCGGGTGGTGGCGCCTGCCTGAACATTGGCCGAACTGCGCACGATCACGCCGGTCATTGGCAGTGCACCCAGCACGCCACAGAGCATGTTGCCGACCCCTTGGGCCGTCAGTTCCTTGTCAAAGTCGGAGCGCTGGCCGTTGTGCATGCGGTCAACAGCCGCTGCGGACAGCAAGGTTTCTGCGCTGGCGATAAAGGCCACCGCAAACGCTGCGATCAACAGATTGGGATCGGCAAAGTTCAGCAGATCGGCCGGGCGAAGCCAGTCGATGGCATCCGCCAGATTTTCCGGAACTTCGACGCGCTTGACCTGCAACGCCATGATCAAGCTGACCGCCGTGGTCAAGCCCACACCGAGCAGGGCGCCGGGGACAAAGCGCAGCTTTTGCGGTCGTAATTTATCCCACGACCACATCACCACAATGGTTGCCAGGCCCAGCAGGCCTGCCTGCCAGCCAAGGGTTGGAATGGCTTGTGCCACTGCCTGCGGGAAGCCTGCAAGGTTATCAAGGCCTGAGGGTTTCGGGGCGCCGTCGAGCATCACATGTATTTGCGACAGCACAATCAGCACCCCGATCCCGGCAAGCATGCCGTAGACCACTGCCGGGGCAGTAACGCGGAACCAGCAGCCCAAACGCAAACGTCCGGCCACCAGTTGTAAAAAACCTGCCAGGAGCAGGATCGGCCCCAGCATGGCCATACCATGCTGGCGCACCACTTCGAAGACCAGCACGGCCAGACCGGCTGCCGGGCCACTGACTTGTAGCGGCGATCCCGCCAGCCAGCCTACGACCAGACCGCCGATAATGCCGGTGATCAAGCCTTTGGCCGGTGGCATCCCGGAGGCGATGGCGATGCCCATGCACAAGGGCAGGGCGACCAGAAACACAACCACAGAGGCCAATAGCTCCCGTGGCAATACTGCTTTTAATTGCGCAGCACGCATGATGATTCTCCCTAGGGGATTCTTGGGGCGTGGCAAGGCCTGGCGTCATGCTCGGCCGCCACCGCTACCTCGTTGGGATGTGTTTAGAAGCGCGCTTTAGGTGTCGCACAAGGGATTGCCTGGAGATTGTCCAGTGGCAGGAAGCAGCCTGATTCTGCGTCGTAGGCTTTGATTTGGCTGGTTTCAATGTTGTAGACCCAGCCATGGATAAACAACTGGCCGCTGGCCATGCGCGAAGCGACTGAGGGGTGAGTACGCAGGTGCTGTAACTGAGCTATCACGTTTTCTTCGGTGAGCACATGCATGCCTTCAGCTTCATTGACGCACGCACAGTTCTCCTGAACCATGCTCTTGGCCACTTCGGCATGGCGCAGCCAGGCTTTGACTGCGGGCATTTTTTCCAGGCTGAGCGGGTTAAGCACTGCGCGCATCGCGCCACAGTCGGAGTGCCCGCACACGATGATGTGCTGTACGCCCAGCGCCAGGTTGGCGTACTCGATCGCCGTGCTGACCCCGCCATTCATCTCGCCGTAAGGCGGTACGACGTTGCCGACGTTACGGGTGACGAACAAATCCCCAGGAGCACTTTGGGTAATCAATTCGGGGACGATTCTAGAGTCGGCGCAGGCGATAAACATCGCCCTTGGGCGTTGAGCTGTGGCCAGTTTTTTGAAGAGCTCTTTCTGTTGCGGAAAGACCTCGCGATGGAAGTGCAGAAAACCTTTAACAATGAGCTGCAGTGCTGCGCCAGCATGTTCCGTTTCAGGAGGGGCAGTCGCTGCAGCCGAGAGCTGTGTCACCTTGTTATCCATCGTTCATCCTCTGTGGTGGAGCAGGGGAATAGCTAATGCGAGTCATTTGTGACTCGTCGGTCACGTTAGCGCCCGAAACTTAACTGAACCTTAATTGACCGCTCTAGCACGGGTTTTAGATGAGAGTTCGCCCACTTTTTAGAGACGCTGTTGCGGGGCAATTACGGGAGGATTTATGTAGCCGCTGACGGGCTGCGCGAGGCTGCGATCTGGGGTGGTGGCCGGGCTGTTGTGGCTGGCCCTGGCCACTGCGTTGGTGCCAGTGGTGGCGTTTGCCGGGTTGCTGGCCAAGCGTTTGGCGCCACCGTCGGTGGCGACGCCCGTACACGCCTAAGGTACTACTGGCTTTTTGATCTGCGCTGCTTAAGATGGCCGACATCTAACGGACATCGGATTTGGATCAGGGGCCATGCTGAACAAGGACACCATCTCCATTTATCTGGTGCGCGAGGCTCTGTTGCAGAGCTGTGCGCCGGGTAGCGCCACGGACGAAGTGCTGCACAAGGTCGGCATTGCCCCCGCGCTGCTCGATCAGCCGGATGCCCGTGTGCCTGCATTGGTCTATGCGCGGATGTGGCGGCTGTTGGCGCGGCGTCTGGATGACGAGTTTTTCGGCATGGACCCGCGCAAGTTGCGCTCCGGCAGCCTGGAATTCATGTGTCGAACGGCCATGGCCCAGCCGACTCTGGCCCAGGGGCTTGAGGTGGTGCTGGGGTTCCTGTCGTTGATGTTGGAGCGCTTGCCGGCGCGGCTGGTGCGCCAGCAAAGCCTGGCGGAAATTGTCTTGCAGGAGCCTGACTCGAATCCGGGCCGTGGCTTCACCTACTTCACCTACTGGATGATCGTGCACGGTGTGGCCTGCTGGCTGGCCGGGCGGCGGATCCCGATTCTGGCGATAGAGTTGCGCTGTGCGACGCCCGATTACTGCGAAGACTACGAGGTGATGTTCTCCGAGAACCTGCGCTTTGACCGGCCCCGCACGCGGATGATTTTCGCGGCCGACTGCCTGGATGCGCCGATCAGGCGCAACGCCCAGGAGCTGAAGCGGTTTCTGGCCGAGGCGCCGGCCAATATCCTGGTCAAGTACCGCGACCCGCAAAGCCTGGCCAGCCAAATCAAGCAGGCGCTGCGCCTGCAGCCTGCCGAACAGTGGCCTGAGACCCCGGGCATGGCGCAGAGCCTGTGCATGTCGGCGTCGACCTTGCGCCGTCGTCTGGCGGACGAAGGGCAAACCTTTCAAGGTCTCAAGGACGGTGTGCGCAAGGAGCTGGCGATTGCCTGGCTGGCCGAACCCGACCACAGCTTTGCCGACATCGCCCTGCGCCTGGGCTTTGCCGACACCAGCTCGTTTTACAAGGCCTTCCGCAAGTGGTCAGGGACCAACCCGGGGCACTATCGCAGCCTGATTCTGGGCAGCAGCTGAATCACCGGGTTGCGGTGACTGTCAGAGCAACCACATCCCCACCAGCCCGCTCAGCACACCGACCAGCATGGTCATCAGTGCCACGCTGACCAGCACGCGGGCGTCGAAGTCCTTGCGCAGCATCAACAGCGACGGCAGGCTCACGCTCGGCAAGGTCATCAGCAGCGCCACGGCAGGGGCGGTGCCCATGCCCAGGGCCATCATGGTTTGCACAATCGGGATTTCTGCCGCCGTCGGGATTACGAACAGGGTGCCGATAATGGCCAGCGGCACCAGCCACATCAGGCTGTCGCTCATGGCGCCGTCTACATGGGGGAACAGCCACACACGTGCCGCGCCCAGCAACAGCACCGCCAGCAGATAGACCGGAATGGTGTTCCAGAACAGCTGCCACAAGGTGCGGCCCCAGCGGCTGAAGAAGTTCTGCTCATCAACCAGGCTGGCTTGCGACACCGCATCCAGTGCGGCCTCGGGGATGCTTTCAGGGCGCGAGATGCGTTGCGCGATCAACGAGACCCCCACCACCAGCACGATGCCCGCCACCAGGCGCAGCGCACTGAAGCCCCAGCCCAGCACAAAGCCCATGAACACCAGCGTCGCGGGGTTAAGGACAGGGTTGGCGATCCAGAAGGCGAGTGCGGCGCCGACCGAGACTTTTTGCCGACGCATGCCAGCGGCCACAGGGGCTGCGCAGCAGGTGCACATCATGCCTGGCAAGGCGAACAGGCCGCCGCGCAGGGTCGAGCCCAGACCGGCCTTGCCGAACAGGCGCAGCAGCCAGTCACGGGGGATCAGGACCTGGATCAGCGAGCCGAGAATGACCGCCAGCACGGCCGCTTTCCAGATCGCCAGGAAGTACACCTTGGCATAGGCCAGTGCGGCAGCGACGGGTTCGCCCTGGTTATCGTTGAGGATCGAAGCGCCGATGCTGTGGTTGTCGGCCGCGACAAAGGCCTTGAAGTAGTAGGGCGACCACTTGACGTAGTACAGGCCAATACCGGCTACCAGCAGAAACAGCAAAGGCTTCCACCAGAATGACCAGCCTCTGGTGGGCGTGGCTGGGGAGATACTGGACATAAAGAGTTACCGAACGCAGGGGAATAGCGCGGCATGATAACCGTAGTCGCCGAGGAGCGCAGCGAGGCTGCGATGGGCTGCGACGTTATCGCAGCCTCGCTGCGCTCCTCAGCGATTGCACACTACAGCGTCCTGATCGAATTGCTGATCGCCCGGGCGCACTGGATCACCGAGGAGGCCATCTTGTCTTCGGCATCCTGCAGGGTCCAGCGGCTGGTGGGCACCACTACATGCACGGCCGCTACCGGCACGCCGTTACTGTTGAAAATGGGTGCGGCCAGGGTCATGTCGCCAAGGAACATCTCTTCCTGGTTGGTGGCATATCCCAGTTTTCGGCAAGTCAGCACGCGGTCGAAGATGGCCGCCGTATCGGTCAGTGTGTGCCGGGTCAGCTCAACCCGCTTGCTGCTTGCAAGCAGCCTGTGCACTTCGTCATCCCCCAGGCCGCTCAGGTACGCCCGACCGGCGCCGGTGCAGTACATGGGGATGCGGCTGCCAATGGGCATATGGATCGGGATGAATTTTGGCGCCACAAAGCGCGAGACATAAACCATGTCCAGCCCGTCGGGCTCTGTCAGGTTGATGGTCTCACCGGTGATCTGGTTGAGCTCGGCCAGGTAGGGGTTGGCCACATCGACCAGAATGTCGGCAGCCAGATAGTTGTAGCCGATTTCCATCACCTTGGGGGTTAGCTGGAAGCGGCGGCTTTGAGTGTGCTTGCGTATGTAGCCCAGCTCCTCAAGGGTATGCACCATGCGCTGGGCCGAGCTTTTGCTGATGCCTGCCTCCAGCGCAATGTCGGCCAGCGTCATGGTGCGCCGCGCTGCTCCAAAGCCACGAAGTACGGCCAGGCCCTTTTCCAGTGACTGGTTGAAAAGAGGGTTGTTGCTATCGCTCATGGCGCATCCTTGGCATTTTTCAGGTACATAGATATCGATATGCGATATCTATAAATCTCTTTACGATTTAAGTAAATTGGTTATAGTCGATGCCGGCATTTTGTACCAGAGAGTGCAAGCGATGTTGAGTGCCGCATTGGAACAATAAAAGCGACCACAGGGAGATTCGCTATGCAAAAACCTTTTCAAGTACTGACGCTCGTATGCGCAATGGCTGCCGGATTGATTGGATCTGCCAGCGCCGTTGCAGAGCCTGTCTATAAGGTCGGTGCGACCGCAACGGGTATCCCGTTCACCTTCCTCGACATCAAGAGCGGCAAAATCCAGGGCATGATGGTCGACGCGGCCGAAGCCGTCGGCAAAGCCGGAGGGTTTGATACCGAAATCCAGCAAACCACGTTTGCTGCACTGATTCCCTCGCTGACCACCAACAAGATCGACCTGATTTCCGCCGCCATGCTCAAAACCCCTGAGCGTGAAAAGGTTGTGCAGTATTCCGATCCGATTTTCAGCTACGGCGAAGGCCTGATCGTTAAAGCTGACGATCAAAAAGAATACAAGACCATGGATGACCTGGCCGGTGAAGTGGTCGGTGCCCAGGTGGGTACAGTGTTCCTCGATGCGCTGAACAAGCACGGCGGCTTCAAGGAAGTGCGCAGCTACGACTCCATCCCCGACCTGATGCGCGACCTGAAGCTGGGTCGCATCAAGGCCGCCTTTGGTGATCGCCCGATCATCGCCTACCAGTTGGCCCAGGGCAAAAACCCGGACGTGAAACTGTCGAGCACCTACGTGCCGGTGGTGATGGGCGATGTATGCCTGGTCATGCGTCAGGGCGACGCCGAAAAGCTGGCGCAGGTCAACAAGGGCATCGCAGCGATCAAGGCTGACGGCTCTCTGCAACGCATCATCGAGAAGTGGCAGCTGAACTGATGACCCTGTGGCCCCCGCGTTGCGGCGGGCCACTTCTTGTAGCGTTGCGCAGGTAGTTTATGTTTCTCCAGGACGCGTTGGATTTTCTTCCGATTCTGCTCAAGGGAGCAGTGGTCACCGTGCAGGTCACGGCGGGCTCGTTCGTGCTCAGCTCAGTGATTGGCCTGTTGTTCGCGCTGATGATGGTTTCCAGGATTCGCGCCGTCGCATTGTTCGCCATTGGCGTGGTCAATGTGATTCGCGGCCTGCCGATCATCGTGCAGCTTTTCTATATCTATTTCGTATTGCCCGACTTCGGCATCCAGCTCAGCGCCATGCAGGCTGGCGTGGTCGGTCTTGGGATCGCCTACTCGGCCTATCAGGCCGAGAACTTCCGCGCCGGGATTCAAGCCATCGACCTCGGTCAGATCGAGGCTGCCGAGTCGTTCGGCATGCGCGGCCTGTTGATCATGCGCCGGATCGTATTGCCCCAGGCGTTTCGCATTGCCTTGCCGCCCTATGGCAATACGCTGGTGATGATGCTCAAGGACTCGTCGCTGGTGTCCACCATCACCGTGGCCGAGATGACCCGACAAGGGCAGCTCATAGCGTCTTCGACCTTTGAAAACATGACGGTCTACACCTTGGTGGCGTTGCTCTATCTGTCGATGAGTTTGCCGTTGTCGTATGGCTTGCGCCGTCTGGAAGGTCGTTTTGCGCTACGGAGGCGTACATGAAATCTTCGTCAACCTTGAAACTGCCGCCATCACTCTGGTCAGCCACGGCCCGCCCCGGTGCGCTGACACAACCGCTCAGGGAAAACAGGCACGCCGACGTGGCGATTGTCGGCGCCGGTTATACCGGGCTGGTGACAGCGCTACGGCTGGCGGAGTCGGGGGTCAGCGTGTGTGTGCTGGATGCGGGAGAACCCGGTTGGGGCGCATCGGGTCGTAACGGCGGGCAGGTGATCCCCGGGCTCAAGTACGACCCGGATCAGTTGATCGAACGCTTTGGTGCGGACCGCGGCGAGAAGATCATCCAGGCGTGCGGCGGGGCGGCGGACGAAGTGTTTTCGTTGATTCGCGAATACGGCATTGCTTGCGATGCAACGCGCAAAGGCTGGATCCAGCCGGCCTACTCCAGCAGCACGATGAAGACCCTGGAGCACCGTGCCAGGCAATGGCAACAGCGTGGCGTGGCCGCACAGTTGCTGGACAGCGACCAGGTCTGCCAGCGTATCGGGACCCGGAACTATGTCGGTGGCTGGGTTGACCCGCGTGCCGGCAGTTTGCATCCGCTCAATTATGCGCGTGGCCTGGCCCGATCGGCGTTGGGCCGAGGGGTCACGATCCACAGCGACACCCGGGTGACGGACTTGCGCCGGATCGGCCCGCAATGGCAACTGACCACTGCCCAGGGGCACTGTGTGACGGCCGAGCGGGTGGTGCTGGCCACCAATGGTTATACCGACGGTTTGTGGCCAGGGCTGCGGCAAACCGTGCTGGCGGCCAACAGTTTCATGATTGCGACCCGACCGCTTTCGCCAGAGCTGCGCAAAACCATTTTGCCGGGTGGGGAAGTGTGTTCGGATGCCCGGCGTTTGCTCCTGTACTTCAAACAGGATGCTCAGGGGCGTGTGCTGCTGGGCGGGCGAGGGCCTTTCGCCGAGCCGGGCCGGGCCGAAGACTGGGCGCATCTGGAGCGCTCGCTGGTCAGCGTGTTTCCGCAGTTGGCGGGTGTGGCGATTGAATATCGCTGGAGCGGTCGTGTGGCGTTGAACCACAGCGTGATGCCGCAATTGCACGAGCCGCAACCGGGCCTGTCAATCTTGATGGGGTACAACGGGCGCGGCATTGCGATGTCCAGCACACTTGGCAAACACCTGGCGGCCCGTATTTCGGGAGCCAGCGATGATTTCCCGTTCCCGGTCACACCGATTCGCCAAATCCCCTTCCACAGCCTGCAGCGATTGTATGTGGCAGCGGGGATCAGCTATTACCGGTTGCTGGACGCGTTGAACTAACCCTTCAATCCGACTTGATGGTCGCCACATCGGCGGCCTTGACCTGCACACGCTTGCCGGCGATGTCGACGAACTCATAAAGGCCGTCTTTGTTTGTGGTATTTGGCAGGTCTTTGGTCAGGTACTGCGTGCCGTTTTGCAAGGTTACAACGCTCGGGGTCGCGCAGCCCGCCAGTCCTAGCAGGGCTACCATAAGCAAGGGTAAACCGATAACGCTGATCTTCATGCATGTACCTTGAGCTGTAGGCAAGTAGTTATTGCTCGCGCAGGGCTTGATTGGATTGCCGGCGCTTAAACGCAGTTGCTGCATCTGACAGCGTTTTTTGTCGAGAGTGCGGCGGATAGTCGGGGTTTATGCTGAAAAACTCAAACGGTGAGCCGTTACGCGGCTGCAAGCGGTCAAGTCGGGCAGGCGTGGACGCCGTTGTCGAGGCCTTGTTTGTCGACGCGGCTGAGCAGGGTGGCCTTGCCGTCTTTCCAGGTCAGGGTCAGCACGTGCAGCGAATCAAAGTCATTGCCCGGCCAGTCTTCGGTCAGCGAGGTCTTCTTGCCCAGCGCCTTGCTGGCTACGCTGTTAATCAGTTCAGGCAAATAGCCGTTGGACCAGGCGGTGTAGATCGTTGCGTTGTGATACTTGTCATCGGTCAACTCATTGGCCAGTGCGCGGGTGTCATTGGCCGAGTACTCCAGGTTGATCGGCAAGCCCAGTTTGATGGCGCTGGGGTTGATGGTCATCAGCGGTCGTACGTAGCTGTAGGCGTCATCATCGGCGCCTTCTTCGACCTGGCGTGACGGGTTGGCGGCAAATACGTAGTTGGCCTTGCCGTAGCGTTGTGGCAGCAGGGTAGCCAAATCAATCGCCCGGTTCAGTCCCTGGCAAGTAAGCTGGCCAAGGCCGTCGGCGGGTTTTTCGGCATGGCGCAAAAACACCAGGGTCTGCACGCCGTCTACCGGCTGGGCAAAGACTTTTTCTGCGTGTACGCCCAACGTGACGGCGCCAGCAATCAGTAACAGCGGGATAGCCGCCAGTGCGTAGGGCTTGAGTCGAGGTTTTTTCCAAACGGACTGGGTCATGGGGCTCTTCTGTTTACATCTATTAAGGCCGACCTGCCCGGCACAGCGAGCGAATTCGCCCGTGTGTTGATCCTTGTCATTGACACACAGCCTATGCTCCTTATCCCTGAGCCAAGCGTTTATTAGACGTCTATTTCAAAATTGGTTCGATTTTACGTGCGCCAAATCAGGAATGATCCTATAGGCCGTGGTCTATGTTGGCTTTTTTGTATGACAAAATTGTTCTCATTTATCCAGGTATCCCTACAGAGGCTCCCTCAATGCTGCCAGCACCCCTTAGAAAACCGAGTAATCCCGTGCATGTGCGTGTTCGCGCCTGGCGCGGTCGGGTGGGGCTGGCAATGGTTGCCAGTTTGTCGGTACTGGCGGGCATGACCGACGCCATTGGCTTTCTGGCCACCGGCGATTTCGTTTCGTTTATGAGCGGCAACACCACGCGCCTTGCGGTGGCGGTAGGTGAGGGTGACCTGCGCCTGGTGGTGCGCCTGTTGTTTGCCGTGCTGGCGTTTATTGTCGGCAACGCCCTCGGCGTTTTACTGGCGCGTTGGGGCGGGCGCCGTGCTTTGCCGCTGATGCTGGTGATTGCGGGCCTGTTGTGCACGGCAGCGTTATTGCCGCTTGCCACCCAAGTGCCGGCGTTGCTGGCCGCGATTGTGGCGATGGGCATGCTCAATGCGGCGGTGGAGCAGGTCAATGGCTTACCCGTGGGGCTGACCTATGTGACTGGCGCCTTGTCGCGTTTCGGTCGGGGCCTGGGGCGTTGGATACTGGGCGAGCGGCGCAGCGGCTGGCGCGTGCAACTGGTGCCCTGGACCGGGATGTTGCTGGGCGCGGTATTGGGCGCTTTGCTGGAGGCGCAGTTTGGGCTCAAGGCCATGCTGTTCAGCGCCGGGCTTGCCGCAGTGCTGGGGCTCGCGACGTTGAGAATCCCGCGGCGCTGGCAGCGTGATTACATGCCGCGTTAAACCGCCTCTACCTCGAATGGCCGATACGCCCGCTTCAGCCTGCGGGGTAAGCTCGCTTTTGCCTTGGGCGAATGAACCTATACCCATCGAGGGACAAGCAATGAAGGTGCTGGCCTGTATCAAGCGCGTGGTCGATTACAACGTTAAAGTCCGGGTCAAAGCGGACAACTCCGGCGTTGACCTCGCCAACGTCAAGATGTCGATGAACCCCTTCTGCGAAATCGCAGTGGAAGAAGCCGTACGCCTGAAAGAGCGCTCTATAAAAGAAGGGGGTGTTGAGACTGAAGTCGTCGTCGTCTCCATCGGCCCGGCCAGCGCTCAGGAACAGCTGCGCACCGCGCTTGCACTGGGTGCAGATCGCGCCATTCTCGTCGAGTCCGCCGAAGACCTGACCTCGCTGGCCGTGGCCAAGCTGCTTAAAGCAGTGGTCGACAAGGAACAGCCACAGCTGGTGATCCTGGGCAAACAGGCCATCGACAGCGACAACAACCAGACGGGCCAGATGCTGGCTGCGCTGACCGGTTTCGGTCAGGGCACCTTCGCTTCGAACGTTGAAGTGGCAGGCGACAAGGTTGCAGTGACCCGTGAAGTAGACGGCGGTGCGCAAACTGTTTCGCTGAGCTTGCCGGCGATCATCACCACCGACCTGCGTTTGAACGAGCCGCGTTATGCGTCCCTGCCAAACATCATGAAAGCCAAGAAGAAGCCGCTTGAAGTGCTGACGCCAGACGCGTTGGGCGTTTCGACAGCGTCGACCAACCAGACCCTGAAAGTTGAAGCACCGGCTGCTCGCAGCGCGGGCATCAAGGTCAAGTCGGTGGCTGAACTGGTCGAGAAACTGAAAAACGAAGCGAAGGTGCTCTGAATTGGAGAGCTTGATCATGACTATTCTCGTAATCGCAGAACACGACGGCAAAGCACTGGCCCCGGCCACGCTGAACACCGTAGCCGCTGCCGCGAAAATCGGTGGCGACATCCACGTTCTGGTTGCAGGCCAGGGCGTTGGCGCTGTAGCTGAAGCGGCCGCGACCATCGCTGGCGTGGCTAAAGTGCTGGTAGCTGACAACGCGGCTTACGCGCATCAACTGCCGGAAAACGTGGCTCCCCTGGTCGCTGAGCTGGGCAAGGGTTACAGCCACATCCTGGCTGGCGCCACTTCCAACGGCAAAAACATCCTGCCGCGCGTTGCTGCGCAGCTAGACGTGGACCAGATCTCCGAGATCATCTCGGTTGAAAGCGCTGACACTTTCAAGCGCCCGATCTATGCCGGTAACGCCATTGCTACCGTGCAGTCCACTGCGCCGGTAAAAGTGATCACCGTACGTGCTACCGGTTTCGATCCGGTTGCCGCGACGGGTGGTTCGGCTGCGATTGAAGCAGTTGTAGCCGTTCACGATGCAGGCACTTCGTCGTTTGTTGGCGAAGTACTGGCCAAGTCGGACCGTCCTGAGCTGACCGCAGCCAAAATCGTCGTTTCCGGCGGTCGTGGCATGCAGAACGGCGACAACTTTAAATACCTGTATTCCCTGGCCGACAAGCTGGGTGCAGGCGTTGGCGCCTCCCGTGCCGCAGTGGACGCAGGTTTCGTACCCAACGACATGCAGGTCGGCCAGACCGGTAAAATCGTGGCGCCACAGCTGTACATCGCGGTCGGTATCTCCGGCGCGATCCAGCATTTGGCCGGTATGAAAGACTCCAAGGTGATCGTGGCGATCAACAAGGACGAAGAAGCACCTATCTTCCAGGTTGCCGATTACGGCCTGGTGGCGGATTTGTTCGAGGCTGTGCCTGAGCTGGAGCAGGCGATCTAACCCGCGCCAGAGGGATGTGTTTTTTGGGGAGACTCACGCTAAACATCATATTTCTGAGATGCAAAAAACCCCGGAGATTATCCGGGGTTTTTTATGGGGCAGGGGTTATCAGCTGTAGCTGTTAACTTTGACCAGTACCGGCGCGGTTTGCGCCTTTTCCCAGGTCAGGGTCAAGGTTTGCAGAACGCGCGCCATGTAGTCCGTATCGGCGGCGGCCTTCTTGCCCACGTAGCCTTGGCCACGGCGGTACATTTTGAGGTGGGCTCGCATTTGTGGGCGGTCCTCCTCGAATCTGGTTTCTTCCTTGCACGATGTCACGGCATCGATGCGAACATCACCGGCGTCATTGATCCACAGGATGTGGTCGTTCAGCGTGTCTTTCTGGGCGGCGAACAGTCGAGCCAGCTCATTAACAGTCGGTTGATTATTCAGGTTCATAGCTAACTCCTTGACCACTCGTTGATCTGTCTAATTGATTCGCGCAACTGCACCTGCAGCGCTACGTAGTGTCCATCTAAAGCAGATCCGTCTTGAGTTCGTCATATGTAGTCGTAAAACAAAGCACTACATAAAGAGCGTAAAGCGAAGGAGAGCAGCGTGAACCAGGATGCCAGGGTGACATGACGCATCAACCACAAGCCTCTTGAGGACGTTTCGCCAGCCTCTGTCGTCTTTGACGCGGACGATCAAGCCAGGTCAGCTTCATCAATTCTGCCTTGTGGGCAGTACCTATCCCGGAACAGCCCGACAGCTCGTCGAGCATGCTTGCAACAACCCTTTCCAGCGCTTCCGGTGGGGAAGACGTCTGCATAATGCTGGGGGAAAATCGTGTCGTCAATACATATGTAGTGATTATTTTCAGGCACTACATATGTGACTGGCGGGTCGATTTCCAGCATGCCGGTCATCCCCTTTGGCGAGCTGCTTCCCTGTGTGGGCGGGCTGCCTAGAGGCATTGCGCCCTGTGGTCTGTAGGCAAACGCCTGAGTGGACAGTGGCTCTGCTAGAATCTGGCGCTTTGACATTGACTAGAGGTGCCCCCATGAGCGAGCCGATCCGCCTGACCCAGTACAGCCACGGCGCGGGGTGCGGGTGCAAGATTTCGCCTCAGGTACTGGAAGTGATCCTCGCCGGCAGTGGCGCACAAAACCTCGATCCCAAGCTTTGGGTGGGCAATGCGTCACGTGACGATGCGGCGGTTTACGCGCTGGATGACGAACGCGGTGTGGTGTCGACCACCGACTTCTTTATGCCCATCGTCGATGATCCTTACGATTTCGGCCGGATTGCGGCCACCAATGCCATCAGTGACATCTACGCCATGGGCGGCGATCCGTTGATGGCGATTGCGATTTTGGGCTGGCCGGTGCATTTGCTGGCGCCTGAAGTGGCCCGCGAAGTGATTCGCGGTGGCCGCGCGGTGTGTGACGAGGCAGGTATTCCACTGGCGGGCGGGCACTCGATTGATACCCCGGAGCCGATCTTCGGTCTGGCCGTGACCGGCGTGGTCAACAAGCGCCACATGAAGCGCAATGACACGGCCACCGCCGGTTGCCTGCTGTACCTGACCAAACCGTTGGGGATCGGCATCCTCACCACTGCCGAGAAGAAGGGCAAGTTGCGCACCGAAGACATCGGTGTGGCACGGGACTGGATGTGCACGCTGAACAAGATCGGCAGTCACTTCGCCAGGCTGGAAGGCGTCAAGGCGATGACCGACGTCACCGGTTTTGGTCTATTGGGGCACTTGGTGGAAATGGCCGACGGCAGCCATCTGACTGCCCGTATCGAATACGCCAAAGTGCCGCGCCTGGACTCGGTCGAGTACTACCTGGAGCAGGGCTGTGTGCCCGGCGGCACCTTGCGCAACTTCGACAGCTACGCGAGCAAACTGTCGCCGCTGCAAGAACTGCACAAGCGCGTGCTGTGCGACCCGCAAACCAGTGGTGGCTTGCTGGTGGCGGTCACCCCTGAGGGTAACGATGCGTTCCTGAAAATGGCCGGCGAACAGGGCCTTGCCCTTGAGCCGATCGGTCAGTTGGTTGAGCGACAGACGTACGCGGTTGAGGTGTCATGATGGCTCATGACGTAACCGACTTCCGCGATCTGTTCCTCAATGATCGGCCGATGATGGACACCCGCGCGCCGATTGAATTTCACAAGGGGGCCTTCCCCGGCGTGGTCAACTTGCCGTTGATGACCGACCACGAACGTGAGCGTGTGGGGACCTGTTACAAACAGCAAGGCCAGCAGGCCGCTGTGGTTCTGGGGCATCAGCTGGTGTCGGGGCAGGTCAAGGCCGAACGGCTGCAGGCCTGGGCCGACTTTGCCCGGGCCAACCCCGACGGCTGCCTGTACTGCTTTCGCGGCGGCATGCGCTCGCAAATTGTCCAGCAATGGCTCAAGCAGGAAGCAGGGATTGACTACCCGCGAGTCACCGGCGGCTACAAGGCGCTGCGTACCTTCCTGATTCAGACCGTTGACGATGCCGTGGCGCAGTGTGACCTGATGGTGCTCGGCGGGATGACCGGCACCGGCAAGACCGATGTGCTGGTGCAGCTCGACAACAGCCTGGACCTTGAAGGCCATGCCAACCATCGTGGTTCAAGCTTCGGCAAGCGGGCTACCGGGCAGCCGTCGAATATCGACTTCGAAAACCGCCTGGCGATCGACCTGCTGAAAAAGCGTGCCAAGGGGCACGAGCGGTTTGTGGTGGAAGACGAAAGCCGCACGGTCGGCAGCTGCGCCTTGCCGCTGGCGTTGTATCAACGCATGCAGGACGCACCGATGGTCTGGCTTGAAGACAGCCTGGAAAGCCGCGTTGAACGCATTTTGCGCGACTATGTGGTGGGGTTGAGTGCTGAATTCACCGCCAAAAATGGTGAGCACGGCTTCACCCTGTTTTCTGAGCGTTTGCTCGAAAGCCTGTCAAATATCCAGCGTCGCCTGGGAGGCGAGCGTCATCAGCGCTTGCAAGCAGTGATGGAAGCCGCGTTGCAAGAGCAGGCCAGTTGCGGCGCGGTAGACCTTCACCGGGTCTGGATCGAGGCGTTGTTGCGGGAATACTACGACCCGATGTACGCCTTTCAGCGCGAGAAAAAGGGTTCGCGCATCGCCTTTGCCGGCGACCAGTCGGCGGTGCTGGAGTACCTGCAACTCAAAGCCCTGTAACCGCTGCCGCAGGCTGCGAGCTTTATGTGCTGAAGGTCTTTCGGCCCATATCGCTGCCTGCGGGTTCATGGCCAAAGCAGTCACCCAGCTTGAGCGGTTTGACCATTGTTGCAGAGCCTTCCCGGGGCGATTATCAGCAGGATTTTTCACGGTTCCCATCCTAAAAATAAAGACCGAGGGATTCTGCTGATGCGCGACTATCTGACCGCGATGACTGACTTTGACTACCAACGTACGGTGACGGGCGCACTGGACGGCCATTTGGCGGCAGTCAATGCCTGTGTCGAGTGCTGTGACCGGCACGCTTTGCCTGGTCGAATTGCGTTGTTCTGGGAGGGGCGCGATGCGAGCAGCGCTACGTACACCTTTACCTGGCTTCAGGACCAGGCCGCACGCTTTGCCAACTTTTTGCTGGCCCAAGGCGTAAAACGCGGTGACAAGGTGGCGGGTTTACTGCCACGCGATGTCGAACTGCTGGTCGTTGCCTTCGCCGCCTGGCGCATTGGCGCCATCTACCAGCCGCTGTTTACCGCGTTCGGGCCCAAGGCCATCGAGCACCGGCTCAACAACTCCGGCGCCAGGCTGGTGGTCACGGACGCGGTAAACCGCGCCAAACTCACCGAGGTCAATGACTGCCCGGCAATTGTCACGGTGGCAGGCGCCAAGGGTCAGGGGCTGGTGCGCGGTGATTTCAGCTTCTGGGCCGAGCTGGGCAACTACCCGGCCGTCTGTGAACCGGTAATGCTGACCGGCGAAGATCCGTTCCTGCTGATGTTCACCTCGGGCACCACGGGCCCGGCCAAGCCGCTGCTGGTACCGCTCAAGGCGATTGTCGCGTTCCAGAGCTACACCCGTGACGCGGTGGATCTGCGCCCCGAGGATTCCTTCTGGAACCTGGCCGATCCGGGCTGGGCCTACGGGATCTATTTCGGCATCACCGGGCCGTTGTCCATGGGCCATCCCATCACCTTTTACGATGGCCCTTTCACGGTCGAAAGCACCTGCCGGGTGATCAAGAAACTGGGCATCACCAACCTCACCGGATCACCCACGGCCTACCGCATGCTGATTGCCGCCGGGGATGCGTTCTCCAGCAAGGTCAAAGGCCAGTTGCGTGCCGTCAGCAGCGCCGGCGAGCCCTTGAACCCTGAAGTGATCCGCTGGTTCGCCGATGAACTCAACGTCACCATCCACGACCACTACGGCCAGACCGAAGTCGGCATGGTGCTGTGCAACCACCATGGACTCAACCATCCGGTGCACATGGGCGCTGCGGGCTTTGCCTCGCCGGGCCACCGTATCGTGGTGCTCGATGACAACCATCAGGAACTGCCTGTTGGCCAACCGGGGATTCTGGCAGTCGATCGCAGCCAGTCGCCGATGTGCTGGTTCGGCGGCTATCAGGGCTTCAAGACCAAGGCGTTCGTTGGCGATTACTACCTGAGTGGCGACACCGTGGAGCTCAACCCGGACGGCAGCATCAGCTTTGTCGGGCGCAGCGATGACGTGATCACCACTTCGGGTTACCGCGTGGGGCCATTCGATGTGGAAAGCGCCCTGATCGAACACCCTGCCGTTATCGAAGCCGCTGTGGTGGGCAAGCCGGACCCCGAGCGTACCGAACTGGTCAAAGCCTTTGTAGTGCTCAGCCCACAGTACCTGGGGGATGCACAACTGGCCGAAACCCTGCGCCTGCATGTGCGCCAGCGTCTGGCCGCCCATGCTTACCCCCGTGAAATCGAATTTGTAAGTGAACTGCCGAAAACCCCGAGCGGCAAGCTGCAGCGCTTTATTTTGCGCAATCAGGAAATCGCCAAGGCTGAAATGGCCGCAAACGCCAAAGTCACGGCATGACCCCAAGGAATCAATGATGCAAATCCAAAACAAGGTTTTTATCGTCACCGGTGGTGCATCGGGACTGGGCGCAGCGACCGCCGAGATGTTGGTGGCAGCAGGCGCCAGGGTGATGCTGGTCGACATGAATGCCGAGGCCGTGGCCGCACAGGCGGGCAAGCTTGGCAGCCAGGCCCGCAGTGCCGTGGCGGACATCAGCCAGGCGGATGCGGCGCAGGCGGCAGTTGAGGCCACGGTGGCAGCCTTTGGCGAGGTCAACGGGCTCGTCAATTGCGCGGGCATTGTGCGCGGCGAAAAGATTCTCGGCAAAAACGGCCCCCACGGGCTGGAGAGCTTCAGTCAGGTGATCAACGTCAACCTGATCGGTAGCTTCAACATGCTGCGACTGGCGGCTGCGGCGATTGCCGACAGCAGCGCCGATGCCGATGGCGAGCGCGGCGTGATCATCAACACGGCGTCTGTGGCGGCATTTGATGGTCAGATCGGCCAGGCTGCGTACGCGGCCTCCAAAGGCGCCATCGCCAGTCTGACCTTGCCCGCTGCCCGTGAATTGGCGCGCTTCGGGATTCGGGTAATGACCATCGCACCCGGCATTTTCGAAACGCCGATGATGGCCGGCATGACGCCTGAAGTGCGCGATTCGCTGGCCGCCGGCGTGCCGTTCCCGTCGCGTCTGGGCAAGCCTTGCGAGTACGCGTCGCTGGTGCGGCATATCATTGAAAACAGCATGCTCAATGGCGAGGTGATCCGTCTCGACGGCGCCTTGCGCATGGCCGCCAAATAAGGGGTGTGAAATGACAATTGCCAATGATCCGGTCGTGATTGTGAGTGCAGCGCGCACTCCAATGGGTGGCTTTCAGGGTGACTTCAAAGGCCTGACCGCGCCGCAATTGGGCGCTGCGGCGATCCGTGCCGCGGTCGAGCGCGCAGGGGTTGCTCCTGATGGTGTCGAAGAAGTGTTGTTTGGTTGCGTGCTGTCGGCCGGCCTCGGTCAGGCGCCTGCGCGCCAGGCCGCTTTGGGTGCCGGGCTGGACAAGGGCACCCGCTGCACCACGCTGAACAAAATGTGCGGCTCGGGCATGGAAGCCGCCATCCTGGCCCACGACCGGCTGCTGGCCGGTGGCGTCGATGTGGTGGTGGCCGGGGGCATGGAGAGCATGTCCAACGCGCCGTATTTACTCGATCGCGCCCGCAGCGGCTATCGCATGGGGCACGGCCGGGTGCTGGATCACATGTTCCTCGACGGTCTTGAAGACGCCTACGACCGTGGGCGCTTGATGGGCACCTTCGCCGAAGACTGTGCCCAGCTCCACGGCTTTAGCCGTGAGGCGCAGGATGCGTTTGCGGTGGCCTCGCTGACCCGGGCTCAGCAGGCAATCAAGGACGGCAGCTTTCGCGCCGAGATCGTGCCGGTGCAGGTCACCGTTGGCAAAGAGCAACGTTTGATCAGTGATGACGAGCAACCGCCCAAAGCCAACCTGGCCAAGATCCCGACCCTGAAACCGGCGTTCCGCGAAGGCGGCACCGTCACGGCGGCCAACTCCAGCTCGATTTCCGATGGTGCGGCCGCGTTGGTGTTGATGCGCCAATCCGAAGCAAAAAAACGCGGTCTTAAACCCTTGGCCGTCATTCATGGCCACGCCGCATTTGCCGATGAGCCGGGGCTGTTCCCGACCGCACCGGTGGGCGCGATCAAGCGCTTGATGAGCAAGACCGGCTGGAGCCTGGGTGAGGTTGATCTGTTCGAGATCAATGAAGCCTTCGCGGTGGTCAGCCTGGTCACCATGACCGAGCTGGATATTGCCCACGACAAGGTCAACATCTACGGCGGTGCCTGCGCCCTGGGCCACCCGATCGGCGCCTCGGGGGCACGGATTCTGGTGACGCTGCTCTCGGCACTGCGTCAGCAACATGCAAAACGCGGCGTTGCAGCCATCTGCATCGGTGGCGGTGAAGCCACGGCAATTGCCGTGGAATGTCTGTACTAAGGATTTCATATGCTGCCCACACCCGAACAATTACAAATCAGTGAAGCGGCCCGGCAGTTTGCCCAGGAACGTTTGAAGCCCTTTGCGGCTGAATGGGACAAGCAGCACCGTTTCCCCCGCGAGGCCATTGACGAGATGGCGCAACTGGGGTTTTTCGGCATGTTGGTGCCTGAGGAGTGGGGCGGTTGCGACACGGGCTATCAGGCCTACGCAATGGCCCTGGAAGAAATTGCCGCCGGCGACGGTTCGTGCTCCACGATCATGAGCGTGCACAACTCGGTGGGCTGCGTGCCGATTCTCAAGTTCGGCACCGAGCAGCAAAAACGCGAGTTTCTGGTGCCTCTGGCCAGCGGCGCGATGCTGGGCGCGTTTGCCCTGACGGAACCGCAGGCCGGCTCCGATGCCAGCGACCTGAAAACCCGGGCCCGCCGTGAAGGCGATTATTACGTGCTCAACGGCTGCAAGCAGTTCATCACCTCGGGGCAAAACGCCGGGGTTGTGATTGTGTTCGCCGTGACCGACCCGGCAGCGGGTAAACGCGGGATCACGGCGTTTATCGTACCCACGGATTCACCGGGTTACAGCGTGGCCCGGGTTGAAGACAAACTGGGGCAGCACGCCTCGGACACCTGCCAGATTCTGTTTACCGACCTGAAAGTGCCGGTGGCCAACCGTCTGGGTGAAGAGGGCCAGGGCTATAAAATCGCCCTGGGCAATCTGGAAGGCGGGCGCATTGGTATCGCCTCCCAGGCGGTGGGCATGGCCCGCGCTGCATTCGAGGCCGCCCGCGACTATGCCCGCGAGCGTGTGACCTTTGGGCAGCCATTGGTTGAGCATCAGGCGGTGGCGTTTCGTTTGGCTGACATGTCGACTGAAATCGCCGTTGCCCGGCAGATGGTGCGTTACGCCGCGGCCCTTCGTGATAGCGGTCAGTCGGCGCTGGTCGAGGCCTCGCAGGCCAAGCTGTTTGCTTCGGAAATGGCCGAGCGGGTGTGCTCCAAAGCGTTGCAAACCCTGGGCGGTTATGGCTACTTGAGCGACTTCCCGCTGGAGCGTATCTACCGCGATGTGCGGGTGTGCCAGATCTACGAAGGCACCAGCGATATCCAGCGCATGGTCATTTCGCGCAATCTTTGAACTGAGGACCTTATCGATGAGCTACGAAACCATTCTGTTGGACATTCATGGGCACGTGGGCCTGATCACCCTGAACCGCCCCCAGGCGCTGAACGCCCTGAATGCGCAGTTGATCCGCGAAGTGAACCAGGCGCTGGACACGCTGGAAGCCGATAGCGCGATTGGCTGCATCGTGATCACCGGTTCGAAAAAATCCTTTGCCGCCGGTGCGGACATCAAGGAAATGGCCGACCTGACCTACCCGCAAATCTACCTGGACGACCTGTTCTCGGACAGCGACCGCGTGGCCACCCGGCGCAAGCCGATCATTGCTGCGGTGGCAGGTTTTGCCCTGGGCGGCGGCTGTGAACTGGCGATGATGTGCGACTTCATTCTGGCCGGTGACAACGCCAAATTCGGCCAGCCGGAAATCAACCTCGGCGTGCTGCCGGGCATGGGCGGTACCCAGCGCCTGACCCGCGCCGTGGGCAAGGCCAAGGCCATGGAAATGTGCCTGAGCGGGCGCTTGATCGGGGCAGAAGAGGCAGAACGTTCGGGTCTGGTGGCACGCGTGGTACCGGTGGATGAACTGCTGGAAGAAGCGCTGAAAGTGGCGGCAACGATTGCCAAAAAATCCCTGCCGGTGCTGATGCTGACCAAGGAGTGCGTCAACCGTGCCTTTGAAGTCAACCTGGCTGAAGGCGTGCGTTTTGAGCGTCGGGTGTTCCATGGCCTGTTCGCGACCCATGACCAGAAAGAAGGCATGGCCGCATTTGTTGGCAAGCGCGAGGCCGAGTTTAAAAACCGTTAAAGCTCAAAGCCCCTCACCACGCCTCTCCAGCAGGGGAGGCGTGGTGAGGGGCGCTTGTTCAGATCAGATAATTCTTCAACTCCCGCGCAATCACCATTCGCTGAATCTCGCTCGAGCCTTCATAGATCTGGGTGATCCGCGCATCCCGGTAGTAGCGCTCCACCGGATAGTCTTCAAGGTAGCCATAGCCGCCGTGGATCTGGATGGCCTTGGAGCACACATACTCGGCCATTTCCGAAGCAAACAGCTTGGCTTGCGAAGCTTCTGAGAGGCAGGATTTGCCCGCGGTGCGCAGGCGCGCTGCATGCAGGATCAGCAGGCGGGTAGCATTGATCCGGGTTTGCATGTCGGCCAGCATGTTGGCGATGCTCTGGTGTTCGATGATCGCTTTATCAAATTGCACCCGGTCACGGGCATAACCCAGTGCCGCTTCGAAGGCCGCACGTGCGATCCCCAGTGCTTGAGCGGCAATGCCGATGCGTCCGCCTTCCAGGTTGGACAGGGCGATAGCCAGCCCTTTGCCGCGCTCACCCAGCATGTTGGCTTCAGGCACGGTGCAGTTGCTCAGTGTGACGGCGCAGGTGTCCGAGGCACGGATGCCCATTTTGTGTTCGGTGCGGTCGACGATAAACCCGGGGGTGGCGGTGGGCACCAAAAACGCCGAAATGCCTTTTTTGCCCAGGTTGGGGTCGGTCACCGCAAACACGATGGCCAGCTTGGCGCGTTTGCCATTGCTGACAAACTGTTTGGCGCCGTTGATCACCCATTGCCCGTCACGCAGTTCGGCCCGAGTACGCAGGTTGTGGGCTTCAGAGCCCGCCTGAGGCTCGGTCAGGCAGAAGCAGGCGATGGTCTGGCCGCTGGCAAGCTCTGCCAGCCAGGTTTGTTTCTGATCCTCGCTGCCGTACTTGAGGATAGGCCCGCAACCGACCGAGTTATGGATGCTCATCAGCGCGCCTGTGGCGCCATCACCGGCGGAAATTTCTTCCACGGCCAGGGCGTAGGCCACGTAGTCGACGTAGGTGCCACCCCACTCCTCAGGCACCACCATGCCCAGCAGGCCAAGTTCGCCCAGCTTGGCCACCAGTGCGTCGTCGATCCAGCCGGCTTTTTCCCAGGCCTGGGCATGGGGGGCGATCTCGCGGCGCGCGAAGTCGCGGGCCATGTCGCGGATCATCACTTGTTCTTCGCTCAGTTCGATGTCTTGCATGGCTCAGGCTCCCTTCGCGTTGAAGTCGGTGAAGAAACTGGCGACATGGGCCGGGTCGAGCGCGTCCAGGCTGGGCGGGTTCCAGTGCGGGGTTTTGTCCTTGTCGATAATCAGTGCGCGAACGCCTTCCATCAGGTCGCCACGGTCAAACCACTGGCGGTCCAGGTGCAGTTCCAGGGCGAAGCACTGTTCAAGGCTCAGCTCGCGGCCATGACGCAGTATTTGCAGGGTCACAGCCATTGCCAGTGGTGAGCGGGTTTGCAGCAGGTCAGCGGTTTCGTGGGCCCATTCGCGGGTGTTCGGGTCGCAGACGGCACGCAGGTGGGCGACGATGCGTGGCATGTCGACCTGGGAGAAAACGCTGTCGATCAGGGGTCGCAGCTTTGCCAGTGGCGGGTCGGGCAATACAGTGACTGCGAACGAAGCAATCAGCGTGGTCAGGTCATCAATGGGAGCATTTTGCCATTTGAGGGTGTCGAGGCACTGGTCCAGTTCAGGCAGTTTGCTGCTGTCCAGATAGCCGTCGGCCAGCCCGCAATACAGCGCATCGCTGGCGCGGATCTGCACGCCGCTGACACCCAGGTAGGTGCCCAGTTGGCCGGGTGTGCGGGTCAGGAAGTAGCTGCCGCCAACGTCAGGGAAGTAACCGATTGCCACTTCCGGCATTGCCAGCTTGCTGCGTTCAGTGACCAGACGCAGATTTGCACCTTGCACCAGCCCCATGCCGCCGCCCAGCACGAAGCCGTCCATCAGGGCGATCACGGGTTTGGCGTAGCGGTGCAGGGTCAGGTCGAGGGCGTATTCCTCTTCGAAGAACGCGGTGTGCAGGGTGTCGTTGTTTTGATAGCTGTCATACAGCGAGCGGATATCACCGCCGGCGCAGAAGGCTTTTTCCCCGGCGCCGCGCAGCACCACGGCCTTGACCTGAGGGTCTGTGGCCCAGGTATCGAGATGCTGCTGCAGGCTGCGAACCATCTCCAGGTTGATGGCATTGAGGCCGCTTGGCCGGTTCAGGGTCAGGTGGCCAACATGGTTGCGGACCTCGGCCAGAACCGAGTCCTGAATAAGTGCGACATCCGGTGTCGGTGAGGAGGAAACCTGAGCAGTCATCACTAACTCCCTGCTTTATATTATTTTTAGTGGGTGTTCACGGGCGAACGATAACTGATGCTAACAGTGCAAATTTGCCCATTACAACCCTGATAAGTGCAGGGTTGGTGTGCATATTTGCATGTATGGCATGCAGGAATGCGCGAACTTATTGCGCCAGCCAACCGCCGTCCACATTCCATGCGGCGCCGCGCACCTGGCTACCTGCCTCGCTGCATAAGAACAGCACCAGCTCGCCCAGTTGTGGCGGGGTTACGAACTCCAGGGAGGGTTGTTTTTCGGCCAGCAGATCGTGCTGCGCCTGATAGGGGTCAATGCCCTGGCTGATACGCTGATCAATCTGTTTTTGCACCAGTGGTGTAAGCACCCAGCCGGGGCAGATGGCGTTGCAGGTGATATTGCTGGTGGCGGTTTCCAGGCCGACGACTTTGGTCAGCCCGATCACACCGTGCTTGGCTGCCACATACGCGGCTTTGCCCACCGAACCCACCAGCCCGTGAACCGACGCGATATTGACGATGCGCCCCCAGCCGCGCTTGCGCATGCCGGGCAGGGTCAGGCGGGTGCTGTGGAACACGCTGGACAGGTTGATCGCGATAATGGAGTCCCAGCGCTCTACAGGGAACTCCTCAACACTGGCTACATGCTGGATGCCGGCATTGTTGACCAGAATGTCGATGCCGCCAAATTCACGCTCGGCATAGCTGATCATGTCGGCGATCTGGGCCGGGTCGCTGACATCGGCAGGGTGATGGCCAACTTTGACACCGAACTGTTCGATCTCGGCAATGACTTTGCTGGCATCGCCAAAGCCGTTAAGTATCAAGTCGGCGCCAGACCGGGCCAGGCTTTGGGCGATGCCCAGGCCGATGCCGCTGGTGGAACCGGTAACCAGAGCGGTTTTACCCTTAAGGCTCATATCCATTCCTCAGTACGATGGGTTCGTGACTGAGGAAACGTAGCACGTGGTTTGCAATTGCGGATACGAAACGGCCCACCAAAAGGTGGGCCGTTTTCACGCAGCGCGGGGAGGATTAGTCCTGGCGGCTGGTGACTTCCAGCAGGTGGTAGCCGAACTGGGTTTTAACCGGGCCCTGTACCACGTTGATTGGCGCGCTGAAAACGACGGTGTCGAATTCTTTAACCATCTGGCCTGGACCGAAAGAACCCAGGTCGCCGCCCTGACGGCTGGATGGGCAAGAAGAGTTTGCCTTGGCAACTTCGGCGAAATCAGCGCCGCCTTCGATTTGGGCTTTCAGTTCGTTGCACTTGTCTTCGGTGGCAACCAGGATGTGACGGGCAGTGGCTTTAGCCATGAGGGAGTACTCCTTTCAAGAAAGTGCCGAGCCTACCGGATTCATCAGGGTTTTTCTCGGCAAAAGTGCTGTTTCGGGTTTTTGCGGACTGGCGGATCACTGCCTGCCCGGGTGCTACCGGGCGGTTTTTATAAACCTTTATTTTTCAGAAGCTTGGCGTGTTCGACATAAAGCTCGACCGGATTGACGGTTTTTCTGCTCATGCGTGCCATCTGGTTGATGGTGTCAAGGTGGTCCAGGGGGTAGTCCGAGCGGATCACATGACCAAGGTGCGAGCTGAAGCGCCCGACCATTCCGTCATTCTCTTTGCTCTCTCGGGTAAAAAAGCTGCCGAATACCCGGCAGGCGTTGTGCAGAGGGTCGAGCAGGTTCAATGACTCCGACAGCCGTGAGCCTTTGATAATGCCGCTCCAAGAATAATAGAAAACATCATCCACCTGCTCGGGGCCCATCGCGCCCCAGGTTTCAGGCAGGCCCTGGGGGTATTTGAGGTTGAAGGCCGCGACGCCCTCGGTGGTCAAGGCATTGAGGGCGTTCAGTGCGTGCTGGGACAGGTGCGGGTGGCCGCTGAGGTTTGACAGGAATGCGCTGAATGCCGTGGTCAGTCTCGCAGCGACGGCTTCACCGAACTTTCCCGGGGCAAAGGCCTGACGCAAGCGGTCAGCCAGTTCCGAACCGTGGTTGGGGCCGCTGACAGACGTTACGGAGGCGACGGTTTCAGGGGCGATGGCTGCCACATAGCGCGCAGTCAGGGCGCCCTGGCTGTGGCCTATCAGGTTGACCCGCCGTGCGCCGGTCTGTTTGCGCAGGGCGAGAATTTGCTTGAGCAGCTGAACGCCACGTTCTTCATTGCCATTGGTTGCAGAAATAAACGGAATATAAACGCTGGCCCCACGGTAGTTGAGCGCTTCCTTGATGCCATTGAAATACTGGTGGGAGCCAATACGGTCGAATCCAAAAAGGCCGTGTATCAATAAAATCGGGTATTGCGTACTTGCAGAGTCATCCATGATCAATCTCGCCGGGTATTTTTAACTATAAAAACACCTTAGTCGAAATCGGCTTCGCGCAACCGCGGGCTTTGTCCGGATTGCGCTGAGGTTTGTCGAATGCGGTTGTCAGGCGATGGCGCGGGCAGTACAACGCTGCGCTTGCAGTTGGCGGGCTGCGTTGCGAAGCAGTCGCTCGGTTGCATCCCAGCCCAGGCAGCCGTCGGTCACGGAAACGCCGTAGCGCATGTTCGCGCTCAGAGGCTGGCAGCCTTCGAATAGATGGCTTTCGAGCATCATGCCAATCAGTGAATGATCACCTGCCAGGCGTTGTGCAAGCACATCGTTGAACACATCCGGCTGGCGCAGCGGGTCTTTGCCGCTGTTGGCATGGCTGCAGTCAACCATCAAGCGCGCGGGGATGGCGCTCTTTTCCAGCCCGGCGCGGGCCTTGGCCACACTGGCTTGGTCGTAGTTCGGGCCGCTGTGGCCGCCGCGCAGAACCAAATGGGTGTCGGGGTTACCGCGAGTTTCAACGATTGCCGGATGGCCCTGGCTATCCACGCCGAAGTGGCGATGGCTGTGTGCAGCAGAGCGCATGGCGTCACAGGCGATGGCGACGCCGCCGTCTGTACCGTTTTTGAACCCGACCGGCAGATCAAGGCCGCTGGCCATTTCGCGGTGGATTTGCGATTCGGTGGTGCGGGCACCAATGGCCACCCAGCCCAGCAGGTCGTCGAAGTATCCGGCTGCAATGGGTTGCAGCAACTCGGTTGCAACGGGCAGGCCCATGCGCAGCATTTCCAGCATCAGTTCGCGTGACAGGGTCAAGCCATGGGCCATGTCATCGCTGCCATCCAGGTGCGGGTCGTAGGCCAGGCCTTTCCAGCCCACCGTGGTGCGCGGTTTTTCGATGTAGGCACGCATGACCAGCAGCATGTCGTCGCGAACTTCGTGGGCCAGGGCAGCGAGATGGCTGGCGTATTCAAGTGCGGCGAGGGGGTCGTGGATAGAGCAGGGGCCGACAACAACCAGTAAACGGGAGTCTTCACCGTTCAGAATGGCGCGGATGGCCTGGCGCTGGCTGCTCACCTGTTCGCGAAGCTTGTCGCTCAGGGGCAGTTGCTGTTTGAGTTGCGCTGCGCTGGGCAGGCGACGGGTCGAAATCTTGGTAGTGGCAGTGTGTACGGCTGGCAGAGCTGAAACGGATGCGTTCATGGTGTGTGCTTCCTGGGCAGGCGGCGGGTTCTCCCGCGCGCTCAGCCCTACTGGGGTGTTCGACAATTGGCCAAACTGGCTGTGAGTGCTTGCGTGCCACCAATGTGGGTCCGTTCGGAGGCGGCAGGCTGTCCCGAACGGCGGCTGATAAATCGCCATGCAGTGCAAAGGTCGAAGCGGTAATAAGTGGCGTAGTTCATGGGGTAAATCCTCAAATTGATAATTGTCGGGGCCTGAAAAAACAAAACCCCCGATCGGGAAGCCGACCGGGGGTGAGAATTCTCTGGTAGGCGACCCCTAAGTAGTGGGCGCCGTGTGGGTATCAGGCGCGCCAGTGGCTAAACCAATACCCAAAATAAAATCGTGCAACGGAGTGCATGTTGTTCGCGCACACAGCTGCAGCCAGACGCGAATCGCGTGCGGTCTTGCAAATGTCTGTGGGGGCGTGATGCAACATGGGTTGTCTCCGATTGATGGATCGCAGCTTACTCGAGGCGAATGCACCTGTTCAATAAAAAAATACTATGCGGACTGGCCGTAAAGGCTATCGCCTGTACGTTTATAAGAGGAGGGCGGTATTTCTGCGGGGGCGTCCCGAACACTGGGGAGCCCTGTTTTCGGCCTTTCAGGCCCTGCAGCTGTACATGCAGCAATGGAGGAGAGCGGTCTGAATACTAAATCGGGAGTCACGACCGAATAGGTGCATACTCAAACGATCTCCTCACCTTTCATGTCTACCGAAAGTGTGGTCTGGGGGACGATGATGCCGTCCTTCATGCCCAGAAGAACCGCTACTTTGTGGGCTTCACCACGCTTCCCTTTTTTGCGCCCGGCGAGCACTTGATAAGTGGTAGCCGGGTCGACGCCATGTTCCCGAGCGAACTCTTGAACGGACTTTCCCTGGTGTTCCAGCCAAGCCTTGGCTTGTGCGGCAGTACGAATTCCGGTCATAGTTCAAAACCGTTCAAAGTTGTTTAATATTCATGGATTATACCATCCTTGCGGGTGTTTAAAATGGGATCCTACATCCAAATGAGTGGAATTGGTTTGCGCTTGCGCCAGGAAAGAGAGCGATTAGGTTTATCGCAGAAATCTTTTGGCGAAATTGGTGGCGTCGAGGCGAATGCCCAGGGCAAATATGAAAATGGCGATCGTGCGCCGAAGGCCGACTACCTCTCCCGCGTCGCAGTGCGTGGCGTGGATGTGCTTTATGTCTTGACGGGCACCCCTACGCCAACATTGATCGACAACCTCAGTCATATAGAAGAAAGGGTCCTGATCAGCTTCCGTGTACTGCACAAGGAAGATCAGGCCGCGATCCGCCGGTTGACCACGACCCTGGCCGAGTTCTCTGCGCCTCAATTGTTAAAAGAGCGCCTTGGACTTCAGAAACTCGATCCGGTCAAGGAATGAACCTTTACAGAATTTAACTTTTTAACGAGGATAGTTGACGCATGTCGGTAGGTTGGTTGAAGAGTTTTTGCTAAGGTGTCGGCAATCAAACAAGACCAATTTGCGAGGTGTCGACTTGATTCGGGTTCTAGTGGTCGATGATCACGATCTTGTGCGTACAGGGATCACACGAATGCTGGCCGATATCGAGGGTCTGCAAGTGGTCGGTCAAGCCGAGTCCGGTGAGGAATCACTGCTCAAGGCTCGTGAGTTGAAACCGGATGTAGTCCTGATGGATGTCAAAATGCCTGGCATCGGCGGCCTGGAGGCAACTCGCAAGATGATGCGCAGCCACCCGGACATCAAGGTGGTCGCCGTGACCGTGTGCGAAGAGGATCCTTTCCCGACGCGTTTGCTGCAAGCGGGCGCTGCGGGCTACATGACCAAAGGCGCAGGGCTGGCTGAAATGGTCCAGGCGATTCGCCTGGTGTTCGCCGGCCAGCGCTATATCAGCCCGCAGGTCGCCCAGCAATTGGCGCTTAAGTCCTTTCAGCCTGCCAGTGATTCCCCCTTTGATGCCTTGTCGGAGCGCGAAATCCAGATCGCGTTGATGATTGTCGGCTGTCAGAAGGTTCAGGTCATTTCAGACAAGCTGTGCTTGTCGCCCAAGACGGTCAACACCTACCGCTACCGTATTTACGAGAAGCTATCGGTCAAAAGTGATGTTGAACTGGCCTTGCTGGCTGTTCGCCACGGCATGGTTGATGCTGGTTGACGATGACTGACGTGTTCGATGCAAGTGCATTTCTTTCGACCTGCAGTGGTCGGCCTGGCGTGTATCGCATGTTCGACAGCAATGCGCGGCTGCTTTACGTGGGCAAGGCCAAGCACCTTAAAAAACGCCTGGCCAGCTACTTCCGCAAAACCGGACTGGCGCCCAAAACGGCTGCGCTTGTTGCCCGCATCGCGCAAATTGAAACCACCATTACCGCCAACGAAACCGAAGCGCTGTTGCTTGAACAGACGCTTATCAAGGAATGGCGCCCGCCGTACAACATCCTGCTGCGCGACGATAAGTCCTATCCGTATGTGTTTCTGTCCGACGGTGAATACCCGCGCCTGAGCATTCATCGCGGCGCCAAGAAGCAAAAAGGCAAATACTTCGGGCCTTACCCCAGTGCAGGGGCAATTCGGGAAAGTCTGAGCATCTTGCAGAAGACTTTTCTGGTGCGTCAGTGCGAAGACAGCTACTTCAAAAACAGAACGCGCCCTTGCTTGCAGTACCAGATCAAGCGCTGCAAAGCGCCCTGTGTCGGGCTTGTTGACCCAAAGGAGTATGCCGAGGACGTACGTCACTCGATCATGTTCCTTGAGGGGCGCAGTAGCGCGCTGACCGACGAGCTCAACAGTGCAATGGAGCAGGCCGCCAGTACCCTCGACTTTGAACGTGCCGCAGAGGTGCGTGACCAGATTTCCCTGCTGCGCCGGGTACAGGACCAGCAAAGCATGGAAGGCGGTACGGGGGACGTGGACGTGATTGCTGCGTTTGTGAACCCTGGCGGCGCCTGTGTGCATTTGATCAATGTGCGCGGCGGTCGGGTGTTGGGCAGCAAGAACTTCTTCCCTCAGGTCGGTATCGAAGAAGACGTGGCCGAAGTCATGGCGGCGTTTCTCGGGCAGTACTACATCAGCAGCCCCGAGCGCGACCTGCCAAGCGAACTGATCGTCAACGTGGAACACGAGAGCTTCGGGGCCATTATCGAGGCCATCGAAGAGCTGCGTGGCCGTGAGCTGGCGATCAGCTACCGGGTGCGCGGCACCCGGGCCCGATGGCAGCAGTTGGCCGTGACCAACGCCGAACAGGCCCTGGGGGCTCGCCTGGCCAACCGTCTGCATGTGGCGGCGCGCTTTGAGGCCCTGGCTCAAGTATTGAAGCTCGACGAGATTCCGCAGCGCCTGGAGTGCTACGACATCAGCCACTCCAGCGGCGAGGCAACGGTCGCGTCCTGCGTGGTGTTTGGCCCGGAAGGTCCGATCAAGTCGGACTACAGGCGTTTTAACATTGAGGGCGTCACCCCTGGCGACGACTATGCGGCCATGCACCAGGCGTTGATGCGCCGATTCAGCCGGCTTAAAGAGGGGGAGGGCAAGTTGCCCGACATCTTGCTGGTAGACGGGGGCAAGGGGCAGCTTTCAATGGCCCGTGATGTGCTCAATGAACTGGCCGTACCCGACCTGATTCTGCTTGGTGTCGCCAAGGGCGCGACCCGTAAAGCCGGTTTTGAAACCCTCTATTTGAATGACGCGGCCCATGAATTCACATTGAAAGGCGACTCGCCGGCCCTGCATTTGATCCAGCAGATCCGTGACGAAGCTCACCGTTTTGCCATTACCGGGCATCGCGCCCGCCGCGGCAAAACCCGTCGAACCTCAACCCTGGAAGGCATTGCAGGGGTAGGGCCGACCCGTCGCCGAGATTTATTGAAACATTTTGGTGGCTTACAGGAGCTGTCTCGTGCAAGCATCGAGGAGATCGCCAAAGCACCCGGGATCAGTAAAAAGCTCGCTGAGTTGATTTATGCAAACCTGCACAGCGAGTAGAATGCCACCTCACCTCGTAGCCAGTTGTGCCGATGAATATCCCTAATTTGATCACCGTACTACGCGTTCTACTTATTCCTTTCTTCATTCTGTTGTTCTACATGCCGTACAGCTGGAGTTATGTAGCCGCCAGCTCAGTCTTCGCATTTGCGGCGGCGACGGACTGGCTTGACGGGTATCTGGCCAGACGGCTGGAGCAAAGTACGCCTTTTGGCGCCTTTCTGGACCCGGTAGCTGACAAGCTGATGGTTGCCGTGGCGTTGGTTTTGCTGGTGCAAGAGCATCACAATGTGTGGTTGACCTTGCCGGCAGCGGTGATTATTGGCCGTGAAATTGTCATTTCCGCGTTGCGCGAGTGGATGGCAGAACTGGGTGCGCGAGCACAGGTTGCCGTATCGAACATGGGCAAATGGAAAACCGCGGCGCAAATGCTGGCCCTGATCATCCTGCTGGCCAACCCATCCGATTTCAGCTTCTGGGTTTTGGTGGGGTATGGGCTGTTGCTGGTGGCCGCCGGGTTGACCTTATGGTCGATGCTTCAGTACCTGCGGGCTGCCTGGCCGCATTTGAAGACAACCTCCGTAAAATAAATAAAACTTTTTGAATCAAGGGGTTGACGCATTCTTTTAAACCTATAGAATGCCCAGCACCAAGACGCGGGAATAGCTCAGTTGGTAGAGCACGACCTTGCCAAGGTCGGGGTCGCGAGTTCGAGTCTCGTTTCCCGCTCCAAATTATGGTTATGAGGGCATCAACTGAATTTCAGTTGCTCCCTTAAGCCTGTGAAAAGCGACCTTAGGGTCGCTTTTTTCGTTTGTGGAGTTCCATCAAGATCTCCCTCCAGCCCACGGAAAGTTGTACTGAATTCCGTCTTCTGAAATCGGCTGGCTCCCCCCCCAAAAAGACGACGTATGCAGGACGCTGGCTGATGACGCTGGCCCGGTCGACAGCTGAAAAATCACATAGGAAAAGCCCCGTAGCTGAAAAGCAACGGGGCTTTTTCGTTTCTGATTTTCGATTCAGGGCAACAGCCATGGTTTGAGTCAGCTCTGTGGCTTTGCGGGTGTCTTTGATTGTGTAGTGCATCACCCAAGGATTACCCGCAAGAACATTCTGTCCCTGCTTTCAGAACGGTCCTAAATACTTTTTAACCAAGAAAGTAAAAGATTCCGCCCTCGCTGGACCGCAGCAACTGCGCGGTCGTGCAAAGCGCAAAAAAGGCACTGGCTTGCTCACAGCCAAGTCAATGCGGCATGGACGGAATCAGCATGTTTAAATTTCTCCTTGGGAAGAGGTTGTTATCTTTGGTTTTGTTCGGTTGCCTGGCGGGACCGAGCTCTGCCGTGGCGGCCCCGCTACCGACACCGGGTGAGCAAGAGTTGATTCGTGATCGCCAAGAGCGATTGCTTGAAGAACAACGGCGCCGACTTGAAGAACTCCAGGCGTTACCGGGTAAAAAAGAGCCCCCCGCAACCCCGGTTGCCGCAACAGGCAGCCGCTGTTTTCCTGTTAAAACCATCGAAATCAAAGGCGCCGACAGCCTGTCCGCTGGTGAGCGCGAGGGTGTGCTCAAGCCTTACATCGGGCAGTGTCTTGGCGTAGCGCAACTTAACGAATTACTCAAAACCATCACTAACCTGTACATCGACAGGGGCCTGGTCACAAGTCGCGCTTATCTGCCGCAACAGGACTTGTCTAAAGGTTATCTGCAAGTGCTGGTGGTGGAAGGCAAGCTCGAAAGCTTCAAGAGCTCGGACAACAGTGGTCTGTCGAATCGCGAATTGGCCATGGTCTTTCCCGGACAGGATGGCAGTCAGCTTAATCTTCGAGAAATCGAGCAGGCGATTGATCAACTCAACCGCTTGCCTTCCAACAAGGCACAAATGGAACTGGCCCCCGGCAGTGAAGTGGGCGGCAGTACCGTGCTGGTGAAGAACGATCCGCAGCAGCTTTGGCGCGCTAGCCTGTCGCGTAACAATGACGGCCAAAAGAGTACCGGCGAGCAACAGTGGGGTACAGGTTTTGAATGGGACAGCCCGTTAGGCCTTGCGGATCAACTGGTTCTGCGCGGTGGGCATGACGCGCTCAGTGATCGCCTGAAAACCTCAAAGAACGCGATGCTTTATTACAACCTGCCATGGGGCTGGTGGAACTTCGCTTATACCTATAGCCAGAGTGGCTACCGTTCAGTCGTACAACTTAACGGCCATGGTTTTAAACAATCCGGGGACAGTGCAAACCATCAACTGCGTGCCGAGCGGGTGGTCCATCGCGACGCGATGAGTAAAACCTCCCTCAATACCGGTCTGGCGCATATGCGCTCCAATAACTACATCACAGATTCACGACTGCGCAACAGCAGCCACCGCCTCAGCGAATTTCAGGTTGGCATCAACCACGGCCGGCGCATCGCCAATGCCTTCGTCAACCTGGATGTCGGCATGCAAAACGGCATCGGAGCCTTTGATGCTCAAGGTAGTCACAACCTCAAGCGGGGCATGCCAAACGCCCGATACCGCAAATACACCGCGACCATCAGCTATTTGCATCCGCTCAAGCTATGGGGCGAGTCCTTCAGTTTTACCAGCATGGCCACCGGCCAACGCAGTGAGGATGTGCTGTTCAGCCCGCAACGCATGAGTTTGGGCGGTTCAGCCTCGGTGCGTGGTTACAAGGACCAACAGCTTTCCGGCGACAGCGGCGGTTATTGGCGCAACGACCTGCGCTGGTTGCGCCCGGTAACTCTGGACTGGCTGCGCCCGGTATTTACCGATTACGGCACCAGCCTCGGCTACGACCAGGGAGTGATACGCCACGGTCGCTACAGCCGGGAGCTAAGTGGTCGAGTCTCCAGCAATTCGCTGGAGCTGTTTGCCCGTGGCCGCAACCTCAGCGCCAGCGTGACCTTTGCCCACTCTCTGGAACGACCGGATGTGATCACCGAGCGCGAAGCACCGATCTATTTCCGTATGGATTTCTTCCTGTAATTCAACGCCTTGTTGCATCGAGAAACTGACATGGATGACCGTCTATTAGCCTTTTTGGCCCGCCAGCCTTCGGCGGCCATGCAACTCCGTGAGTCATTCTTGGGAATGCCAAAACGTGGACTGGCCTTTATTTTGGCCAACGCAATTTTCTGGCAGCCACTGCTGGTGCAGGCCGAAGGTATCGTCGTCAGCGGGCCAGGCACAAGCCTGGAAGCAGCGGGCAATGGCGTGCCCATCGTCAATATTGCTGCACCCAATGGCAGCGGCTTGTCGCACAACCAGTTCAGTGACTACAACGTCGGTGCCAATGGCCTGATCCTCAACAACGGTATCGACCGCACGCAATCGACCCAGTTGGGCGGAATCATCCTCGGCAACCCTAACCTGCATGGCAACGCTGCCAACATAATCCTCAACGAGGTGAACGGCGGCAGCCCCAGCCAGTTGCGCGGTTACACCGAAGTTGCGGGGCAATCGGCCAAGGTGATCGTGGCCAACCCGTACGGCATTACCTGTAATGGTTGTGGTTTTATCAATACTCCCAGCGTCACGCTCAGCACGGGCAAACCGGTCTTTGATAATGGTCGTCTTGATCATTATCAGGTCGATGGGGGCGCAGTGACCATCGACGGGCAGGGCTTGAACGCCAGTAACGTCGACCGCTTCGACATCATTACCCGCTCTGCGAAGATCAATGCTCAGATCAATGCGCGCAGTTTGACGGTGATTGCCGGTCGTAATGATGTCAACGCTCAGACCCTGAAAACCATTTCGCGCGCTGATGACGGCAGCGCCAGGCCGCAGTTGGCAATTGACTCCAGCGCCCTGGGCGGGATGTACGCGGGCGCAATCAAGCTGGTGGGCACCGAGGCCGGTGTCGGGGTGAGGCTGGCCGGTACGTTGGCGGCCAGTGGTGGCGATATTCAGCTTGATGCCAATGGGCATTTGAGTATGGCTCAGGCTTCGGCCAGTGGTGCTGTCAATATCAAAGCGGGGAGCCTCGATGCCCAAGGCATGGTTTACGCCGGAACCCACCTTGATGTGCAAGCCACTGCGGGATTGAACAATCAAAAAAGCCTAGCCGCTCGGGACAGCATTACGCTGAGCAGCGGCGGCCAGCTGACTAACGACGGCATCATCGAAGCCGGGGTCAACGCTGACAGTTCGCGCAATACAGATGGTGATGTGCACATCACCGCGCAGAATCTGACCAACACGAACGCGAGCATCATCGCCAGCCGTACCCTGACAACCAATGCCAAAACCCTGAACAACCAAGGCGGCACCTTGAATGCCGGGCAACTCGCCCGCATCCACGCAGGCTCTCTGGATAACCAGAACAAAGGGCGGGTTTTGAGTAACGGCAGTCTCGACCTCAAAGCCGATCGGTTGCTTAACAGCAAGGGCCTGGTTTCAGCCAGCAGCATTGACGCCCGGATCGGCAGTCTGGATAACCGCAATGGCATGCTCAATACCTTTGGTGCGCTGAGTTTGAGCGTTGACGGCACAGTGCAAAACCAGAGTGGTGTGGTGGTGGCTGACGGGAATGCACATGTCACCGCCGCCAGCCTCGACAACAGCAGCGGCCAGATTTCCAGCAAACAGAACCTCAAGGTTCAGGTGCAGGGACTCAACAACCAGAATGGTCAACTGATCGGCCAAGGTGTTGTCCACTTGGCCAGCAACACCCTGGATAACCGCCAGAGCGGTCTGGTCGGCGGCACCCAAGGGGTGCGGCTTGATGTGGCAGATATCGATAACCGCGGTGGCGAAGTCACGAGCCTGGCCGGCGTGACGTTGACCGGTGATCGTCTGGACAATAGAGGTGGCAAGCTCTCCAGCCAAAAAGACAGCAGGCTTGCCTTCAGCGCAGGTATAGAAAATAGCCAGGGTCTGATCAGCACTGAAGGTTTGTTAAGCATTTCGGCAGCGACTCTGGTTAACCGTCTGGGCAGCCTGTCCACTGGCGGCCCACTCAGTATCACCACCATAGGTGCCCTGGAAAACCGGGGAGGAAGCCTGGTAACCAACGCCGGTCTGGACGTGCGCAGCGCCAGTCTCGATAACAGCGAGAAGGGCACCCTGAGTGCCCGGCAGGCTCTACAGATCACTACCGGTCTGCTGAATAACCAGGGCGGCAGCATCAATACGGCCGATACCCTTGCTATCACGGCGGGTGAATTGAACAACCGTGACGCCAGCATCGTTAGCGCCAAAGCCCTGACCGCCAGCATTAAGGGACTGAGCCAGCAGGGCGGGCAACTGACCAGTAATACCGCACTCACCCTGGACCTCAATAACGGTCAGCTCAACAACGAGGGCGGCCTGATCAACGGGCCACTGCTGGTGCTGAAAAATCTCAAGGACGTCAATAACCGGGGTGGCGAAATCTCCAGTCGCCAAGGCTTTGCCTTGATGGCGGACAACCTCGATAACAGCAGTGGTCAGCTCCTGAGTGATGACGCGCTGACTCTGCGTATTACTCAGGCGCTGACCAACATCAAAGGCCTGATCGCCGCTGCGACGGTGGATGGGCGAGCGGCAAACCTCGACAACAGCTCCGGCTCCCTGGCCAGCCTTGGCGATCTGAAGCTGGATGTTCAGGGCCTGCTGAGCAACCGGCAGCAGGGTGTTATCGAAGCGGGCAACACCCTGACGGCCAACAGTGGCGAGTTGAACAACCAAAAGGGTTCGTTGCTGGGCAAGGCCATCACACTGGACTTCGGTGCCGCAACGGGCGACCTGAACAACGCTGGCGGCCTGATCACCACCAAAGGTCCCTTGATCCTCAAGCATCTGCGTGACCTGAACAACGGTGGCGGCGAAATTTCCACGACGCAAAGCCTTGGCCTGAGTGGCCGCAACCTCGATAACAGTACCGGCAAGCTGATCAGCAACAACCTGTTGGCCATCAATGGCGACAGCCTGCTCAATCAGGGCGGGCTGATCTCCGGCTGGCAGGGCTTGAGTGTCACCGGTACAACGCTCGACAACCGAAACAGCGGCAAGCTGTCCAGCCTTTACGGCAACCTTGACGTACACCTCAGCTCCAGCCTCCTTAACAGCGGTACAGGTGCTTTGGTCAGTCAAAAAAAACTGACCATTACAGCGGCCGATCTGGACAACAGCGATAAGGGCAATTTAACCAGTGCGGGCGCCCAAACCCTTCACGTCAGTGGTTTGCTGAACAATGCTCAGGGAGGTGTGATCGACAGTGGCGCGGCTCTAGACCTGAGCGCGCATGACCTCGACAACAGCGCTGGCAGCATCAAGGGAGCCACCGCCACAACCCTCGACCTGCCTGGCACCTTGACCAACACCCTCGGCAAACTGTCCAGTGGCGGCCCGCTGCTGATCCAGAGGGCGGCGCAGATCGACAACCAGGGCGGTGAACTGGTCAGCAGGAGCTTGCTGACCCTGTTGACTGCTGGGCTGGACAACCGCAATCGCGGCACAGTCGCGGCAGATGGCAAGTTAGACATTAGCGTCAGTGGCCTGGTGCAAAACAGCGATGATGGCCTGATTTACAGCCAGGACGCCGACCTGGAACTCACCGCGAACCGCCTGGACAACGCTCAGGGCAAGGTGCAAAGCAAGACTCGCCTGGATCTGGACATTGCCGATGATCTTGATAACCAGAACGGCAAACTGATCGCCCAAAACGGTGATCTGCACCTCAAAGCAGCCAACCTGGACAACCGGAGTGGCGAACTGGCTAGCCTCAAGGCTGACCTCGATGTTCGCGTAGTCGGCGTACTGCGCAACGGTTTGGCTGGTGTTGTCCAAGGCCAGCGTCTGAATCTGATCGCGAGCAGTGTCGATAACGTTGGCGGGCGTATCGCCGCGCTAACGGGGGATACCTTCATTGCCTCCGGCGCTTTCGATAATCGCGACGGTAGCCTCTTTGCCAAAAGCTCGTTGAGCGTTACCGGCAACTTCTTTGATAACGGCGGCGAGGTGGGCGGACGTTTGGCTGCACAGCAAGTCAGCTTCGATCTGAGCGGCGACCTGAACAACCATAAAGGCATCATTGAAAGTGCCAGCACCCTCAATGTCAGAGCCGCCAGTTTGGATAACCGGGCAGGGCAAGTGCGTACGCTGGAAACCAGCGGCAGTACCCTGTTTCAGATCGGCGGGTTGCTTGATAACCGCAACGGCACCCTTGAGAGTGCCAACACTGACTTGACGTTGCTCGCGGGCAGTTTCCAGAACGCTGGCGGCAATGTACTGCATTCAGGCAGCGGCACCTTCGCCATTGATCCCTCGCTCCTCGACAACGTGGGTGGCAGTTTGGTGAGCCGAGGCGGCTTGACCCTCAACCGGGATGTCTGGACCAACAGCAGCGTCATTCAGGCTGCGCGGCTGACAGTCAACGTCAATAGTCTCAATCAAACCGCCAGCGGCCAGTTGCTCGCTTCCGACCACTTTGACGGCACTGGCGCAAATTGGTCCAACGACGGTTTGCTCGCCAGTGACGCCAAACTGCGACTGAACCTCGATGGTACATACTCGGCCAGTGGCCGGATCAGCAGCCTTGGGACACTTGACCTAGGTGCTGCGCACCTGAACCTCAGCGAAGCCGCCACTCTGGCCGGTGGTGGTGATACCCGGGTCACTTTGGCGGGGCAGTTGAACAGCGCCGGGCGCCTGACCTCTGCGACGGATCTGAACCTGATTGCCAGTGATTTGATCAATACCGGCACTTTGGGCGCGGGGAACAGGCTGACAGTCAATACCGACACACTACTCAACCGAGATGGCCTGATTTTCAGCGGCGGCGACATGCAGTTGCTGGCTTCCAGCGTCACCAATGCCTATGCACAGGTCTATGCCCTGGGTGATGTACTGATCGCCAGAGACGCGGGCCAGACCAAAGCCGATTTACTGGATAACCGCTCGGGCAATATCGAGAGCGCGAAGAACCTCACCATCAGCGCCATGACCGTCAACAACGTCAGGGATGTGCTTGAGTACTCGGCCCATGAAAAAAGCTCGGTGACCGTTACCGAGCTTGATTGCAATGCTATCCCCATCGCGGGCTGTGACTTCCGCAGTGGCGGCCGTCGTAATGGCTTGTGGCGAATTGATGAAATCGACAGCCTGAAAATTACCCGCAGCACGCTTGCGTCAATGCTGAGCAGTGGCGCTGATCTAGAGATTAACGCCCATACACTCAATAACCAGAGCAGTACTATCGCTGCCACAGGCAACCTGACCGCCAACGCGGACACCATCAACAACCAGGGGGTGCAAGGGCAGGAGATCAAGACCACCCGCACTTACTGGAACTATGTCACACAGATTTTTGCAGCAGTTCCGGCGGCAGCCCACTTCAATGCCAAGAACAGCCCGACGCCTTCGGCCACTGTTGAAGCAGACCTGAGCTACTTTCTTGGCCTGTTGGGCGGCGGCAAACTCTCGCACACCACCAGTACCCGGAACATCGAGGGTCAGTCCTACGACGCCATCATCCAGGCCGGTGGCAGCGTCAACCTCAATGCCGGGCAGAACATCAACAACAGCGTTGTTCGGCCTTTTTACGCCTACGTTGCTGCCGGCCACACGCCAACCGAAACGGGCGTAGGGAGTGGCTACTCAACGCCGATTCACATCAACTCCCAGTTGCCACCTGATATGGCACAACAACAAGTCAATCCGGTGGGGCTACCCGGTTTTAACTTGCCTGAGGGCCAGAACGGGCTGTTCCGTCTGAGTGCACAAGACAGCAGCACTCCTGCAACCGACGGTCCGCAGAGCTGGAGCCTTGGCGGCTCCAGCGTCACCACGGTGGATCGCTCGCCCACCCCCCCGGTCGACCTCGGGGCCATAGCAGGCTCAGCAACCATAGTCGACGGCCAGACCATCAACCGCGTACAAGGCTTGCCTGACGCAAACACGGCTTCCCGTCCGCACAAGTACCTGATCGAAACCAATCCGGCACTGACCAATCTCAAGCAATTCATGGGGTCGGATTACTTGCTGTCGAAACTGGGCTACGACCCGGACCAGAGCCAGAAACGTCTGGGTGATGGTTTCTATGAACAACGCCTGATCCAGCAAGCCGTTATCGCCCGTACTGGCCAACGCTTTATCGATGGCCAGACCAGCGACGCGTCGACGTTCAAATACCTGATGGACAACGCCATCGCCAGCAAACAGGCGCTCAACCTGTCCGTGGGTATCACCCTCACAAGCGAACAGGTCGCTGCCCTGACCCATGACATTGTCTGGCTCGAAAACGCCACGATCAATGACCAGCAAGTCCTGGTTCCGGTGTTGTACCTGGCCCAGGCCAACAATCGGCTCGCTCCCAACGGCGCATTGATTGCCGGTAACGACGTCAACCTGATCGCAGGTAAAGACCTCAACAACGTTGGCACCCTGCGCGCCACCGAAAATCTCTTGGCCAGCGCGGGCAACAACCTCGTAAACAGCGGCCTGATTGATGCCGGCAACCGCCTCGACTTGCTGACGGGCAACAACCTGTCCAACAAGGCAGGCGGCATCATTGCCGGGCGCGACATCAGCCTGACGGCCAGCGGCGGTGATGTGCTCAATGAACGCACCGTCACCAGCCATAACAGCAGTAATGGCTATCGCACGGAACGTACTGACTTCGTGGACAACGCCGCCCGCATCGAAGCGGCGAACAGCCTGTCCCTGCAAGCCGGGCGCGATGTCAACAGTATCGGTAGCCTGATCAAAAGTGGCGCAGACACCACCATCAAGGCGGGTCGTGACGTCAACCTTGTTGCCTCAGAACAGCGCAACAGCCAGATCGCCGGCACATTGTTCCGTGGCGACAGCACCACCCAATACGGCTCGGTCATCGAGGCGGGCCGAGACTTCCAGATCGTTGCTGCGCGCGACATCAGTGCCATCGCCAGCCAGATTCATGCCGCTCGTGACATCGCCATGGCCGCCACCGGTGACCTGACCCTGGCCTCGGCGGCGAACGAGCAACACAGCTCACTCAATACCAAAAAAGTCAAAACCCGGGACGACCATGTCAGCCAGGTATCGACCACGGTCAAGGCCGGAGGCGATGTGACGTTGAGCGCCGGGCAGGACTTGGCGCTGATTGCCAGCCGGGTGGAGGCCGGTGGTGAGGCTTATCTGGTTGCGGGTGGGAATCTTGAACTCAAATCTGCAGAAGAGCAGGACTACAGCTTCTACAGCAAGACCAAAAAAAGCTCATCCGGAAAATCCTATCGCCTTAACGAAACCGATACCCAGACCAACGTAGGCAGCCTGGTTACTTCGGTTGGGAACAGCACATTGATGGCTGGCGACGATTTACTGATGCAAGGCAGCGGGGTTAATGCCGAGAAAGGTGCTGCCAAATTGATAGCGGGCAACGATATCCAGATCCTTGCCGTCAGCGATTCCAGCAGTGCGAGACTCGAGACCAGTAAAAGCAAAAGCAGTTGGGGTGGACTGAACTCAAGCAAGGTTAAGGACAAGGTCAATGAAACCAGCACCACATCTGTGGGAAGCATGGTTTCGGGTGACACGGTGAGCGTGGCTGCCGGGATAGACGTCAAAGTAACAGGCTCGGCGCTGGTCAGTACCGATGATCTGGTTGTTCAAGCCGGGCGTGATCTGACCGTTGATGCAGCAGTAAATACTTTCTCCCGAACCGAGATGCACAAGGAGAAAAAACGCGACCTGACAGGCGTTCTGACCGGAAACAACCTTGGGCTGGATGACATTACCGGTAATCAGCACCTGTCTATCAGCAGTCAAAAGCATAACGGTACAGCTCAGGAGACGACCCTGACTGGCAGCACCATTGGTTCCAGCAATGGCAACCTGACGTTAGTCGCCGGGCGTGAGCTGACTGTGTATGCCAGCGATGTAGTCAGCACCAGGGACATGAGTCTGAGCGGTTCCAACGTCACCATCGCCGCCGGTAACGAAACCGCGCATCAGACCACCAAAAACAGTTCCAAGAGCCTGGCCGTTGGCCGGGTAGTAGGGGGTATGGCGGTCGATACGGTCAACAGCATTCGTAACGACATAAGGGCTTCGCAGGAGGCTGACGACAGTCGTCTCAAGGCAGTCAAAGGAGCGCAAGCGCTGCTCTCGGCTTACAGCGCAGTCGACAACATGGACACCAGTGCGGCTAGCGTGTCAGAAGGTAAACCCGCCAATAGTGGCGGCTCGGTGATTAAAATCGGCACCGAGTTGGCCTCAACGAACAAGAAAAGCAGCAGCGATTACAGAACCGAAACCGTCAAGCAATCAACCCTCAACAGTGGTGGCAGCCTGGCCATTGTCGCTACGGGCAATGCACCAGACACCCAGGGTGATATTCACGTAATTGGCAGCAGTATCAAGGCCGGTGACACCTTGTTAATGGCGCAGAATGACATCATTCTGGAAAGCGCCCAGGAGAGAAAAAAGTGGGACAACCAGAGTAAGAACGACAAAACCAGTATTGGCGTCAGCTTCAATCTGGGCGAGCAATCAGGCTTCACCCTCGACCTTGGCGCACAAGTGGCCAAGGGCATGGGCAAAGGCCATGAAGTCAACCAGGTCAACAGTACGGTAGACACTGGGCTTCTGGTGCTCAAAAGCGGTCAGAACACGACGCTGGCTGGCGCTCAGGTTCGGGCGGATGCCATTAAGGCTGATATCGCTGGCAACCTGAACATGGCCTCACGTCAGGATCAAGCCAGCCAGAACAACAAGCAAACCAGCGGCGGCATGGGCGCGAGCATCTGTGTGCCACCCTTCTGTGTAGGCGCCCCGGTATCGGGCTCCGTCAACATCGCTGGAAGCAAAATGAACAGCGATTATCAGGCAGTGGCCGATCAAACGGGTCTGTCTGCGGGTAAAGGTGGTTACGACATCAATGTCGGTAAAAACACCACGCTTCAAGGCGCTGTGATTGCCAGCGATGCAACGGCAGACAAAAACCACCTCAGCACTGATCGGCTATTGGTCGGTGACATCAAAAACAAAAGCGAAATAAAAAGTCAGGCCGGGAGTTTGAGCTATTCAGGGGCCATGGAAGGAGAAGGGGTTGATGCCCGCTCGGGCGTAGGTGGCGCAATGCCGGTGCTGCTCAAAGATTCCGACAAGAGTAAAACTCGAAGCGCAATCAGCGAAGGCACCATCACCGTACGTAACCCTGATGGCGCCAATGATCTGGCAGGGCTGAACCGCGATACAGCCAACGCCAATCAGCATCTGGATCGGCCTGACGAAAAGGCCATGCAAGAACGTATTGACCTCATTCAAAGCTCGGCGCAGTTGTCCAGCAGCGTGATTAATACCGTGGCGAAAGCCAAGGCCGACGCGGCCGCCAAGCTGGCCAATGAGGCGACTACCCCAGAGCAAAAACAAGCGGCTGTAATCGCACTTGAAGACGCCAAGAGCTGGCAGGTCGGAGGCGATAAACGGCTGATGGCTGATATCGCATCGGGCCTGATCGCTGCAGGCCTGGGCGGGGCAACAGGGAGCACCGCTGTTGGGATTGTTGCTAACACGTCGTCCAATGAAATATTCAACAAAATCGGCGATTTCGCGACGGAACAACGAGATAAGGCCACTGACAGTGCGGTCAAGGCTGCCTGGGGTGAAGGTGGTGCAGCACGCATTTTGCTGCATGCCTTGGCAGGTGCGGCGATTGGTTTGTCGAGCGGTAGTGCGCAAAGCGGGGCGTTGGGGGCTGTGGCGTCAGCGGCTTTGATGCCGTCCATTGGTCAAGCACTGGCTGGCAGTGGGTTGTCAAAAAAGGAACAGGATGTAGTCGCTTCATTGATTGCGACTGGAGTTGGAACTGCGGCCGGATCTGTTAATGGTGCAGGCGGTGCGGTTGTCGCTGGAGGGGCTGGATTTGGAGTTGAGGCTTTTAATCGGCAGTTGCACAAGCAACAAGAAGTTCCAGTTCTGGAGAAAAAGGCTGAAGAGCTATACAAAACCTTAGGAATGCCTAGGTCTAGTGCTCTTTGGTTAGATTTGTTGATGATTGCTGCTGGTGGCGCCGTGGATGCTGCCGACGAAGCACGTTTGAACGGGTTGGTATTGCAATCAAAAGGTAATGATCCCGAGTCCCGAAATTTTACCGATGACTTGAGTGTTGCCAAAGGCATTGTTGCCCAGTTGGCGGCACAGAAAATCCCTTTGAATTGGAGTGATGGAAGCCAAATCATTGCGAATGGCGAGAAAGTCTTCGCGTTCAGAGCAACCGAAAAGCAGTTCAATGATTCTACGCTGTTCAATACGTCGGTTTTACACGGCCAAGGAGTGGTGTATGACCAGTGGCGGCAGTACGGTCAGGAGCAAACCGGGGAACACTCGAAGGAGATTGGTCAGCTATCGAGCTCTGAATCAAGTATAAAAGCGGCGACCCAGCGTTTGTCGGATTTGGCAGGGAAAGGGATCACAACAATCGCGCCCGAACTCGATGCTGCTATGCTGTTGATGCCTGCAGGTCAGGGCGCTAAGGTGGTTGTTGAGGCGATTCTGGCTAAAGTCGCGGCTGGGAAGGCTGCTGGTGTTGGTGCAAAAGGGGAAGTGTCCGGTCTTCTTCCGAAACCTGGTGCTACATCTATTCCTGCAAGTGGCTTAGGTGCTGGTGCAGCATTTAAGGTAGATTCGAAGCAGCTAGGTAAAAAGCTCGGTAAGCACGTTGAAGATTTCGGCGGCAACGCGGCTAGCCCAGCAGATCGTAAAATGGTACTTGATAAAATTCATGACGTTGGGAGTAACCCTGAAAAAGTAATCCCTGGGACTTTTGCTGGGCAAGGAGCAAATGGCGCACGGGGTGATGTTTTTTTCAGAGTTAAGGGTAATGATGTGGTTGTTACCAAGCCTGATGGAACATTCGTTACTATCCTGAAGGATGGGGTAACTCAGAATCCATCTGTACAGAGCGCATTGAAGGGAGGCGTCAGGTAATGAACTTTTCTGAACTTATGATTGCCTGGCTGTTAACAGTGCTCGGGAAGAAACTACTGTCAGTAAATGCTCTATTCCATGTGTTCTCTTCCGAGAGGGATTCTGCCCCTCAAGAGGTTGGCCTTATATTTGAAACTTCTGAAGTTGGGAAACTCTATGGTGGGCCTGATGGTGCGTCTATCTGTTTTTCTTTGAATCCGATTTCAAGCTGCGATCTAGGCGAATACGGTAGGCAAGAAGTTTTTTGTATTTCTGGTGAGCTTTATTTCTCCGATGTTGTAGGAAGGAGGTTAGTGTCAGCATCACTTGTGCAGTCCTTAGCAGAAGACGTAGTGATAGGCGTTGCTCTCTCGTTTGATAACGGCTTTTGCCTATCCATTTTGAACTTAGGTGATGAACTTTTTATCTATGATGAGATCCCAGAGGAAATAGTGATCAGTGAGGGGGTGAGCCTTACCTCTGTGAGTTAATGGTGCAAAAGCGACAGGCAAACTGCCTGTTCCCAACGATCTTCCGACAAATATCCATGCAGGACAGCAGGGGAAACATATCAGAGGCCATAATAACTTTGAGGAAGGACGTAGTTTTTTTAACAATGGCGTCGACCCGGCTGAACTTTTAGGTGGAGTCCACAGTGGTAAATATCCGATTATTGGTACCGGGGCTCGTGGTAACCCAATTGTGGATTTTGGAAGACCGGTAGGTATTGACGGGCGGACAGGGCAGCCTGTAACCAAAGGTCAAGTCCACTATGGGAAAAATGGTGCCCATATTGTTCCAGATGCGAGGAACTGAGATGCTATTCGCGACAAAATTGCCGGATTGGCTCGTGGCGTGCTTCCGCATTGCACTACTTGGCGAGATATACACTAATATTAGAGCCATCGCCGTCGGATATCATGATAGTGGTTTTGTGCTAATTCGATACTATCTTGATCGTCAGCCAACAGACTTTGATTTGGAGAGCCTGGAGGTTGTAGCTACAAATTTAGATGCACTGGGAGGGAAAGAGCAGGCGATCAACAAAATTGATATCCAGTGCGTGCATGCAGCGGGTGCTAAGCGAGATTTAGATCCGATTAGTGGATTTGTCTACTCTAGACGAGAGCACGAATAAAATGGTGCAAAAGCAACAACTAAGGTAATTACCGAGTTTGGGCCTATGAATCAGGGCCCGTTACCGAAAGGAATCGCGGACACATTTCGTAGCGGTACGTACTCAGAGGTCGTTACTCAACAACCGACCACGTTGTATCGTGTTTATGGTGGGACTTCGCAGGAGCTGGGTGGCTATTGGACAGCGACAAAGCCAGCGGACCCTGTCCAGTCGATTATTGACAGCGCTTTGAAACCCGAATGGGGGAGTACTGCTACAAAGGTGGTCAAAATTGAAGTTCCTATAGGAACTAAGTATTTTGAAGGCGTCGCTGCTCCTCAAGGTGGACTAGTTGGGGGTGGTAACCAGGTGTTGTTTCCGAAAGATTTCAAAATTGACACTTCTTGGATAAAGCAATGAATGAGTGTAATTGGGAAGTTGTAGAGGGGTTTTCATCTCCTAGGGAGTATGAACGATTTTCTGCCTGGATCACCGAACAGGTTAAATCTGGGATAACAGAGCAGACTCCTGTTCAGGACAGCTATGCGGGGCCAGGATTTGAAGAGAAATGGTTCAAGTGTATAGTGTCAAATGAAACGTGGAGATTGGTTTCCCCTCAAGCTCCTTTTAAAGGATATTGGGGGCCAGTTTAGAGAAGCCGGGTATTGAGTTGGTGCAAAAGGTAGTGCGTTCGCTGGGAAAAACATTGATGATTTGTCGAATGCAGGAAAACTGCTTGATCCGGCCGATAAATCAGGACAACTTTCATTAGCGGGTCGAGCACTCCAAAAACACGGTAGTCGTGAAGGCAGTGCGTTTCCTAGCGTTAAAGGGAGCCCTTCTGAAATCAACGCTCAAGGTCAAAAAATAGCTGACGAAATCTTGAGCAATCCGGCGGCCACCGTAACCTACAAAGACACCGGTAGATTTGGGAAGGTTATGGATGTGATTGCCCCTGATGGCCGTGGACTTCGCTACGATTCAAATGGGAAATTTATTGGTTTGTTGGAGCCCCCGAAGCCATGAATCTTTTATCTACTGTAATAACAAGCCCCCCAGATCGAGAGAATTGTGTATTCGAGATTTGGGCGGGGTCGAGTCAGTTGGCTGAGGTATCACATGAGCCAGGAAGACCAATTGAAATAGAAATTTATCCCCCCGTTGAGGGAGGTAAATGGAATTTCAATCTTGAGGACCTTATGACTGCTTTGCATCAGGCGACTAAGACTTTAGCTTCTCACGAATAAGTTGGGGCAAAAGGGACTCCTGCTTGGGATAACGCAATATCTAAAGCTGACGGAGACTTCGGGTATCTCCCGCCTGTCCGGCAAAACTATGTTAAAGATGTTTACGACTTACAAGGAACTGTGGACAAGATGCGTGCTAGCGGCGCTAGTGCAGAAGACGTCGCAAAGTATGCCTATGGCGCAAGAAACGAGCTAAAAATGAAGTGCAGGGAATATACACCTTCGGAAATGCTTGATGTAATTGACGCAAGAAACTTGGAGCGATATGGCAACAAGGTTGGACCTGCATTTGATGATCTAGTTAAAAAAGGTAAAACTTTTGATCAGATAATTGAAAGTTCTACACGGGCTGGCGGTGGAGACCTTTTCCAATGAAGAGATTTATTGATGATAAAGTTTATGCTCTTGGTCGTATGAAGTCTGGGGGGTTGTATGCGGAGCTTATTTCTGATGTGGGCTGGGAAGGTTTCCCTAATTATGCGGAGGAATTTATTAAGCTCTTCTCTGGTAGTATCATTAGTAGAAATGATGCTGTTGATACTAGAGTTTGGGGGGTGATTATAAAAGGCCAGTCCCTACGATTGGTTTACGAAGACTTTCCAGTGATGATTAGTTTGGAGTCGCAAAGTGAAGGGGGGGACCGATTTGTCGAAGAGTTAAGAGAGGTTTTGATAAGTTAGGTGGTACTTCGGGGCAAAAGGCGTTCCCTCTATTCCTGACTCAGGAGCAAGCAGTGCAGCTAATGCTGCTAGACTCAAAATGAAATGGTTGCTGAACAGGCGGCCGGAGCAAGGGCACCTACACAGATCACTAGCTATTCAAATCACGCATTGGAGCAATTTGCAGGAAGGGATGGCGGCATTGGTGTTAGCCCGTCTGCACTCAGTAGCGCTTGGTCTAGCCCTCTAAAAATTGAATATGTCCCTTCAAAGTACGGTCCAACATTCAGGTACACGGGGACGGATGCAGTCATAGTGGTCAATGCTGAAGGTAAAGTGGTCACCGGTTGGGGGAAATCATCTTCGGGGACTGGAAAATGAGCTGTGTCTTAACGAGCGCCCAATGGCAGCTTTTACTTGCGTTGTGCTTTTTAGTGGGAGAATTGCAACTGGAACTAGCTGAGAAATTACTTCATGGTTCAATATCATCGAGTGAGATTGACGAGCTATGCGAGCTGATTTCCAATGAGTTCATGATGAACGGCATAGAGGAAAGCTTTGAACCGAATAGTTATGGCCTTGAGCTAGAACTGCTTCTGGATGCTGTCAACAGAAGGCGCGGTCAAGCGCGTTAGTGTTTTGTAATTTTCCGGCTCTTTTGTTGGTGCAAAAGCCGCAGGTGAAGCAGCAATACCTGTGTCCGGTCGAGTGCAATCTCGTATAAATATTGCCAATGGGCGCACGGAAACTACCCCGCTCCGTGATACTGTAAAACCTGTATCTGCGGGCTTTGATCACGTTTTGAAAGGTCATTTCGACGTAGAAGTCTCCAATTCCCGCTCTGTGTTTACTATTAGCCCAAATGAGTTGAAGGGGGTTCTTCAGAGCAGCCCAGTCGCTAAGTCACCTTTTACTGCGCTACCAGATGGTCAATTTGTAAGAACTGTTGATACGGGCAGAGTCATCGGAACTACTACGTTGAAAGATGGAGGTGTTCCTACATCTGTGATAAAAGTATTTACTGATAAAGCAGGTAATTTGATAACAGCTTTCCCAGCTAAGGCAGTGAACTAATGCGATCTCTCCCTGTGTATGTGTGGCGTGAGCTTCAACTGGCTATGACGCTGCTAGATGAGAGTTCATCTTTAAGGGAGACTCTTGGGGTGGTTCTTTCGTGGATTAGGGGGAACTACAAATACTTCACGGTTGAGCCGTTTTTGACCTATGGGATTGATGAATTTTCGCATATTGATGAGAATTTGATGCCGGTTGAGTTTTCGTCCTTCCTGCCTAGCGATATAGCTCATTTAAAAAAAGTGATTTTTGGGTATCAAGCTAATGAGGCCGAGCCTATTGCGAGATTTCTACGTGACACAATGGAAGCGTTGATAACTGTTGAGGCCGATAGACAATGTCCTAGGTGTCAATCCGACGGGGTGCGTATTTTTATCGGTAGATATAACGGGTTGCTTGCTTACCAGTGTAACGTCTGTGGTCAGTCCACTTACTCAGATGGTTCTAAGGTGGGTGGTGGAGAGTTAGAGTTTGTGAGTGAGAAAAGACTACGAGAACTCAACATGATTTAATGGTGCAAAAGCGACAGGCGAAGCTGCAATTCATGTCCCTGGCCGAGTGCAGTCACGGATTAACCTTCAAACTGGTACAAACAAATTCGGCATGAATCATATCCTCAAGGAGCACTTGAGCGGAAAAGCCAATAAGAGTCAGTTTAATATGCCTGAAGGGGAGTTGCGGCAACTGTTGCAGAGTAATCAGGTGGTTAGCTCACCTGTTGTCAAAACACTTGAAAGCAAGACTCATGGAATTTTGTATGTTAGGCAGGTAGATGTTGGCAGGGCTATAGGGACGGACTACCTAAAAAACAATAATACAACCTCAATTATTACCACGCAACCTGACAGGTTTGGAAATATAGTTACGGCATTTCCGGGTATATAAATGAACAAGGCGGAGATTGAGAGTGAGTTGCTGGGGTCGCGTAAATGGTTCGACTCTAATGAGGCTGTTGCGATTAAGGATTTTCTTGCGAGAGAGTTCGGGGTGCTTATGAGTCTGTTTGTTCTGCATCACCATTTCGGTCAATCTGAAGAGCATTATGTGGTAATGATAGATGGGAAGTATATTGCGGAGCTTGAGGTGAGTAACAGCGAAATTGTGGGTTTTGATAAATATGAGCTTGCCAATTATTTAAAAGATAATCCGAAAATGCCAAGGCTCTTTAGGTTTCGTATAGAGACTGCACAGGCCCTAAGTGCCCTATAAATAGTAGTTTAACGGTGCAAAAGGAATTTCAATAACTATTGAACCAAAGATTGCCGATCAAATGGGCAAGCGGGGCTGGACGGAAAGCTCTACACAGTCTGTCATCGATAAACCAATCAAAACGGTTGTGACGAAAGATACTCGTTTTGATACTGTGTCGGGGGGGGCGCCTCAATGATCCAGCTACTGGGTATATCGCTAAGGACGGCTCTTATGTGGTGAGGAATGATCGCACGGGAGCGATTGTCCAAGTCTCTAATAAAAATGATCCTGAGTGGGTTGCGCCATGGGACTGATTGCAGAAGTGTCCGTAGAAGATTTGCCTGTTACTCCTACATTGATGTGGAATGGTACCCCTTTGTTTGATGTCGGCGATGGAGTTAGACTGGTCGACTATTGCAAAAATAATGGTATTGCAGTTCTTGGTATGGAAGGATTTAAAATCAATGGGAGTAAGAGGGTTTCAGATATAGATTGTATCGTTGATTTTTCTGCGTCGTTAAATGAAATAGATTTCGCTGTGAAGTCGGTGGAAGCGAGCAGGCTCATTATTGAAAGTATGATCGGTAGTGGGGTTTTGATGGAGTTTGTGTTGATTAGAGTTTAGTTGGTGCAAAAGCGACAGTTCAGGGGCCCTTGGTTTCTAAAGGGTCAGATGTTACGCCAGAGATCATTCAAAAAGCATTACAAGGGGATCTTGCTATTAGCGGTCAAAATTTTGTTTCATTATCTGCTATTCAGAGATATGTTGATCGCCTTCTTAAGGGGGATGTCGCTCCTCCAATTAAGATGGTTGGCAATGTGATTGTTGATGGGAATCATCGTTACATCGCTGCAAAAATTTTAGGGCGAAGTCCCGAGGTAGCACCAGGAACTTTGTCACCCAGTAAAGCTGGACAGACCAAATCTGTATCTGATGTGAAAATTGATCTGGTAGATTGGGGGAATAGATGATAACTATCTGCTTTCAGACAGGCGAGACCCTAGATTTGCCTTTGGACAATCTAGCTAATTCTATATTTAGTGGAATGGAGCTGCATCGTGCAATTTTTGACGGTTTTGATGTTTCTGGAGCTGACTTTACAAAATCGAATTTGAGAAATGCGTCTTTTAATTACTCTATATTGAGTGGTGCGGTACTGCATGGTGCTGCTCTTATGAATGCGACGCTAGTTGGGGCGCAGATGAAGAAGGTGGATCTTTCCGGTGTTGTCGCAATTGGGGCTGATTTTACCGAGGCAGATCTTTCATTGTCTGATCTAAGAAATGCTGATGTTTGTGGTGCTATTTTTATAAGGGCTAATTTATGCGGCGTTAATTTTGAAGTTAAAAGAATAGAAGGTGCTTTTTTTTCTGGTGCGATTTATAACGAGTTTACAGTTTGGCCTAAAGGTTTCGATCCTGTGATGTTTGGTGCTAGCGAAGTTTAATTGGAATTCTAGTCGGTGCGGAAGTGACAGTGCAGGGCTTTGAAGCAAAAGCGACAGGTGTCTCTCTGGACAACGTAGCCAGTAAGTGCCTAAACATAACTGATCACTTAACGCACAGTCATGTTGATCGATTCGATGGCGTTGGTGGTGTAGATCACTTTGCGAATTTCGGCTGGCTGGATAGTAAAAAACGGGATCATCCGAGGCCAGTTTCGCCGCCATGACAGGCTGATCGACTGATACTCAGCGTCCCATTTTGCTTCAAATTCGCAGAGCCGTTATTCAGCCAATTCAGCGCTGGCCGAGGTACAAATCAGCTTGAGATCAGCCGCGACTTCCTTCTGCCGTTTCCAGGACACGAAGTTCAAGCTGTTGCGAACCATGTGCACGATGCACAGCTGAATGACGGTTTTCGGGTAACCGTTTCAATCGCCTCAGGGAAGCCTTTGAGGCCGTCCACGCAGGCGATGAAGATGTCCTGCACGCCTCGATCTTCAGCTCGGTGACCAAGTGCAGCCAGAACTTGACGCCTTCGGTTTGCGCGCCCCACAAGCCCAGCACTTCCTTGTGGCCCGCCATATTGACGCCGATAGCCAGGTAAATCGCCTTGTTGCGCACTTTGACGTGAATGCAGCCCAGGTAGAGGATCGGGTGCAGCGCGTCCAGCGGCCTTACCTACCAGAGCTCGACCTTGTCACTCACCGCGTCGGTAATCGCCGAGATGAGGTTGGGAGAGACCTCTGTGCCGTACATTTCCTGCAAGTGCGCCTGATTTTCTCTGACACTCAAACTGCGAGCGTAGAGGGAGATGACTTTGTCATCGAAGCCCGTCCAGCGCACCGTCACCCGGCATAAAAGCAGCAACGGCTACCGCACCGAACGAACTTACTTCGTGGACAACGCCGCCCGCATCGAAGCGGCGAACAGCCTGTCCCTGCAATCTGGGCGCGACGTCAACAGTATCGGCAGCCTGATTATTTGTCTTGCCGAGAAAAGGTAAGGGACTTAACTCGTGTCTGCAAATAGCTATGCTCTGCAGTGGTTGGCGAGCTGGTCATGATCAGGAGGTTCACGTTTTGTTCTTTTAATTCGAGGGTCCCTGATAGAGACCGAGCTGTAGATCCCGCAAGTCCTGCCGTTGTGAGACTTACAGATTGCAATGGCAGCCCGCTGGTCTGGGCATTGATGTCGGTGAAACCGCAGATGTCGACTTCTCCTTCATCTGATGTCAGTCGGCCAAGTACATAACCAAATGCATGGTGACTGCACGCATGGATCCTCAGGCTCAAGCGGGTTCCATCTGTGGCCAGCCAGCTACCGCTCAAGGGGTCCGCTATCTCGGGCAACGATGATGGTGCTGCAAGAGGTCTTTCAGCGTGCACGCTGGCAACCCTGCGGAACGCCAACTTGTCGACGTAGGTTCCTTGCTCAACCCGCTCCGGGAAGTCACTACTGGCTACCAGCAAGTGCGATAGCACTAAAGTGTCTTCTCCCTTCACCCGGTGGATCTGCCCGCATAGCCCTGAAGACCAGTTCCAGCTGGGGTCAGCAGGACCTTCGCCCAGGGAGTGCCATTCGATGGCCAGTGCTATCGGAAGTCCCAGTTCCAGTTCTTGCTGAATGATGGAGGGCACTTGATAGCCGGTGACTTCGTATAGGCCTGTCGAGCCGGTAGATGACTGATAGGTACCTGATATCCGCCCCCTATCGACAGTGAGCGTCATTCTCGAACCGTAATCATTCTGCCAGGTACCCGCGGCCGACAGCGGCAGGAGAGGGGGGGCGGCCCGGGTAACAGAGTCGAGAATGCGCTTTCCTCGGGTTATGGCTCTGGGGGCGATATCGAAGTTTTTTGAGGATGACCGGGTAATGATCTGCGGCCCGTTCGGGCGATTGAAGAGCCATGCGCCAACGGGTGCCAGGGAGTAGGCACCGGGGCAACATTGCACCACGCGATACTCGTAGACGGTGTAGCAAAGCTCCATTACCAGAGAACCGACAAGTACCAGATCGGCAGGCCCCAATGGTTCGAACTGAGGAAGTGTCCGGCCTTTGTCGGGACCCTCCTCAATCAATACGTTGTAGGTGTCGGCCCCGAGGGTGATCTCGCCATCGGCAAAGCCAAGGACCACCTGCGGGTGGTCACCTTGAGCGATTCGTTCCAGGGTGTGGCGCATAAGCCGCTCGTCTCCTTTGAACTGGGAAGAGCCGGAGTCCAGGACAAAGGTCAGGTCTTTGGCCAGGATTTCGCCGCCGACGGCATAAGACATGAGTGGTGTGGACCAGATGTACTCCACTCCAGCCATTTTGCTGTAGAGGGACCATGGCAGAAACAGGTGAGGGCCTTGGGTCTTGCTGGCATCTACAGCGCCCAACTGGCAGCTGCCGCGACCCGAAACGGGATCCCAGTCGAAGGCGATAAAGGGCTGCTGCGGATCAATCTTGCCGGTGTTCATCAACTCCTGGAACACGAACGAACTACGGCCATCGGCATAGGTACTGCTGCAGGGCAGGCCAATACCACCGTCCCAGTCCAATTGGCGAAACTGTGAACTGGTGTAGTCCGTCGCCAGTAGAAGCCGGGTGGGCAGCGTTGTCTGGTTGACGATCAGCACGTCCGATCCCGACTCGACTTGCATCGTTCCCCATGGGCCAAAACTGTAGGGCCTTTGCAGGCAGTCGGTGAAGCTGAAGCTGCTGGAAGTCTTATGGTTAAACCGGCCAGCGCTGTAGTGCTGACAACGATCAGGTGCGCAGAGGCTGGAGGTCACCCAGGTGATGTTGGTTCCAGTGTCCAGTGCCAGCTTTAACGGTTGCCCCGGAGTGCCGATTTGAACGGTCGAGTACCACGGTGTGGCACCGTTGTTCTGGAAGGGGCCGCGATGCATGGCGAGGGTAAACCCCGCAAGCTGATATGTATTGTCCAAGGTGAACTCCATTTCCGACAATCGTGGTTGTCACCCTTGTGGGCGACGAGTTGAAGCAATGGATGCGGCAGGCATCCATGCTTGAGCCGCAATTCAAGCTCAGCCACAGGGTGGCTGATGTCGGTCACTGCCGATTGCTTTCGTCTGAAAGCGCGATAGGGTTCATTTCAGCCCGGTGTCTTGCCCTCGGTTTCGGGAATTAACAGTGCCAACGGCCCGGTTAACGGTGCTACAGCTTTTGCAGTCGGCGGGTATCTTGCTGGTTGTGCAGATCGAGGGTGAATTGCACAAAGAGGTGAATGGCGAAGTACAAAAGAGTTATTAACTTGATATGTAACTTGAGTGTCATGCCCAGGGGAAGTAAGTAAGGCGGTAGCGGGTCAAGTATCAGTGATGTGCTGGAAATTTCATGCGCTGACTTATATATAGATATAAGGCCATAAGCTTGTTTGTTTACTTGCTGAAGTGTGTTTTGGGGAAGGCAGGAGGCTGGGGTGGCGCTGCAAAGCCCTGCGCCAGACAGTTCGTCGCACATTCCGGTAACTTGAAAGTGGGTTTATTACAATGAATCGGAGCCCATAAAGTGTTTAAAAAGTCAGGTTCAATGGGTCGCGCAGATCATCCGGTATTTACGTGCTGAATAACGCGCCTATCTTGTAGAATTGTCCTACAGATATAAGTTTGTTTATAGAGAACAGCCTATGGCGCGCTGATAAAAATGTTGGTAGTTTCCGCACCCGTTGATCACAGGAAACTCTAATAATGAAAAAAGTAATGCCCAAGACCCTCCTTGCGCTTGCCGTTGCACTTTCGTCTTCACCGCTACTGGCCAGCGGTCTTGCTATTAATGAACAAAGCATCAGCGGGATGGGTACCGGGTTCGCAGGCCGATCGTCCTCTGCCGATGATGCCAGCACCGTGTATGGCAACCCTGCCGGCATGGCGCGCCTGAAGCAGGAACAGGTCAGTGCGGGTTCCGCCGTCCTCGTCGCAAAATCCGATATCAGCGATACCCGCAGTACCTTCGGCGGCAAGGAAGACGGCGATATGGTTCCGCTCACTGCGGTGCCCATGGGCTACTACGTCAAACCGATAGATGAGCACTGGGCTTTCGGCGTTGGTTTCTACGTGCCCTACGGTTTGATCACCGACTATGGCAGCGGTTTTGCGGGTCGCTACTTCGCCAACAAAAGCCGGATCCAGGTGATGACGTTCCAGCCAACGGTCAGTTACGCCTTTAACGATAAGGTGTCGATCGGCTTTGGTCCGACCATCAACCGCATCGACGGCGAATTGACTTCGCAGGTGCCAAACGTCCTCAGCCCTGGCAGCAACGACGGCAAGGTGAAGATCAAGGGTGATGACACCGCCTTCGGTTTCAATGCCGGCATTCTGGTGCAGGCCACTGACCAGACGCGTGTGGGCCTGACCTATCATTCCAAGGTCAGCTATCACCTCAAAGGCGACACCAAGGTCACCGGCGGCACGTTCAGCCTGCTGGGCCTTAGCGGGCAGAGCTACGATGCCAAGCTGGACCTGGACACGCCGGAGTCGGTGGACTTTTCGGTCACTCATCAGCTCAATGATGACTGGACCCTGTACATGGGCAGTACCTGGACACGCTGGAGCCGCCTGAAGGACATCACCGTCGAGAACAGCGGTGTCAGCCCGCGCCTGGGGGGTTCGCTCAACACCATCACCGAAGAACAGAACTGGCATGACACCTGGGCCCACGCCATCGGTGCCGCATATCAGCTGAACGCCAAGTGGGTACTGCGCACAGGTTTGTCGGTCGACCAGTCGCCGACCAACAACGCCAACCGCTCACCCCGAATTCCTACCGGGGACCGCACGGCCATCAGCTTTGGCGCCGGCTGGACGCCTGTCAGTAATATTACGGTCGATCTCGCGTACTCCTATCTGTGGGAAGAGAGCGTCAAGATCAACGACAGCTCGGCCACCAAGGGGGCTTACAGCTCCAGGTTCAAGAACAGCGCCAGCGGTTTCGGTTCGTCGATTACTTACCGTTTCTGATCCGTTACCTGCAGCGACTTCGATCCTGACTGCTCCACTGCGGGGCAGTCGCACTGGGGTGTTCAAGCATCCTGCTCTGCGGTCTTGTGGTGCGTCAGCAGGTTGTTGATCAGGGCCCGGGTCACTGTGGGCAGCGCTTGCAGGTCACGCACCAGCACACTTCGCTCACGAACCCGCCAGGGTTCGTCCAGCTCGATCACCGCCAACCCCATGGTGCGTTGATGACGACGGGCTGAAGACTCCGGCAATACGGCCAGGCCCACTCCCGCTTCGACCATCCGGCACATCGCCTCGAAACTGTAGACCTTGATCCGCATGTTCAGGGTCATGCCGTGCAGGGCTACCTGTTCATTCAAAAAACGCAGCAGGGTAGTGCCTTCGTGCAAGCCGATATGGGGGTAGGCCAGTGTCTCGGCCAGTTTGACCGTCTTGCGCCCGGCCAGCGGGTGGTCGAGGGGCGTGACCAGTACCAGCTGGTCGGTACTGAAGTGGATGACCTGCAAGCTGTCGGCCTCGACCGGGCCGGCGATGATGCCCATGTCCGTTGAGCCATCCATGACGCCACGCACAATGTCGCGGCTCAGCCGCTCCTGCAGGTCCACCGTCACGCCCGGTCGTTCGGCGAGAAAACCGGCAAGGATCTCAGGCAGGAATTCGGTGGCCGCCGTGGTGTTTGCGAAGATCTTGATATGCCCGCTGGCCTCGGCGCCGTACTCGGTGAACTCGCTTTTCATGTAGTCCACCTGGCGCATGATCACTCGCGCATGGTGCAGAAACAGCTCGCCCGCAGGGGTCAGCTCGACGCCCCGGCTATCCCGGTACAACAGGCGGCTGGCAAGGTTTTCTTCCAGGCTCTTGATCCGGGCACTGGCTGCTGCCGGCGAAATGAACGCCTTGCGCGCACCCTGGGTCAGGCTGGGGGACTCGGCGATATGGATGAACAGACGCAGGTCGACTAAATCCAGGTGCATGGCTGATGTCCGTTAGATGTGTTCAGCGTTAAGCAAAACCGAACGCCCCCTTACCGAAACGCAGATTCACAGATCGCCCTGCTTTTGGCAATCATGGCCAAAATAACAAGCCACGGGGATATCACCGATGAGCGATAACGCACTGGCCGCCTGGATCGGTCGTACCGAAGAGATCCACGAACATCTGAGCCTCGACCAGGTAACCCGTATTGCCGCCACTCTGGGGGAGCGGGTACCGCAGGCCGCAGAACCCTTGCCGGCGCTGTGGCAGTGGTGTTTTTTCCAGCCGGCGGTGGAAGAAAGCGGCCTGGGAGGCGATGGCCATCCGGCCCGCGGAGGCTTTCTGCCACCCGCCGACAACCGCCACCGCATGTGGGCGGGTGGTCGTGTCGAGTTTCACACTGCGCTCAAGGTGGGCGCCCGGGCGACGCGGATTTCCACCATCACCCATGTTCAGCAAAAGCAGGGCAAGACCGGCTCGCTGCTTTTCGTCACTGTGCAGCATGACTACCTGCAGGGCGGGCAACTGGCGATCCGCGAAGAGCAGGACATCGTCTACCGCGAGCCGACGCCACCCAAGCTCGCGAGCGGCGACCCGTTGCCCGAGGGCGCCTGGCAGGAGTCCGTCACGCCCACGCCCACTTTGTTGTTCCGCTACTCAGCAGTGACCTTCAATGGCCACCGCATCCACTACGACTGGCCTTACGCAACCGAGACCGAGGGCTACCCGGGTCTGGTGGTTCATGGGCCGCTGATGGCCACGCTGAGTCTACGCGCTTTCTGCCGGGCCAATCCCGCTGCACGCCTGCGGCGCTTCGCCTATCGCGGCGTTCGCCCGTTGATTGCGCCTCATCCCTTTGAGGTGAGCGGTCGTGTTATCGCTGCGGGCAAGGCCGAGTTGTGGGTGGGCAATGCCGAGGGTGTGGCCCAAAAGGGCGAAGTGACCTTCGATTGAATAATGACAATAAGGATCTGCAATGAATCCGTATCTGAACGAAGATTACAACGCCATTCGCGAGGGTGTGCGCGCCCTGTGTGCCGAGTTCCCGGCGGAGTACTGGCGCAAGATCGACGAAGAAAAGGGCTTTCCCGAAGCGTTTGTTGGCGCCATGACAAAGGCCGGCTGGTTGTCGGCAATGATCCCTGAACAGTACGGCGGCTCAGGCCTGGGGCTGGCAGAGGCTTCGGTGATTCTGGAAGAGGTCAACCACTGCGGCGGCAACTCCGGCACCGTGCATGGCCAGATGTACAACATGTTCACGTTGCTGCGCCACGGCAGTGAGGAACAGAAGAACTACTACCTGCCCAAACTGGCCAGCGGCGAACTGCGCCTGCAATCCATGGGCGTGACCGAGCCTTCTACCGGCACCGATACCACCAAGATCAAGACCACCGCCGTGCGCCAGGGCGACAGTTACGTGATCAACGGCCAGAAGGTCTGGATCTCGCGGGTTCAGCACTCGGACCTGATGATCCTGCTGGCCCGCACCACGCCGCTGGCGGAGGTCGGGAAAAAAGTCGACGGCATGTCGATCTTCCTGGTCGATCTGCGCGAGGCCATCGGCAACGGCTTGACCGTGCAGCCGATTGCCAACATGGTCAATCACGAGACCAACGAGCTGTTCTTCGACAACCTGCACATCCCGGCCAGCAGCCTGATCGGCGAAGAGGGCAAGGGTTTTCGCTACATTCTCGACGGGCTCAATGCCGAGCGTACGCTGATCGCCGCCGAGTGCATCGGTGACGGTCGCTGGTTCAATGAAAAGTCCGCGCAGTACGCCCGTGAGCGGGTGGTGTTCGGCCGCCCGATCGGGCAGAACCAGGGTGTGCAGTTCCCGATCGCCGAAGCCCACATCGAGCTGGAAGCCGCCGACCTGATGCGCTGGCGCGCCTGTGAGGAATACGACAGCGGGCGCAGCGCCGGCGCGGCGGCCAACATGGCCAAGTACCTGGCGGCCAAAGCCAGCTGGGAAGCGGCCAATGCCTGCCTGCAGACCCACGGCGGCTTCGGCTTTGCCACTGAGTACGACGTCGAGCGCAAGTTCCGCGAGACCCGTCTGTACCAGGTGGCGCCCATTTCCACCAACCTGATCCTGTCCTACGTGGCCGAGCACCTGCTCGAGTTGCCGCGTTCCTTCTAACCAGGCTCTGACATTAGCCCTCGATGGAGAACGCTGCATGAGTCAGCACACTCAAGCGCTCACGGAGTTTTTAGCCAACCTGCATTACGAGCAGTTGCCTGAAGCCGTTATCAGCCGCACCGAAGACCTGTTTCTTGACTGGCTGGGCTCGGCCCTGGCCAGCCAGGCTTCGCATCCGATCCCGTTGTTCGAGCGTTATGCGGCGAAGATGGGCCCGGCCAGCGGGCCGGCCGGCATTTTGGTCAATGGCACGTCCAGCTCCGCGTATTTCGCCGCGCTGGTCAATGGTGCCAGCTCGCACCTGGTAGAGCAGGACGACCTGCACAACAGCTCCGTGCTGCACCCGGCGACGGTGGTGTTCCCGGCCGTGCTGGCTGCCGCCCAGGACCTGGGCAAAACCGGCCGCGAACTGATCGTTGCTGCCGTCGCCGGGTATGAAGCCGGCATTCGTATCGGTGAGTTCCTCGGCCGCTCGCACTATCGCATCTTCCACACCACCGCCACGGTGGGCACCCTGGCGGCGGCGGTCGGGGTGGGCAAACTGATGGGCTTCAATCAGGAGCAGTTCACCGATGTGCTCGGCAGCGCGGGCACCCAGGCAGCCGGACTGTGGGAGTTTCTGCGGGATGCGGCTGACTCCAAGCAATTGCACACCGCCAAGGCGGCCGCCGATGGCCTGCTGGCCGCCTACCTGACCGCCGAAGGGCTGAGCGGCGCTAAAAACATTCTCGAAGGCGAGCAGGGCATGGCCGCCGGAATGTCCAGCGACGCCAATCCGGCCTGCTTGTCCGACCGCCTGGGCAGTCGCTGGGCACTGACTGAAACCTCGTTCAAGTTTCACGCTTCGTGCCGCCACACGCACCCGGCGGCGGATGCTTTGCTGGAGCTGATGCAGCGCGAGCAACTGCGGGCCCAGGACATTGCCAGCGTCACCACGCGGGTCCATCAGGGCGCCATCGACGTCCTGGGCCGCGTGCGGGTGCCACAGACCGTCCACCAGGCCAAGTTTTCCATGGGCACGGTGCTGGGCCTGATCGCTGTTTACGGCAAGGCCGGCTTGCCCGAGTTCCACCAGCATTCGCTGACCGATCCGCGCATCGCCGACTTTTGCTCCAGGGTGTGCATGGTGCTGGACGAGGAAGTCGACGGCGCCTATCCGCAGCGCTGGCTGGGGCGGGTGGAGGTGACCACGGTGCAGGGCCGGACCTTGCGCGGTCGCATCGATGAGCCCAAGGGCGACCCGGGCAATACCCTGAGTCGCGCCGAGCTGGAAGACAAGTTTCGCCGCTTGCTGGCCTTCTCGGGTGCGCGCAATGACGCACAGGCCACGGGCCTCATCGGGCGGGTCTGGCAACTGCGCCACCTTGACGACCTTGGCGTCCTGACCCGCCTCCCGGCTTCTGTAGAGAACGCATCATGACCGACACCATCGCCAAACCCCGCCCGCTGGACGGCATTACCGTCGTCAGCCTGGAGCACGCCATTGCGGCGCCGTTTTGCACCCGGCAGCTGGCCGACCTGGGGGCGCGGGTGATCAAGATCGAACGCCCCGGCTCCGGTGACTTCGCCCGTGACTATGACGAGCGGGTCAATGGCCTGGCCTCGCACTTTGTGTGGACCAACCGCTCCAAAGAAAGCCTGACCCTGAACGTCAAGCAACAGCCTGCCGGGGAGGTACTCGACAAGCTGCTGGCCACGGCCGATGTGCTGGTGCAGAACCTCGCGCCGGGTGCGGCAGAGCGCATGGGGCTGTCTTATGCAGCGCTGCATGAGCGCTTCCCGCGGTTGATCGTCTGCGATATTTCCGGCTACGGGGAGGGCGGGCCCTACGAGCAGAAAAAGGCCTACGACCTGCTGATCCAGAGCGAAGGCGGGTTTCTGTCCGTCACCGGCGGGCCGGGGGAACACGACATGGCCAAAGCCGGCTGCTCCATTGCCGATATCGCGGCGGGCATGTACGCCTACACCGGCGTGCTGTCGGCACTGTTGCTGCGCGACAAGACCGGCGAGGGCAGCCGCATTGATGTGTCGATGCTCGAAAGCCTGGTGGAGTGGATGAACTATCCGTTGTATTACGCCTACGACGGCGCTGCGCCGCCCCCCAGAGCCGGTGCCGCACACGCCACTATCTACCCCTATGGCCCGTTCCCCGCAGGTGACGGCGGCACGGTGATGCTCGGCCTGCAGAACGAACGTGAATGGCAGCAGTTCTGCAACAAGGTGTTGCTACAGCCGGGGCTGGCGCAAGACATACGCTTTAATGCAAACGCGCGGCGTTCGCAGAACCGTGCCGAGTTGCGGGCCATCATCGTTGATGCTTTTGCGCAGATGAGCGCCGATGAGGTCATTGCAAGGCTCGACGCGGCGTCGATTGCCAACGCCCATGTCAACGACATGGCAGGGGTTTGGGCACATCCGCAGCTTCAGGCCCGCGATCGCTGGCGCGAGGTGGACAGCCCCGCGGGCAAGCTGCCGGCGCTGCTGCCACCAGGTCGCAATAGCGCTTTTGAACCGCGAATGGATGCGGTGCCGCATTTGGGGGAACACACCGACAGCCTGCTGACCGAACTGGGTTATGGGGCGGATGACATCCAGGGTCTTCACCAACAGGGAGCGGTGTGAGGCTTTTGCCTCGCCCCCCGGCACGGAGCATCTTCATGGATCAAACCATTGTTCGTTCAGCGCTGTTTGTCCCGGCTACCCGGCCCGAACGTATTGCCAAGGCACTGGGCAGCGGCGCCGATGCGGTCATCGTCGACCTTGAGGACGCCGTTGCGGAAAACCTCAAGGCGCAGGCGCGGGCCAATCTGGACGCTTTTCTGGATGCCAACCCCCAGGCGCGGGTGCTGGTGCGCATCAATGCACCGGAACACCAACAGCAGGCGGCTGATCTGGCGTTATGCCTTCGTCAGCCCGGGGTGGTGGCCGTATTGCTGCCCAAGGCGCAAAGCGCCGCGCAGGTCGAGCGGGCTGCGGCGTGCGGCAAGCCCGTCTGGCCCATCATCGAAAGCGCCAGAGGCCTGCTGGAGTTGCCAGCCATTGCCCAAGCGGGCGGGGTAGAGCGCCTGACGTTCGGCGCATTGGATCTGGGCCTGGATCTGGGCCTGGCCAGCGGCACAGACGCTTCGCAACGGATTCTCGACCAGGCGCGCTACGCCATTCTCCTTCACAGCACGCTGGCGCATCTGGCGCCGCCGCTGGACAGCGTATTCCCGGACATCAAGAACAGCGAAGGCATGACCCGCATGGCTGCCGATGCCCGGGATATGGGTTTTGGCGGCCTGCTGTGCATCCACCCCAGTCAGGTTGCACTGATTCACGACACCTTTATGCCCGGCCATGAAGAGCTCGACCGGGCCCGGCGGGTTCTGGCGGCGGTCGCCAGCGGGGACGGGGTATTCGTGGTCGACGGGCAAATGGTCGATGCACCGGTGATCGAACATGCCCGACGAGTTTTGCGGCGAGCCGGTTCGCCGTATGCCTGAGTCGGGAGACACGCGGCATTTGCAACAAACGAAGTTCAGGCAACACCAGGCACTACCAAACTTATAACAACAAGAGGTATGTCCCCATGTTCAAGCACACCCTAAAGGCGTTGGTCTGCGCATTCCCGTTATTCGCAGGTTTTGCGAGCGCTGCCGACCCCATCAGTATCAAGTTCGCCCACGTCGTCGCCGAGCACACGCCCAAGGGGCAGGGCGCACTGCTGTTCAAAAAACTCGCTGAAGAGCGTTTGCCCGGGCAGGTCAAGGTCGAGGTCTATCCGAACTCCTCGTTGTTCGGTGACGGCAAGGAAATGGAAGCGCTGCTGCTGGGAGACGTGCAACTGCTGGCGCCGTCGCTGGCCAAATTCGAGCACTATTCCAAGCCGATCCAGATTTTCGACTTGCCGTTCCTGTTCAACGACATCAACGCGCTCGACCGCTTCCAGCAGAGCCCGCAAGGTCAGGCACTGCTCAAATCCATGGAGGGCAAGGGCCTGACCGGCCTGGGTTATTGGCACAACGGCATGAAGCAGTTGTCTGCCAACAAGGCGTTGTACGAGCCCAAGGATGCCCGCGGCCTGAAGTTCCGGGTGCAGGCGTCCGCGGTTCTGGATGAGCAGTTCAAGGCCCTGCGCGCCGCGCCGCGCAAGATGAGCTTTGCCGAGGTCTACCAGGGTTTGCAGACCGGCGTGGTCAATGGCACCGAGAACACCTGGTCGAACTACGAGAGCCAGAACGTGTATGAGGTGCAGAAGTTCTTCACCGAGTCCGATCATGGCGCCATCGACTACATGGTGATCACCAACACCAAGTTCTGGAACGGTTTGCCCGCAGACGTACGCAGCACCCTGGATGCGGTGATGGCCGAGGTCACGGTCGAGGTGAACAAGCAGGCCGAGGTGCTGAACGCGGCCTCCCGGCAGCGGATCGTGGACGCGGGCACCAGCGAAATCATCATCCTTACCCCTGAACAGCGCGAGATGTGGCGTGAGTCCATGCGCCCGGTGTGGAAGAAGTTCGAAGGCGACATTGGCGTCGATCTGATCCAGGCCGCCGAACAGGCCAACCAAAGCAGCTAAGCGCAGCCAGGACCCATGACTGTTGCGGGCGCTCCCGTGGGATCGCCTGCGGCAGCGTCTGCGGCGCGAAAGCCGGTGGCCAACATGCCGCCTGGACTTCATCGGTCCCATTGCTCGCTTCTCGACCGCTCTTTCAAGGGAGATAACCCATGCACGCTGTCGTTCGTGTCTGGAATCACGCGGAAGAAATGCTGGTGGCGTTCCTGCTTGCAGGCATGACCCTGGTCACTTTCGCGTACGTGGTGTTCAACAATCTTTATGGCATTTTCTACTCGCTGGGGGATTCGCTGCCCTTCGCCAACGAGGCCATGCTCGGCGTCGGCGACTCCATTCTGTACGTCGCCCAGGAGATGACCTGGAGCGTGGCGCTGACCAAGGCCATGTTCGGCTGGCTGATCTTTGTGGGCCTGGCCTGGGGCGTGCGCATCGGCGCGCACATTGGTGTCGACCTGCTGGTGCGCCAGTTCAACCCCGCCAACCAGAGGCGCATAGCCTTGCTCGCAGTCGCCATCTGCCTAGGCTACTGCGCCCTGATGGCCTACTCCAGCGAACAGTGGGTCGCCACGCTGTACCGGGTTGGTACCGGTGCAGAAGACCTGGACCGTTTCGGCATTCGTCAGTGGCATATCGTGATGATCGTGCCCATCGGCTTTGCCCTGATGTTCGTACGTTTCCTGCAAATATTTGTTCGCATCCTGCAGGGCAAACAGCAAGGCCTGGGCCTGCACAGTGAAGTGGATGACGCCGTGAAACTGGCCGAAAACGACAAGTCGGAGCACATCAAATGACGATCGCTTTCCTGTTTGTCGCCCTGTTCGTGCTGATGTTTATCGGCATTCCAGTGGCCATTTCCCTGGGGTTGTCCGGGGCCATGACCATCCTGTTTTTCAGCAACGACTCGGTGCGTTCGCTGGCGATCAAGCTGTTTGAAACCAGCGAGCACTACACGCTGCTGGCCATTCCGTTCTTTCTGCTGTCCGGTGCATTCATGACCAGCGGAGGCGTGGCCAGGCGCCTGATCGACTTCGCCAACGCCTGTGTGGGGCACATCAAGGGTGGCCTGGCCATCGCTGCGATCCTTGCCTGCATGCTGTTCGCGGCATTGAGCGGCTCGTCGCCGGCCACGGTGGCGGCGGTCGGCTCTATCGTCATCGCCGGCATGGTGCGCTCCGGCTACAAGCAGGATTTCGCCGCCGGTATCGTCTGCAACGCCGGGACCCTGGGCATTCTGATTCCGCCTTCGATCGTTATGGTGGTTTACGCCACCGCGACCGAAACCTCGGTGGGCAAGCTGTTTATGGCCGGTGTGGTGCCGGGCCTGCTGCTGGGCCTCGTGTTGATGGTCACCATCTACATCATGGCCCGGGTCAAAAACATGCCTGCGCTGCCGCGTGCCTCGTTCAAGGAGATCATGACCGCAGGCCGCAAAGCCGGTTGGGGCCTGATGCTGATCGTGATCATTCTGGGCGGCATCTACTCGGGTATGTTCACGCCGACGGAAGCAGCAGCCGTGGCTGCGGTCTATGCCGCGTTCGTGGCCATCTTCGTCTACAAGGACATGACCGTTCGCGAATGCCCAAAGGTGATTATCGAGGCGGGAAAACTGAGCGTGGTGCTGATGTTCATCATCGCCAACGCCATGCTTTTCGCCCACGTGCTGACCACCGAGCAGATCCCGCAGTCGATCACCGCCTGGGTGGTTGAGCAGGGTTTTACGCCGGTCGAGTTCCTGCTGGTGGTCAACATTGTGCTGCTGGTGGCAGGCACCTTTATGGAGCCCTCCGCGATTATCCTGATCCTCGCGCCGATCCTGTTCCCGATCGCCATGCAACTGGGCATCGACCCCATCCACCTGGGCATCATCATGGTGGTGAACATGGAAATCGGGCTGATCACACCGCCAACCGGCCTCAACCTGTTTGTCACCTCGGCAGTCACGGGCATGCCGCTGACCCGCGTGGTGCGAGCGGTATCGCCGTGGCTGCTGGTGATGCTGGCCTTCTTGGTCCTGGTGACGTACGTGCCTTTCGTTTCCCTGGCACTGCCGAACTGGCTGGGGATGTAATTACGACGCGGGGTGGGCGACTAAATCTGTAGCCGCTGACGAGTTGAACGAGGCTGCGCAACAGTCGTGAAGTCAGCGGCCTCGGTTAATCAGGCAAATCACGTGTAGCGGTTTTGCGACCGCTTCGCGCTCGAACGCAGCCTCGTTCTACTCGTCTGCGGCTACAAGCTGTCACCCAATAGCGATCTATACAGGCTCAGCCACCCGCTCAGGTTTATACTCGGCGTCCTCTGAATCAACCTACATCACACGTACCGAGATACCTCATGAGCAGCTCTCTTACCCTGACACCTGCGCGCAAGCCGCTTGCGCCGCTGGTGGCATTTGTCTTTCTGTTGTTTGGCGCCGTGTTCCTGCAAAACAGCGTCGGCTCGCGCCAGGTGCTGTTGCTGATGGTCGGCGCGGCGCTGGGCTTGACCCTTTATCACGCCGCCTTCGGTTTTACTTCGGCCTGGCGGGTGTTTCTCAATGATCGCCGTGGCGCCGGCCTGCGTGCGCAAATGGTGATGCTGGCCGTGGCGGTGGTGCTATTTTTCCCCGCGCTGGGAGCGGGAACCCTGTTCGGTCAGCCTGTGGTCGGGCTGGTGGCACCCATCGGGATTTCGGTCGTGTTTGGTGCCTTCATTTTCGGCATCGGCATGCAACTGGGCGGCGGGTGTGCGTCCGGTACCCTGTTCACGGTCGGCGGCGGTAATGCGCGCATGCTGGTGACCCTGTTCTTCTTTATCTGCGGTTCGTTGATCGCCACTCACCACGTGGATTGGTGGTTTGCGCTGCCCTCATTTCCGGCGACTTCGATCGTTAAAAGCTTTGGCGTTGTACCGGCATTGCTCGTGAGCCTGGCTGTGTTCGGGATTATTGCCGCAGTGACCGTGCGCCTGGAAAAGGCCCGTCATGGCACGCTTGAAGAGGGCGTAACCAGTGAGCACCGGGGTCTGCGCCGCTTTTTGCGTGGGCCATGGCCATTGGTATGGGGGGCGATTGCCCTGGCCTTGCTCAACTACGCCACGCTGGCATTGGCAGGGCGGCCGTGGGGCATCACCTCGGCGTTCGCGCTGTGGGGCGCCAAGGCGGCGAGCGGGTTGGGGGTCGATGTCGGCAGCTGGGGCTTCTGGCTGATGCCGGGCAATGCCAAGGCGCTGGCCGCGCCAGTGTGGGAAGACATCACCAGTGTCATGGACATTGGCATCATCCTCGGCGCACTACTGGCCGCAGGTCTGGCCGGGCGGTTTGCTCCCAGCCTGAAAATCCCGGCCCGTTCGCTGGTGGCGGCGGTGATCGGTGGTCTGCTGCTCGGGTACGGCTCGCGCCTGGCCTACGGCTGCAACATTGGCGCGTACTTCAGCGGCATCGCCTCGGGCAGCCTGCATGGCTGGGTGTGGCTGGTGGCTGCATTCATCGGCAATAGCGTGGGCGTGCGCCTGCGGCCGATCTTCTTCGAGGGCGAGCGCCTGAAACCGGCGTTGAGCGGCTGCTGAAATTGAAGGGGGCCATTTACCGTTTCCCCGTGCGCCGGCGTCGCGCAGCAATAGTGCAATCTCGTTTTGCCATCAGGCTATGATTAAGGTGATTTATCAACCGGACGCTCAAGTCTTATGCCCGTTGACCTGCAAGCTCTCTATCCCAAGCTGATCCACTTGATGCTGGACACGGTCTTTGTGGTCGACAGCGACAACCAGATTGCATTTGTGAGTGATGGCTGTGAGGCGTTGCTCGGCTTCCGGGCCAGCGAACTGACGGGAACCATGATCACCGATTACATGCACCCTGACGACCTGGCGATCACGCGGGCCTCCATTGTCCGGGTCATGAATGGTCAGGCCCACGTCGATTTCCGCAACCGTTACATCCGCAAGGATGGAAGCATCGTACATATTCTGTGGGCTGCTTTCTGGTCCCAGGAGGTGGGCGCGCGGATCGGCGTTGCGCGGGACGTGACGGCGCTCAAGCAGGCCGAGGACGAGTTGCGTTTCCTCGCCCATCATGACCCGCTGACCAAACTGACCAATCGCTCGCTGTTCAATGAGCGACTGGACTCGGCCCTGCGTACGTCGCGCCGGCACAAGAGCGCGCTGGCGTTGCTGTTTCTGGACATCAACGACTTCAAGGACATCAATGATGCTTACGGGCATGCGGTGGGCGATCGTGTGCTCTGCATGGCGGCGCGCCGGCTGGAAGATTGCGTACGTGAGACCGACACGGTGGCCCGGATGGGCGGTGATGAGTTCACGGTTCTGTTGACGGATATCCGCTCACCGGGGGAGATATCCGAGAAGGTGGCGCAGATTATCGCGGTCATGGCCGAGCCCCTGGGTGCTGAATTTGGCGGAATCACAATGCCGTCCTGCAGCATTGGCGTGGCCATTTACCCCGAGGACGGGGAGGACGCCGACACGCTGCTCAGCCATGCAGATGGTGATATGTACAGGGTCAAAAGGCATCGGTCTGCGGCCAGGTAAGCGCGATAACGCCTTCCCCCATTTATGGGAAATGGCTTTGCGCTCTTCGCTATAACGTTACAAGCAACCGGGAATTAGACTTGAGGGAGTGCAGTCCATGCGGTGATTGAGGATAAGAGCGTGCAAGAATTATTAAGCATCAACTGGCTGCTTTGGCTGTCAACCATGGCACCGCTGACCCTGAGTGCAGGTCCTGGCAACTTGATGGTTGCGACCTCCGGAGCTCAGAGCGGTGTACGTCGTTCGGTCCGGTTTATCGTCGGCCTGGACATCACATATTTCTTTCTCGCGGTGCTGGTCGGGTTAGGGCTTTATCACACGCTGATGAACAACCCGAGGCTGGTGTGGGTACTGCAAGTGCTAGGCAGCTTTTATATCTTGTGGCTTGGGGTGCGGCTGTTGTGTCGCCCGCTGAAAGCACCCAGCGACAAAGCCATACACTTGCAGTTTCGAGACGGCATCGTTGTGCAGTTGGGCAATGTGCAAGGCATAGTGATGTTGCTGGTGATGTTTTCCACCTTCACGCCCTCCGGTGAGACAAGCAGCAGCGTCGTGCTGATCTTGAGCGCTGCGCTGATTACGCTGAATTTCTTTTCGCACGTCATCTGGGTATCGATGGGGTCGACCGTGCAGAAACTGATCCAGGCGCGGCCCAAACTGCTGATGATCCAGAACGCGATGTTTGGGCTGATGCTGATCGCGGTAGCGCTCTGGATTTTCCTGCGTACCGGCTCGCTTTAAGCCGTCTTCATGACCCTCCAGGCAACGGTTGCTAGTGCATGGGGGCCGTTTTGCTCTGGAATAACTCCATCAGATAATCCACCACTTGATCGACGCGACCTACGCCTTGTGTGGCCTGATTGCGCAGAAGCCAGATATCGGAGCTGTGCAGGGGGCTATCGGCCAGGACCTGACGCAAGCCTGACTGGTGTGCAACATAGGTCGGTAACGCGGCGATACCAAGATCAGCTTCAACTGCCTTGAGCTGGGCATTGAGATTGGGCACGCGCATCCAGAGCTTCTGGTCGCGGCTCACCTCATTGAGCCATTGCGCGAGCGGCATATAAGACATTTCTTCAGTCCAGCCAATCAAGTAATGGTGCTTCAAGTCGTCAGGCTTCGCTGGCAGCCTGTTGGCGGCGGCATAGCCTTCAGAACAAAAAAGCCCCTGCATCAGTGTCCCGACCCGGCGCATGGTGAAGTTGCCGTTTTCGGGTCTGCGCAATCGGATAATGATGTCGCTATGGCTTTGCGTGAGTTTTGAAGACACCGCCGTGTTGATGAAGTCGAAGCTGATTTCGGGGTATTGATCACGAAAACCTGCCAGTCCAGGCATGATCAGGTGCGTGCCCATTAGCTCCGGGCAATCGATACGCACCTGCCCAGCCATCCGATTGCCTGGCTGCGACATCTGTCGCTCAATGAGTTTGAAGCGCTCCTGGGTCTCTAACGCCAGAGGAAGCAGTGCGCTGCCAGCTTCCGTCAGGAAATAGCCATTGGTGTTTTTCAGGAACAACACGGTGCTGAGCGAGTCCTCAAGTGCGGCAATCTTGCGCGATACCGTCGATGCCGAAACGTTGAGCGAGTTTCCCGCCTCGGTCACGTTGTTCGACTTGGCGACGAAGATAAAAACTTTCAGATCATCCCAATTCACGTTAACTAAGTACTCAAAAATGGAAAATCGATCCCCACTTGTTTCTATTCGAAATAATGAGCGGGCACGTTAATTTTTTTGCATGGAGCAAACCGGCAGAGTACTGAATCGCCCCGGGTTTCCAGGCACGGACCTCCTGGCACCCCATGCGTGCCAAGGTTTTAGAACGCCTTGTATAACAAGTATTATTGCCGCTCAAGAGGCCAGTCAGAATCTTGCCCGCACCCATTGCGTAAAGCTGAATGCGTATGATGGTGAGCTTTCATTTCAGATAAGGATATCGCGATGCTTCTCGAGAAGGTCTGCTCAGTCGTTCTGTCTTCTGCGCGGCGGCCCAAGATCCTTTTGTTCCGTCATCCTCTGGCTGGCGTGCAACTGGTGAAGGGAACTATTGAAAAGGGGGAGGCACCCTGTCGGGCGGCGCTACGTGAACTGGCGGAAGAGTCTGGTATAAACACCGCCACAATAGAAGACGATCTAGGATGCTGGGATTCCGGTCATCAGGGCCAGATCTGGTCGTTTCAACTGTGCCAGGTGATTGGGCCACTGCCCGAGCAATGGTCACATCAGACGCTTGATGACCATGGTCACCTCTTCGAGTTTTTCTGGGCTTCGCTCGACCATTTGCCTTATGGCGATTGCCACCCGGTTTTTCGTCGAGCGCTGGTCTTTTTATGCGAGGTCTTGGACGCACGCGGGCATTTGAGGGGCAAGCATTCTTAACTAAACTGACTAACTTATGCTTTCGGCCAGAAGCAGCCCTCCAAGTCAGCCTTAACGGCTTGGAGGTTTTAGGCAGTGACGGAGTTTTTGTAAAGGATGAAATAAATATACATCATTGCTTTGAAATTAATTTGCGTGCGCAGTATTAAGTTTTCTAATGATTAACGGGCATCAGTCATTGTGAAGTGGGTGTTTATCAATCAGGCGGTACGCAGGGCTAAGTGCGAAATAATTCCGTGCTCTTTTAATAAATATTTCAGGGCGACTGAAAAGTCAGCCCTGAAAATAGATAAGCATAAACTTGCTCGCGCTACGTCTGCAGGCGGTAAATAATTTTATTATTTACATGGCTTATATGTTCAGCGGTTTCAAACCTAATTCAGGGCAGAAATCAGTTTTCGGGGCAGGGGCTGTCGGGGCTTCTTGGTGATTAAGCTGAGCCTGGAACTTTCTCCACTCACGCGCAATAATTGAGTAAGGGACAAAAATACTCACCCTCTTGGCACCTCTTAAATCGGTCTGAGCAGGCACATCGTGTGGTGTGACCGAGTAGTAACCTTCATTGATACCGACAATGCTGCCGTCACTGCCAATGACCGGCCCACCCGACATCCCTTTGATCACTGGGGCATCGTGGATGCCATAAAGATCACCGCTATTTTCTTTTACATTGAGAAAGGGGGTTTGATACACCTTACCCTTGCCCGTGGTGGTCATCA